>DPJP01000084.1:2149-6056 GCA_003542955.1 Armatimonadota bacterium
GCAAAACTGAATTCTGAAGACCTGACCCCGGCCGTGCTAACCCCTCACCACACCGGCCTCCGCAAATGCGTTGCTCAACGTGTCGTATGAGTACTGTGCGGCGGCGACGGGGTCATAGCCCTCCGCGCCCCAGACCATCATACTCACCTCGAGCGTGATGAAGCCCGTCCATCCGGCGGCATCCATCGCCCGCAGGTACGCCACGCTATCAAGCTCGCCCTGCCCGAGCAGCACCAGCTCTCGCGAGCCGTCCGCGTGCCGTCTGGCATCGGTGATGTGCGTGTGCGCGGTATAGGGCGCCAGCGCGCGAACGGAGTCTTCTATCTTCTCACCGGCCAGGAACAGGTGGACGATGTCGAAATGCAGCCGCACGTGCGGGTCACTCACAGCATCCAGCAGCCACGTGATGCGCTCGGTGCGGTCGACCGCGGCCCCGCTGTGCGCCTCGGCGGCGAGGATGAAGCCCTCCTCCCGCGCCACCCGCACGCAGTCGCCCAGTAATCCCGCCAGCCGCCCGCGAATCTGCTCCCATTCATCCCTGGGCCCGCCGAACCCCATCGCCAGCACCGGGGTGCCCTCCGCGCCAATATCGCGCGCCAACTGGGCCGCCACCCGCATCCGCTCGAGGTTCGCCCGGTGGGCCGCCCCATCAGTCGTCCAGACACCGCCCAGCATGAACAGCGCCGGTATGCCGAGCCCATACTCGGCCAACTGGGAGCGGATGGCGACTCGGCGCTCCGGCGTGAAGTCATCCAGCATCGCGCCCCTATGCTTCGGGGCATTGACGCATATCTCGATGCCCTCGTAGCCCATACCTGCCAATAGCGGGATGGCCTCCTCAAGCGTCAAGGTCGGCGTGGCATACGTCCCGTAGGCGATCTTCATACTCTCCTCCACTCACCGCATGTACCGACCAACGGCAGATCGGCGAACGGCCGCCCACCAGGCGCCGACGAGGGGGGTCATACCGTGAATCTTGANNCATGGAAAACTTAAGCTTCCGGGTATGACCCCGGCCTCTGCGCAGTGGCGGGCCATATCCACGCATCATTCCCCACCGCCATGAGACAACCTGCAGGAGGTCCGAGCAGACGATCTCAGCCGACACGGAGAGGGCACCGGCAGGGGCAACACCTGCCGAAGGTGAAGGTACCCGCGGTCACCCACCAGTACCGAGGGAGTGAGACCCGAATGGAGCGCCGTGAGAACGAGAAGATGAAGGCCGCATGGCAGCGGGGTATCGAGGTGCTCTGCCCCACCGACGAGCAGCTCGAACACGGGTGGGCCCTCCATGAGAGCCTGCTCGCATGCGACACATTCGGCTTTGCGCCAAGCGTGTTCGGCGCCGACTTCGCACAGCGCTGGAACGAACTGAAGGAGAGCTACATCGGCGCGCGGCAACTCGGCTGGGAGTCGGGGATGATCCGGGGCGTCGCGGCCACATACGACCAGGCCGCCGCCGAGGAGTTCATCCTGGCGCTGCAGGCCACCGGGCTCAAGGCGATGGTCAACACAGTCGCGGAGGGCAAGTCGCGCGAGCAGGACATCAAGCGGATGGCGATGTCGCGCCAGCTCATGCGGGTACTCCGCAGGTACATGGTCCAGGCGGGCTCCGCGGACGAGATACGCGAGGCGCGTGAGGCAGGGCGCATCGCGGTGGTCTGGAGCTGCAACGGCCCGCCGATCGTGGGCCTGCTCGAGGACCCTGCGGAGGAACTGAGCTGGGTCGAGACCTGGTACAACCTCGGCATTCGGCTCATGCACCTGACATACAANNCGACGGATGCGCCGAGGAGGCCAACGGGGGCCTGAGTGCGCTCGGGTACGAGCTTGTTGCCGAGATGAACCGCGTCGGGATCATCGTCGACATCCCACACAGCGGCGAGCGGACGACGATTGACGCCGCGGAGGCATCCGGCAAGCCGATGATGGCCTCCCACACCGGCGCGAAGGCCGTCTACGACCACATGCGCTGCAAGAGCGACGAGGCGCTCCGGGCGATTGCCGCCGGCGGCGGGCTGATCGGGGTCAATGCGCTGCCCAGTTTGCTGGGGCCCGACGCCACGCTTAACACGATGCTCGATCACATCGACCATATCGCCAACGTGGTGGGAGTCGAGCATGTCGCCATCGGGACGGACAACACGTACTCGGGACAATGGCCGGAGGGCCTCAGCGGCTACCCGAATGCGCGGTTCAACAGCCGCTGGTGGGGTAACTGGAGCGCGCAGAACCATCCATTGTCCGGCCAATCCGATGACGCGGCCGTCGGGAGCCTGGCGTGGACGAACTGGCCGCTGTACACCGTGGGCCTCGTCAAGCGGGGCTACTCAGATGAAGATATCGAGGAGATACTCAGCGGCAACTTCCTCCGCGTGCTCGAGGCCAATCGGCCGGAGCGCGAAGTGCGCGTCTGACAGCTCCGCACCGGTGGATTGCTGGTGCGAATGCATCTGCATGGGAGGGCATACTCGATGCATCGACATGCTTTGACGAGTCTGGCTATCGTCCTGCTGTTGCCGATCTGCGCCGCCGCGCAGGCGCCGCCCCTGCAGGCGCTGGTCAGCATCGACTTCGACGGCAGCCGCGAAGCGATCACCCCTGACGGCATACTCGCCCCGGTTGGCGGAGAGGCCCTCGAGTATGTCGAGGGCAGGGCCGGGCAGGCGGCGGACTTCGGCGAAGGCGACTGGGTCGAGTACCACGACATCCCCGCCATCTACCCGAAGTCGGCGACCATCGAGCTTTGGGTGAAGCCGGCCTTCGAGAACAAGGACCTCGAGGACCACTGCTACCTGCAGTTGTTCGATGCCGACGGGAAGCAGGTCGTGGAGGTCAACTTCGCCCAGACCCACTGCGGCCCGCGCGCGTTGCTCACATGCGGCGGCAAGCAGACCAACTGCCACGCCGACTTCGCCAGCAAGGGCAATGAGTGGAACCACATCTGCGTGACCTGGGATCACACCGACCGCGATCTGTGGAACCTGCGCATCTACTGCAACGGCGTCGTGCGGGCATACATGGACTTCCAGGAAGTCGAGAGGCCGACGGTGCTGCGCCTCGGCGCGAAGTCGGCGCAGGAAGCCACCAACACAAACGCGCTCATCGACGAGGTA
Source organism: Armatimonadota bacterium (assembly GCA_003542955.1). Classification (GTDB taxonomy): domain Bacteria; phylum Armatimonadota; class Zipacnadia; order Zipacnadales; family UBA11051; genus UBA11051. The sequence goes on from DPJP01000084.1 coordinate 5,266, forward strand.
GCCATCTACAACCGCGCGCTCAGCGAGATGCAGGTCTTCGCGCTCTATGAGGCGGCCGCCACGGGACGCGACAGGATCGCCGCTGTTGCCGCGCGCGTAACCGCCGATGATGCCGAGGCCACGCGGCGAATGGAGCAGTTTCGGAGTGAGAAGAAGATGGCGATGGTGGTCGGGCGCACGATCGGCGGCTGGAAGGACGAGGTGTTCGGCGAAAGCTACGGCCTGCCTGTGCCCGACCGCATCGATGAGAAACAAATCGAGAACACCGACCTGAGCCGGTACGATGTGCTGTTGTTCCCCGGCGGGGGCGGCTTCGATCTGACCGAGGCGGGCGCAGAGGCGCTGCGGCAGTACCTGCAGGATGGAGGCGGCTTCGTCGGCATCTGCGCCGGGTGCTACGCGGCGGGGACCTACAAGCTCATCGAGCGGGAGTTCTACCCCTTCCGCGAGCGCGGGCAGGTGGAGGTCTACCTGCATGAACATCCCGTGACGGAGGGCTATCATCCACTGCGACAGATCGCCCTGGCCCACGCCAACGGGCCGCTCATACAGCCGGGGGAAGAGACCGAGGACATCCTCGTCTACAAGGTCGGCAAGCCACCGTATGTGTGCGCGGTAGCGCGCGAGTACGGGAAGGGCCGCGTGGTGGCCTTCAGCGCGCACCCCGAGGGCAGTGCCGAGACCCGGCGGATGGTCCGCAACGCGATCTTCTGGGCGTCAGGGGTGATGGGGGCGGCGGAGTGATACACAAGGCAGCCGGGGGAGCGGGACTGCGTCGTGTGCAGCGTCAC
>DPJP01000127.1:0-3503 GCA_003542955.1 Armatimonadota bacterium
CCCTGAGACTTCGGTACAGCCCCGAAGCCGGAGGGACTCCGCCGCCCCGCGGCGAAGCCAACAACGCTCCGGGGCACACGAGAATCAACGCCACGCCAAAGGGAACCACTATGCAACTGCTCTTACTGCTGGGTGTCCTGATCCTGGCTGCGACCCTCGCCGCGGCGGAGGCGCTCCCGCCTCCGCGTCGAGAGACACTCAACTGCACACTCGATGGCTCGAAGTGGCCCTACCTCGTACAGGACTCGCCCGGCCCCGCGGAGGGCATTCTGCTCAACCTCCACGGCCACTATGGCGACGAGACGCAGATGATGACCGAAGGCATCTATGAAGACGCCTTCGGCAAGCTCCGGCGCGAATGCCTGCGCCGCAACTGGGTCTATGTCACGGCCTGGTATGGCGGCAACTCGTGGATGGGGCCGCTGGGCGAGGCGGGGATGGTGGACCTGGTCGGCGTGCTGAGGCAGCAATGGCCGGACGTGCCGATCTACCTGCAGGGCGGCTCGATGGGCGGGACCTCCGTGCTCATCCTGGCCATGCGCCAACCGGAGCTGTTTGCGGGGGTGATGGCACGCTGCCCTGCCGCGGACATCGAGGCCTATTACGACTGGGCGCTCGCGGGCGCGGATGAGAACGCCACACTGCGCAACATCAGCGACGCCATCCGCATCCACTACACCACCGACGGCCATGAGTTGCGGGAGCAACTCCGCGCGAGGTCGGTGCTACGCCATGCCGAGCGGCTGAGCATGCCGGTGCAGTTGTCCCACGGCTCGGCCGACGCGCTGATCCCCGTCGGCTGGACGCGACAACTGGCCGAGAGACTGCGAGGACTCGGGCGCAGGGTCGAATACGAGGAGATACCCGACGGCAACCACGACGCGCCGGTGCGGCACGTTGACTGGGCTGCGGGGCTGGACTTCATATCGGGTGCGTAGGGGCCGGCCGTTGCCCTCGCGAGCAACGCGCGCTATGCGCGGACCGGGTACGCGCCGTATCGGCGGATGGCCTCGTGGAACGCCACGACGCTCTGCCAGGGCACCTCATCGGTGAGGGTATGGCAGGGGGCGGCAATGTACCCACCCCCCGNNTCTCACGCACTCCCGCCATGACGGCCTCCGGGTCAATCTGCGCCAGGACGCTCTGCGCGCCGACGCCGCCCCAGAAGGCGATATCGCGCCCGAACTCCCGCTTGAGTTGTGCAATGTCCATCGTCTCGGCCTGAACCGCCTCCAGCACGTCGATGCCGATCTCTATGAGGTCTCCCACCAGCGGCGTCACATGGCCGCAGCAGTGGAACGCGATCCTCGCCTCGGGGCTGGTTGCACGGATATGCTCAACAATCTGCCGGTGCCGGGGCCCGTACCACTCCCGGTACTGAGTGGGGCTCATCACCAGCGACCGCTGGGTCCCGAGGTCATCGCCGATCCAGACGATGTCCACGCCGGCCGCGGCGTAGGCTCCATAGACGCCGATCTTCCACTCGGTGATGCGGTCCAACGTCCGGGCAAACTCCCCGGGCTGTTCGTGGGGCGCAACCAGCGTCCGGTAGTCACCCAGCCAGTGCTTGGCCTGCTCGAAGACTCCGCAGCAGTAGGCGCCACAGACGGCCAGGCCGCGCGCCTGCAGGTCTCGGGTGGCCTCGACCGCGGCAGCAACGGCCTCCGCACTCGGGCGCGGTGTCCACTCCGCCGCGGGCACATCGGGGGGCGCCTGCGGCAGGGCGATGCCGACGTAGCGCACATCGTGGCCGAAGTGCTCGGCGAGGTCCACCTCTCCCACGTGCCGGCGGAGGTGCTCGACGAGTTCGGAGGAGGGTCTCAGGTTGTGGGGCACGCGATCCGGCTCGCGATGCTCAATAGTGGTGAGTACGCGCTCGCGGGAGGTCATGGTCGGCATGGGCGGAGCGTTCGCGCTCCGCCCCGCGATCCCCTCCCACCCGGACTTCCGGGACGCCAGGTGTCGCCGCGGCCCTTCACCGCGCCGTGAGCCTGTGCAGGTGCGCCTGCCACCGCGCGCGAACTCATCTGCGAGAAGCGCATCCGTGGCACTGCAGGAGGGTCACGCATGTCGCGCCGCCACGTGCTCGTCCCGCTGCTGCTGGGCCTGTCTCTCGTGCTCGCGTTCCCGGCTTGCACTCGCCATCCTGCCGCATCAGTGCCGCCGGCTGGGACTGCGCCGGCCGAGCCGGCCGAAGCCCCCTCCACTGCTGCCGCCCAGACCCCACCCGAGGGCGCATCAGTCCAGATACTCGACTACGACATCTCGTGCGAGATCGATCCCCCGCGTCACGGGCTGACCGCCACCGCCACGGTCGAGTGGGAGGCCGTCGAGGAGACGCCGCGCCTCGTCTTCGACCTCCGCCCCACTCTGGAGATCGGCAGTCTGAAGATCGGCGACGGCGGCGACCTGGCCTATGAGCGCGACACGGAGGGCACCGTGACGGTCGCCCTGCCCGCCCCTCTCGCCGCCGGCGAGAAGGCGACGATGACCATCGCCTACGGGGGCGAGATCAACGGCCCGCGCGGGGGGAGCAACAGCCAGCGCGTGTGGGACTACATCGGCGATGAGGGAACCTACGTGCGCTTCGAGGCCGGCTGGTACCCACAGATCGCAGGCGACTCCGCCACCGCCGACATCAGCATCACGGTGCCGGCGGGGTGGAGCGCCGTCAGCACGGGCGAGCTGGTCTCGAGTGAGGGCAACGTCTTCCACTGGCGGACCGACATCGCGGCGATGGGCCTCTCGTTCGCAGCGGCGGTGTACACCCTCNNGGGGCCGGGGACACCCCGATGCTCTGCTACACTTTCACCGAACACGCCGGGCGCGCGGGCGAGTTCATCACAGAGTGCAGCGGGATACTGGCCCTCTACGAGCAGCTCTACGGCCCCTATCCCTTCCCGAAGTTCGCGATCGCCGAGATACCGGACCTCTACGGCGGCGGCCACGGCGACCAGTCCTTCATCATGCTGCAGGAGAAGAGCTTCCGCGACCCCTTCGACGGCGAGTTCGTGGCCCACGAGATGGCCCACAACTGGTGGGGCTGCCTGCTGATGTGCACCGAGTCCGAGTTCATGCAGGAGGGCTTTGCCACCTACTCGCAGGCGCTCTACCTCGAGCACAGCGGCGGCAAGGCGGCGCTCCGGAAGGCCATGAAGAGCCAGGCGGAGGCCGTGCTCATCAGCTCGACGGACCCCGGGACCGAGAAGTCGTGCTTCGCATCGGACTCCGGCCCGCTGCTGTATGAGAAGGGCGCCTGGATACTGCACATGCTCCGAGGCCTGCTCGGCGACGAGAGGTGGTTCGCGGCGGTGAAGGCCTTCGCGACCGAAAACGCGGGCAGTGTAGTGACCTGCGCGCAGTTGCAGNNGTTGCAGGACGCCTTCGCAGCAGCCTATGGCGAGCCGCTGGACTGGTTCTTCGATCAGTGGCTGTACGGCAAGGGCGTGCCGTGGGTACGGGCACAGGTGCTCTCAAGCCGCCCCGGGACGGCGAAGGTGAGA
>DPJP01000127.1:3544-5182 GCA_003542955.1 Armatimonadota bacterium
TGAGACTGTCGCAGCATCTGGTCCTGGGCGAGGGTGAGGCCGAGGCCGGCGAGACCTGGCAGACGGAGCCGTGCAGCTTCCGCCTGCCCGTCGACCTGGCCATCAACCACGCCGGCGGCACGGTGCGTGAGACGGTCTGGCTGACGCAGCCCTACGAGGAGTTCGACGTCTCCGTGCAGGGCGAGGTGACCGCCCTGACCATAGACCCCGATGGCCGGCTGCTGTGCCACTCGAAGGGTCTTGTCGGCGAACTCGACGAGGAGATGGCCGACCTGTACAAGGACCTCGACCGCGAGATGCAGGACCTCGAGAAGGAGTTGGAGAGGGAACTCAGGGACATCGGCCGCACGCGGTAGCAGCAAGTGTAACCGACACCGTGTGCGCGCCCCGGCGCGCCGCCGCTCGTCCCGAGGCAGGGCGAGCGCGTGCCGGGACAGAGTCTCTGTAGCGTGACTTCAAGTGTGGCGGAGGTGGCTCATGGACTGCCCGCGATGCAATGCTCCACAGGACGACGAGGCGCGGTTCTGCAATGCGTGTGGTGTGGCGATGCCCGCTCAGGCGCCGCCGGCGCCCGCCGCCGGACCCCAGACCCCAGTCACCACGACGCCGGCGGCCCCACCTGCCCGCAGCGGCGTGCCGGGCTGGCTCATCGGATGTCTCATCGCACTGGTGGTTGTGCTGCTCGTCGTGGTCATCGTCGGCGGGGTGCTCATCAACAGGGAGCTGACCCGCAGGTCGGAGCCGATCATGGACTCGCCCGGCGCGGCAGATGGGATCGGGGAAGAGACGCCGCGGGAGGTTTCCCCGCGTCTCCCCTCCGTGGAGCCGGCCCGCGACGACGACGCGGGAGTTGCGGAGGCCGAGGCCAAGTATGCCGCGCGCGCAGTGGTCGACCAGTACCTCGAGGCCGAACGCAACCGCAACAGCCCCGAGATGGCCACATACCTGACCGGTCAGGCGGCCGCGGAGTTCGATGCCACGCAGACCGCGCACGACACCGAGATCCAGTCCGTCGAGGTCATCTACTCCAGGGCCGAGAGCGCGGAGACCGTCATCTTCGATGTGCTCATGCAGGCAGCGGACCTGGAATCGGGCGAGAGCTACGAGATGAGCATCACCTACCGGGTCGTCGAAACCGAAGACGGCTGGAGGATCAGCACGATCACCTACAACGAGTAGTGTGCGCGAGTGCGGGGAGCCGCCGAGGGGGCCACTTCAGTGCGGCGCCGCAACTCCGATATCGCCTCAGTGCGCGGGACACCATGCCCATGGCGCAGAAACGCCACAACTCGCGGCGCGCGCTCCGGTCCCGTCACGTCGCCCCCATCGCCCTCTGAGCAACACCAGCCGCCCTCCACGGGTTCCACAACCCAATGCCCACCGATGCCGCGCTCGACCGCGCAAAAGCAGGCTCCCCGACGCCGGGCGCATGTGGAGAACTTGCGCCGCGCGACGGGGAGCATGATCACGTCCTCGTTTCCCACGCCGATGTCAGTCCTGACGACTCGCTCGGGGCCAGAATAAGGCCGGGAGCCCTGCGGGCATTGGCGCTCCTAGAACTCGTGCTTACTCCTTCTCCATGCTCATCAGGCAGTCGCCCGACACGGGGCAGAGGACGTTGGGCTTGAGCCACTTGGC
>DPJP01000127.1:5194-5413 GCA_003542955.1 Armatimonadota bacterium
CGTGGCGAGTGAAGCACGCGTTCGTCGGCACCCAACCGTGCTCGTTTGTGGCGGGTGTGTGGTCATCATCGGCGCCGCTGCCATCGAACAGGAACACGACCGATGAGGCATCCTCGCAGGCGCCGAGGGTGTTGCCCCGCGGGGGTGTCGGGGCCGGCGAGTCCTGGTGGCAGTCGTTGATCGCATAGCCGGCAACCATGCCGCAGTCGTTGTAGCGAC
>DPJP01000127.1:5445-6721 GCA_003542955.1 Armatimonadota bacterium
GACCATCGAACACACCATGGGTGCCCGACGCCCGGAAGCTGGGGCACTGGAAGATCTGAACGTTCTTGCAGTACGGCATGATGGCGCCGCGCCAACTGCCATCGACCAGCGGAGTGTTGCCGTCGCCGCCGAAGTTGTAGTCCTCAGTCGGCAGCAGTTCATCAAAGTCCTGCGCGTACATGTTCACTGCCACCATCANNNTCGCGATCACAACAAGCAGCTCTATCAATGCAAACCCACGTTTCATGATGCCCCTCCTTCGAGAGTGTACACATCAGCACTACCCCGATTCTGCTGGGATGATTCGGTCGTTCTCCCCCCGCCGTAGCGATTCCTGCTCTGGCGGGTAATTGCGCTGTCATCGCCCATCATCTTGCGGTTCGGGTTCCACGCCGTGGCCGCGTCTGCTACCCATCTTTGCGCGCGTACACCCGCACGTAGTCAATCTCGAAATCCCGAGGGTAGACCATCTGTGGGTCGATGTCGCCTATCCAGCCCGAGTACTGGAACAGCGCCACCAGGATGAACNNTTCTCCTGCGGCGTGGGGCCTGTGTATGTCGCGATGACCGCGCCGTCCAGGTACCAGTCGATCTGTCCCTCCTGCCACTGCATCGCCCAAACGTGGAAATCCGCGGAGGCGTCGATGGCCACATCCCGGAGGTGATGGGCATTCGGGGTGAAGTGGACGTTGAGGTCGACGCTGCTGCTCGTCTCGCCGATGAGCCGCCCCTGCTGCTCGATGATGTCGATCTCGACGACACCCTCGCCGACTTCGCGCCTGCGCCCCTCCGGCGTGTACTCCTGCTTCGTCGGATCGTGTTGGTGCAGCCAGAAGGCGCTCAGCAGCCCCTCGCCCCGCGGGCACTTGCAGCGTATCTCGAACCACCCGTACTTCTGCGCAAACTTGTCGAGGGTCTGGTACTCGTCAGTGGTGGCCCCGAAGCGATGGTCTGAGGTCTGGATGCAGCTCACGCACGGAGCGCTCTTCTCCGGCCTGAACGGCAGTCGCTCGTCTATACGCAGCTTGAGCACGCCGTCCTCGATCACATAGTGGGCGTTGTGATCCACCCATCGGCTCTGCCGGCCAATCCGCTTGAAGTACTCCTTGCGGCCGGAGCGGTAAGCCGGGAACCAGTACATGTCATTGAGTTGGGGGCGGTCAAACTCATCGTTGAAGGTGAGCGTCCAGCCCGGCTTCTCGAGCGGTGGAGCGACGCTGTCGGTGCGTGCCGTGTCGTCCATAGTCGCATCTCCAATTCCGGGGACACCATACGA
>DPJP01000128.1 GCA_003542955.1 Armatimonadota bacterium
GCTATTGCAGACACGGAGAAAAAAGCAGGAATCGGTATGGATGCGGCGAAAACGTGCATGTGGCCCTCGTGGCGACCACAGAGCGCGCGGGGCCGGTGGCGGCTGGAAAACACGAATGGGGAGGTAGATGAGATGCGCCGCAAGGGTTTTACACTCATTGAACTGCTGGTCGTGATCGCGATCATCGCGATCCTCGCCGCAATCCTGTTCCCCGTTTTTGCCCGCGCGAGGGCGAAGGCACGGCAGGCGAGTTGCCTGTCCAACCTTAAGCAGCTCATGCTCGGGTGTGTGATGTATGCCCAGGACAATGATGAGATGCTCAACGAGCTCTACCGGCTCGGCGGCCCGTACGTCTATGTGCCGTGGACGGCGCAGATTGAGCCATACGTCAAGAACACGCAGCTCTACATCTGCCCGGACAACAAGTTCACCCACTGCGCCACGGCGGGTGCATGGGCCTATGTGCTCTGGCATGACTACTGGAACAACAGCTACGGCTTCAACAACTGGAACGGCTACACAGGCACTTCGTGGGCAGGCTATGTCGACAGCGGTGGCAAGTCGCTTGGGGACATCAAGCGCCCGTCGGAGATCATTCACATTGGTGACGGACGTGGCTGCTGGCAGTACTACTGGACAGGCAATGGCAACTACGTTGATCACTTCAACGCGTCCAGTTCGAAGACGTACAAGCCACATAACGATGGGGCCAATTTCGCCTTCGTCGATGGGCACGCGAAGTGGCTCAACATGCTGAAGAACGAGAACTTCGCCTCCAACTACTGATGGCGGCGGACACCCGATAGATGAAACGCAGAGAGCCGGGTCTGTGGCCCGGTTCTCTGCGTTCTGCTTTAGGGCTCAGGTCGCGAACCGGCTGGCATGATAGTGAGAGCCCTTCGCGGCAGGGCGTTCACTGCGGGGCACTGGGGCGTCTCTACCTCGGTGGTACCCCTGCCGCTCTATTTGCAGTAGCCCCAGCATGCGACCGCGCCGCGCCCGGACTCCCGCACGAGCAACCAGACGGGGTGACCAATGATGAGGTCTGTCCTGCTCCTCGCCACAATCGCCGTGTTGACCACCACCGCCTGCGGGGTGGCAGACAAGGTGCTGTACGCGCCCTTCGATGGCACGAGCGACGCAACGGGAGATAGCGGCAGAGCATACACCGCCATGGACCCGTTCGCAGGTCCGTATGTCCAGGGAGCGGTCGGGCAGGCGCGCCGGCTGGGCGGCAAGAACACCTGCACCTACTACATCGAGGAAGGGTTCCCGCCGGCGCAGGGCACTTGCATGATGTGGGCGAGCCCCCACGACTGGAAGCCCGCCGGCAATGACCACTTCGTGTTCTTCACCGTCTTTGAGTACCCGGCGGCGGAGAACGGCTACATCCGCTTGATCCTCTACAAGATACACAACGAGACCGACCTCACGTTACTCATCCAGGATACTATCAACGCAAAGCGGACCAGCGTCATCAAGGCGCCCATCGAGTTCTGGCGGAAGCGCGAGTGGCACCACATCGTCTTCACCTGGGATGCCGAGAAGTACCACCTCTACGTGGATGGCCAACCAGCGGGGGAGGCCGCTGCTGTGCCCCTGCCAACCGAGGGCCGATGGGAGATCCGTGTGGGCACACCATACGCAGGCTGGGCCTACGTGGGCAATGAGACGAACAGCATCGACGAGTTCACCATCCTCGACCGGGCACTGACACCCGGGGAGATCAAGCAGATGCATGATGAGATTGCGCCGACACTGCCGCCGCCTCCGCCCGAGACCGCGGGCGACGGCGATGAGCGCGAGAACCTGGCCCTGCGCCGCAATGGCGCCTTCGTGCTGGCCTCCTCCTTCGCCGACTACTCCACCAACTACCCGGACAATCTCATCGACGGCGATCCCGAGACGGTGTGGGCGCCCTTCGAGCATGAACTGCCGCAGTGGCTCGAGGTCCGATGGCCGCAGCCGATGCGCTGTACGGANNCGCGGAGGCGGGATCGGCCTCCGCGATGAGCGTGTTCGCATGGGAGACCGCCGCCGGTGACTGGCGGCCAGTCGCGCCGGAAGCAGCCGTTGCGGGAGCCGGAGATGCCCTGACCGCGCGCATTCCTGAGACGTTGACCACGCGGCTGCGGGTGTCTATCGAGCAGGCAGATGTCGCCCGGCTCTCGGTCTCCGAGTTGGAAGTCCACGGGCCGCCACAGCCGATCATCGCGCGCATCAAGCCCTACTGGCAGGCCTCCTACATCTGGTACCCGGAGGAGGACGAGGTCTACAAGCCCAACCAGCCGCGTTACTTCCGGCATCTGTTCGACGTTGCCGACCCGGCGCTGGTGCAGTCCGCAGTGCTGCAGTTACGCTCCAATGACATGTACCGGGCGTGGCTGAACGGTGTTGAGGTCGCATCCGGGTCGAAGAACATCCAGCCTGTCGATGTGGAGAAGCACCTCGTTGCCGGCAGGAACGTGCTTGCGGTGGTTGGCGAGCTGCACAGCAACCCGGGCCGCTGGGGCTGGGGTGAGATGCTCTATGAGCTGGCAATCGGCCACCCCGACCAGATGCAATATGTTGCCTCCGGCCCCAATACGCTGACGTCGGCGGAAGCCGCCGAGGGATGGCTGGGCCCGGGCTTCACGGCAGAGGGCTGGCGGCAGGCGGCGGTGTTCGTCAGGCCGCCGGACGGCGTGTGGGGTGAGATCGCTTACTTCTCCAAACCGGTTGCGGAGGAGGTTGCCCTGCGCGGTTTCAGTATCGAGCCTGAGGCGCCCGTGCCCGGTACCGCGGCCACCGTCACGGTGGAACTGGAACTGGAGCGACCCCTGCGAGATGACTACGCCTTCGTGCTGGACATGGGGATGCCCACCGTCTCGCCGGACTGGAACAACTTCGACCTGACCTCCGCAGTCCTGGTGCCGGCAGAGCCGACCTCCGGCTGGGACCCGGCCGGGCCGCATGCGCTGGACTTCACACTCGAGCTGCCTCCATGGACGCCCGATGGCCCCACCCCGCTCCGCCTGAGCGCATACGGGATGAACTCGGGCGGGCAACTGCGCTTCACCGACGCCAACCGTGAATCACCAGACCGCATCGGTGAGATGGTCGTCCGTCGCCCCGGCATGGATGTCGAGGCCCCTGCCATCCCCCGGATGGATGCCTCCATGGGGGCAATCGGGCTCAAGCGGGGCACCGAGATGCTTCCGCCGGTGTTCTGGGCGCTGCGGGCCAACTCCTGGGACCGCTACCAGGTCTACGGTGACGCAGGCGTGCACATCTACCATGTGNNATGTGCAGACCCACCCGGAGAAGCTCGACGACACACCGGAGACCATGGCGCGCGTGCAGCGCTACATCGATGAGCGCATCGCCACGGTGCTCCGTGTAGACCCGCACGCGCAGTTCATCGTGATGGTCGAACTCCGGCCCTCCGCCGCGTGGCTCGAGGCGAATGCGGGCGAGCGACTGGTGACGGCACAGGGGACGTACGGGCCGGTCTCGTACTGCTCCGCCGCTTACTTCGACAGCGTGGACCGCTTCCTCGGGGGGCTAGTGGGCTTTCTTAGGCAGCAGCCCTACTACGGCCGCATCGTCGGCTATCTGCCGATGAGCTGCGGGTCGCCTGACTCGACGATGGGCGGCACGGAGGGCAACCTGTTCCAGAAGGACCGCTCGAGGCTGACGGTGGGTGACTTCAACCCACAGGCCATCGCGGCCTTCCGACAGTGGCTTCGCGAGAAGTACGAGAACGCTCCGGAGCGGCTTCAGGCCGCCTGGGCCGATCCGCGCGTGACGTTCGACACCGCGACGCCGGAGATATCGCAGCTCGTCGCCGAGGGCGCCGACGGCGGGGTGTTCCGTGACCCGAAGGACAGCGGGATGACGCTGGACTACTTCGACTTCCTTTCCGGGGTGATGGGGCGCTTCTACTCCCACGTGATGGCGACGATGCGCGGGCTTGTCGGCGACGGCATTCTGCTTGGGACCTACTACGGCTACACCTTGGGGCACCTGCGCGGCTACAACAATCCGGGGAGCATGTTCAACGGCAACAACTTCGACCTGCACCGGTGCCTGCAGGACCCCAACTGGGACTTCATAGCCGGTCCGATGCCGTACGAATCCCGCCGCGCCGGGCAGCCGTTCAGATCATACCAGCCAACGGGCTCGGTGCTTCTGCACAACAAGCTCGTGATCAACGAGGACGACCACCGCACCTTTGTCGCCTCGCCGACAACCTACGGACGCCTGCGCAGCCCGCGCGAGACGGAGGCGGTGCTGAAGCGTGACATCGGCGGATCGATCATCGACGGCACCGGGCACTGGTTCGCCGATTGGTCCGGCCCGCGCGGACGTGACAGTGTCGGCTTCTTCACCGACCCGTCGATCCTGAAGACGGTCCGCGAGACGACCAACGCCGCCGCCCTGGCGCTGAGAGAGCCCAAAGGCCTTTCCGCCGAGGTAGCGCTGATCATCCACGGGGGCAGCATGGCCTGCAACGACGCCTACCGGGCCTCGCCGCTGTATCACAACCTGCTCACTCGCACCGTCTGGGCCGAGATGACCCGGATGGGCGTTCCGTATGATACCTACCTGCTCGAGGACCTCGCCGACGAGCGTGTCCGCGATGGCTACAAGCTCTACGTGCTCCTGAATCCCTTCCTGCTGACAGACGAGCACGCGCAGTTGATCGAGGGCCTCAAGCGCGACGGCAAGACACTCCTGTTCTTCTACGCGCCCGGCTATGCCGACCGCGAGAGCGGGCTGGGCGACGAGCACATCACCGCATTGACTGGCTTCCCGGTCAGTCATACGCCGCCGGGTGAGATCATGCGCTACAGCGTAACGGATACCGAGAGCCCGATCACGGCGGGGATCAAGCCCGGCACCGAGTGCGCGCTGGAGGCATTCGGCTACGAACTCTCCCGCGAGTTGCATCCCCCCGCCTTCGGACCTGTGTTCCGCATCGAGGGCGAGAGCATCCAGGCTTTGGCGGCCTACCCCGACGGCGGCACCGTCCTTGCTGCGCGCGACATGGGGGAGTGGAAATCTGTCTACTGCACGGTGCCGTACATGTCCTCTGCAATGTTGCGTGGCGTGTGCCGGTACGCGGGTGTGCATATCTACTGCAATGAGGACATCATCCTGAAGGCCGACAACCGCTGCCTGACGGTTCACAACGGCTATGACGGGGAGCGGGATATCACCATCAATCTGCCCGCAGAGACAGGTGCAATTGACTGGTGCAGCGGCGAGCAGGTGGCTGCAGGCACGCGGGCGCTCAAGCTGCATCTGGGCGAGGGCGATACGAGGATACTCGGGCTTGAACAATAGACCTCCGCAACTACGGGGAGATCGGCAATGAACCGACTGACGGCCGTGTCCGTAGCGATGCTCGTCGCCGCCTGCGCCTGGGGCCAGGATATCACCCCCGGCCGGACACTGCTTGCCGATGACTTCGCCCGGTTCACCGAAGGCAGTGCCGACCTGGGGCGCCTGCCGGGAGCAGAGGCAAGCTGGGGCAAGCGCGTGCCGATCATCAATGGCGAGCCGATGGACAACGCCATCCGCGCGGGCGGGGGCGCGCTGACAGTGGGATACGCCTCCGGCCACGCGCCGTTTGATACCGGTGTGTGGGTCGAGGGCTTGAACATCGCGGATGGTGTCATCTCGCTGACGGTCGGGCCATCGCACATGGCGGACCGCTGCAACAATGCCAGCATCAGCTACCGCGCCCACACCGGAGAGGCCGCCGCGGGCAGCCGGCAGAAGGGCGCATACCACGTCGATCTGGCAGGTGACTGGTCCGGAAGCCGCGATGTGATCCTGCGCTACGGCGGGGATGCGCTCGCCGTCGGCAATGTTGCCGAGGCGCGCGATCGGGCCCAGGCGCACCGGCTCAGCGTCGCCTTCCGCGGTGACCGGCATAGCGTGTGGGTCGACGGCGTGAAAGTCATCGACTACTGGGAGATCGATGCCGGCCGCGCCGCGGCGGGCTTCGTCGGCTTCGGCGGATGGTACTCGATCGGGGCATTTGACGACTTCACGCTCTCGGAGGCCGTTGCGGGAGTGGAGCGCCGCCCGAGTGTTCCCGGCGCCGACGGACCGCTGTTCTTCCAGGGCCGACCGTTCTTCCCGATCGGTACCTACAACCCGCCCGACGAGGATGACCTCGATGAGTGGGTCGCCGCCGGCTGCAACACGACCGTGCTTGGCGTGGCGGGCGAGTCGGCTACGCCCGAGCAGCGTGCGGCAGGCATTCGCGCATCCGCCGACTGGGCGGCGAAGCATGAGGTCGCCGTCATCTGGTTCCCGGGCATGGACTTCTACAGCAGCGTGGATGGCAAGCCGACGGTGACCAGGCCCGAGGACATTCCTCCGAAGGTGGCCCTGCTCCACGAGATGCTCGCAATCACCGCAAGCGACCCGCAAACCTTCGGCTACTGCACCTTCGACGAGCCTGAGAACGTGCTCTACCCGACCTACAAGGACTGGGACCAGAAGAAGGATCAGGGCCTCGCGGAGTGGATTGCCGAGGGCATGGGGTGGACGTTCAGCACCCTCAAGCAGACCGACCCGGACGCGTACGTGATGCCGATAGTCGCGTGGTGGACGACATACAAGGACCTCGCCCCGCTGTATGACGTCAACTTCCCCAACCATTACCCGACACTCAAGGAGCACGCCCCGCTGCGGGGGAACCTCTACGAGGTGGTGCTGGATGCCGCCCTGGCGGCGGATGCCGCGCGCGAGACGGGCCGCATCGGCTTCGTCTACATGCCGGGTATCTTCGACCTGATGCCGGGCCGCTGGCGTGCGGCAACACTGCGGGAGTTGCGCTACACATCCTTCGCCCCGATCACCCAGGGCGTCCTGGGCGTCGTGCCCTGGCGGCTGGGCTACTGCAGCATGTCGTACAGGCGCGCGGTTGTCTACCCGGTCATGCGGGAGTTGAGCCGACTGCGGCCGTGGCTGCTCGGCGAGTGGTGTGACGGCCTGGTGACCAGCGACCGCGACGACGCCACCGTCGAGTACCTGCGAAGGCTCCCCAAGCGCGTGCGCCTCGTCGAAAATGAGGAGAAGACCGAGACGGTCGAGGCCGATGTGGTGCCGGACTGCTCACACTGCCTGCGGCGGCGGCCCGACAACACATACCTGCTGCTGGCAGTCAACAACCGCAGAGAGCCGTTGGAGGTCACATTCACGCTCAGCGGCATCGACGGCCTGCCCGACCACGCCGTAGACTACATCGAGTACGCCTCCGTGCCCATGGCGGACGGCAAGCTCACTGACACATTGGAGCCGTTCGCGGTGCGGGCGTATGTCATCGAGGTGCGGTAATGCGGCCGGTAGCTCAACGGCCGGGGCTACTGCAGCCCCGGCCGCATAGTGCATGCAGATGCCGCTCGGGTGGGCCGGCCTATTGCCCCAGCCACTTCCAGCGGTTGGGCAGTGTGTATTCGTCCCACTTCATCCACTTGGAGTGCCCGTCTATGTAGGAGAAGTTGGCGCCACCGTTGTGACGCACCGCAGCCGTGTTCGCATCGGGGGGGCCGTATGTGTAGCTGCCACGCGTTGACGACGAGCCGAAGCCCGCACAGCAACCGTAGCAGCCCCCGGCGTAGTCGACGCGGATGACTCTCGACTCAGCCAACATGATATTCTCGGCCGGACGCACGAATTCGCCCAGCGTCTTCGCTATACCCCAGTAGCTCGATATCTGAGCGTTGTAGCCGATGCCGGGGCCCGATGAGTAGCTCGGGCAGATCAGCACCTGCTCGTTCTTGACGTAG
>DPJP01000344.1:0-6648 GCA_003542955.1 Armatimonadota bacterium
TGAGACTTCGGTACAGCCCCCACTGTGCGGATGAGAGGGCAGGCACAGAGGCGTTGCACGGGGAATAGTGTGGCATGAGTTGGCAGTCACGTCCAGTCGGCAGGAAGTGACAGCGTGATGGAGATCGATCCTGGTGTTCTCGAGGGCATTGGCGCCGCCGGAGGCGCTCTGATGGTCGTCTGGGCCATCGTCGGCATCCTGGCAGGCATAGCGTGCCTGATCATCGCAATCTGGGTCGGGTTTGACGCGGCGAACAGGCGCCAGCCGGGCTTTCTATGGTTTCTGCTGACACTGCTGGTCTTGCCGGTCGGGCTCACCGCCTGGCTGCTCGCGCGCGTGTACCTGACGGGGCCCGCGCCACAGACGGACGCCTGAGCGGCACAGTCGCCCGCGGAACCAAATGGGCCCGTGGCGCGTCCAAAGCGTACATCGACTGCGCACGGCCCACCGAGGGACGCCGGAAGGCTGCGGTGGGCGGGCTGGTGGGGAGTATTGGCCTCTTGATCACCCCCTGGAGCGGAGGGCGTCTGGCACGCCCCCCAAAACGGAATCGCCATGTTGCATGCCTGGCCCTGTTGGGCCTGCTCGCGTGCGTGCCTGCACGCGCGGATGTGCTCGATACCATCGCGAAGGCCTTCAAGGACCTGGGCCTGTTCCAGGGCGTTGAGATCACCGGGCAGAACACCCTCACCTTCCAGGGCCACCTGATCGACGGGTCGCAGACCTCGTATGAGAACCAGCGGTGGGACACCGGGACACTCGAGCGGCAGACGAGCCTGCACCTGAGCGGGCCGGTCTGGAAGGAGTTCGCCTTCCAGGCGGACCTGTCATCGAGCGGCTACGGCACCTCGTACTCGAAGTGGATTGTAGGATATGCCGGGTCCACCACGCAGTTGTTCTTCGGCGATCTGAACATCAACCTCACCGGCAATGAGTTCGCCTCCTTCAACAAGTCGCTGAAGGGGTACCAGTTCGACCAGCGGCTGCCCAACAAGGGTCTGCTGCGGGCCTTCTACTCGAAGGAGAAGGGCATCACGCGCAACCTGACGCTGTCGGGGAACAACACCTCTGGCCCGTACTTCCTGACCTACACGCCGGTGATCGACGGCTCGGAGGTCGTCAAGGTCAACGAGCAGGTGATGAAGTTCGGGCGAGACTACATCCTGGACTACCAGAGCGGCATCCTCCGCTTTGAGCCCGTCGGCGGCACCCCGCGGATCATCCCCGATACGGCCGTTATCGCGGTGAGCTACCAGTCGTACGGGGCGGGGGCAAGCCCGAGTCAACTGAAGGGCTTCCGGGCCGAGATGCCGCTGTTCGGGGATCGCGTGCTGATCGGCCTGACACACGCGGAGCAGANNTCCGACACCGTCGGGTACCAGGAGGACATCTACCAGGGCTCGGGCTCGACCGGTCCGTTCGACACCATCCACCGCCCGATCATCGCCAACGGCACGCGCGTGATCTATGACGGACAGGACCGGGTGATCGAGCAGGCGCTGGTCGTTCTGGTGGACAATGTCGAGCAGGCCGAGAATGTGGACTATGACGCCTACCGCACTATCGGGCGTGTCATCTTCCGGCGCGCGGTGCCGCCGACGTCGCTGGTCATCATCCGCTACTTCTACGACCTCACCTCGACGGTGCAGACGGGCGACGTGGCGGTGACGGGCCTGGACCTGAACTACCGTATCAACGACCAGCTGACGCTGCGCGCCGACGTCGGCCAGAGTGATGCCGACAGCGGCACGGGCACCGCGATGCAGGCCAATCTCAATCTGCGCTTCCCGAGTGTCGACGGCGTGATCTCCTACCGCAACATCCAGCCGGAGTTCAGCTACATCAACTCGGTCGGCTTCTACAAGCAGGAGAAGGGCCTGGATGCGGGGATCAACTGGCGCCCGCTCGATCATGTACGCCTCTACTCGCGCTACTCGGACCTGGACAGCTCCTCGGGTTACTCGTTCGGCAATACGGGCGGCAGCCTCGGTACGTTGAGCGCGCTGGGGTCGGTCGTCCCGGCCGGTGTGCGGACACAGCAGACCGGTACAGCCGCGGCGCTGGATGTGAACACGAAGCGGATGGAGCACAGCGTCGACCTGGACTTCCCGGGCTGGCCGACGCTGAAGCTCTCACGTGAGGAACTGACCAACGCCGGCGGCAGTTCGGGCGACAGCGACATGACCTCGGACACGGTCCAGCTCAGTTACTCACCGCGCAACGCACCCTACCGGCTCCAGGGCTCTTACTACACGACTCTGCAGAACTACGCGGGCACGAGCACCGTCGACCCGTACGGGAGCAAGACGAGTCGGTACGACCTCTCGGGGAATTACAGCCTCGGCTCGCGGCTCACGCTGAACGCCTCGCTGGGTCACAATGAGTCGAACTCCCTCGACGACGATGAGCGCTCACAATCGGACAGCAGCTCGGTGTCGTTGAGCTGGTCGCCGAGGAAAGACCTCGACGTCAGCATCGACCACCGCGTCGCGGAGTCGGTGGGCCGGTTGAGTTATTACGGCGGGACGGGCTCGGGGGGCTCCTACTACGGTGGCATCGGCGGCGGCACGGGCGGCTACACGCCTCCCTCGAGCGGCGATGATGATGACGACGATGAGACGGACCGCTACGAGGATGTGACCTCGCAACTGCGCGTCTCCTACCGGCCGTCACGGCGGCTGGGGCTCGATTTCGGGCTCGGCCAGCGCAAGTACACAAGCGGCGGCACGGTGGGCTACCTGGCAGACAGCGACCAGACGACCTACAGCCTCTCGACCAACTGGATGGCAAGCGATGACTGGGCGTTGAGCCTGATGTGGAGCAGTGACGAGATGAACTTCCTGCAGGAGGGCGCCGGGGCGATCAACAACGAGACGCTCTCACTGGGGGTCAACTACTCGCCGTCCGGCAAGCCGTACACGGCCGGNNGAAGCCGTACACCGCTGGGTTGAGCATCAACCTGCAGGACGGCTCGAGCCCCACCTATGTCGGGTTCGGCGAAGCTCAGAAGATGTTCATGGTCGACAACAAGCTCTTTGATATACAGACCTATGTCAGCTACCGGCTCAGCGAGCAGTCGAGCATCAGCATGCGGGCCGGCTTGTCCGACTTCGCGGGGGGGTACGCGGACTTCGAGAAGAACAACTTCGAGATAGCCTACGAGCGCACCCTGAGCAACCTCGCGCGGTTGAGCGTCGGCTACCGCTACCTGCGCAACATATCGCGCATCCCCGACGACCCCCGCCTGGGGTACACAAGCCTGGTCCCCCCCAGTGACAACTACGCGGCCAACACATTCCTGGTCACCCTGTCGACGAACTTCCAGTCGGGGCTCGGCGGAACGAAATCGAGGCAGTATACGGGCTACGGCGGTTCCGTGGGTGCCGGGCTGGGGAGCTTCGGCGGCTATCGCGCCGGGCAGGGCTTCGGCTCATACGGCTCAGGCTACGGCGGCTACGGGACCTACGGCAGCAGTTACTACACGGGCGGGAGCCCGTACGGCACGAGCTACAATGCCTTCGACAACCTCCAGAGCGGCGGGACATACGGAGTAGGGTCGCAGCTGCCCGGCTACGGGATCTTCGACACCACCCCGCGCCGCGACAGCGGCGGCACGGGCGTGGGGCTGGGTGAGTTCCGCGCCGGCGACCAGCAGCAGGGCGTCGACGGGCTGCGGCGGGACGGTCCTCCGGCGCCGGGCGCGCTGGGTGCGCTCGAGAAGCTGCCGGAGTGGCTTGAGCCCGAGGACTTCTGGGAGCACTGGCCGCTTGGATTCTGGTACTGACGTGTCACCGGCGGGCGGGACACACGCACATCCGGCGCGTGGGCGGGGCCGGAATAGAACGGCCGCGCCTTTGTGGGCATGGAGCAGGATGCTATGCAGCGTGTAACACCATATCTGATCGCTATCATCGGCATGCTCGCCGCGTTCTCGTGCGCCGCGGAGACGAACCCGTTCTCCAACACGGTGAACAGGCCGTTCGCGAGCGTGTGTAACGGCCCGCAGGGCGCCGTCATCGTGCAGCAGCCGGCGGGGGTCTCCGCCGCGGCCCTCGGCGGCGCCGCCGTCCGCACCGCCGTGGCCTCCCAGCACTCGGCTGCGCGCCTGGCGGGGGCGGCGGCGACCATCGAGCGGATGCGCCGCCACGGCCNNCCGGACGCGAGCGCGCGGTTCCCGCGGATGGTTATCCACGCCGAGGGCGACGGGCTGATCCTGCCCGACCTGCAGACGGCCGCGGTCGGCGCCGCGCAGATCGGCGCGCCCACCAACAACCTCACATTCCAGTTCGAGGGCTTCAGCACCGGCGACCGGACGGCGCTCGAGAACTACCTGGCGGTGGCCTACCCGAAGGCGCGCCAGATCTATGGCCCACCGGCCTTCAACAACACCGTCAAGATCATCGCCGACAGCAGCATCCAGAGCATCCAGGGCGGCACGTACAACGCCACGACAAACGAGATACGCATCCCGCCGCTGACGGGCAACTTCCCCGAGGATACCTACATCCTGCTGATGCTGGTGCTCAACGCCTTCCACGATGATGTGGCGTTCTTCTACGACGCGTGGGAGCAGGGCTTCATCGGCGCGGCGGCCTACGCCATCCAGACGGCGTCAGGCGTCTCGGCGGGCTACGACCCGATTGACCCGGGGCCGTTCTACTGCCTGTCGGTCTACGAGGCACAGAACCAGCCGGAACTGGCCAATTCGACCTACTACCCGGCCTCCGGCGCGACGAATATGCTCGTGTGGCGGATAGCGATGGCCCGCGCGGCATGGCTGAAGTGCTATATCGAGAACAGGGACTTCTTCCTGGGCTTCAACGGCCGCTACTACGAGCAGCTCCAGGCGCTCGCACAGACATCCGGCGTGCGGACCGCACAGGAGCAGTTGTCAGGCAACGTCCCGGCGCTCAAGCTGATCGCCTCCGAGGTGGTACCGCAGGTCGAGGGCCAGAGCTTCTTCGGGTGGTTCGGGAACAACTACGTCCTCGATACGAGCGTTCACCTGGGGCCGAAGCTGTATGTCTGGAATATCCCGCTGGAGACGTCGGTTGCACTGATCGCGGAGCTGTACACGACGCTTGCCGGGGGCGATGAAAGGCCGGAGGGCGGCCAGGCAAGCACCGTCTACTGGAGCTATGACTTCGTCTACAAGCTCTACGCCGAGGAAGGCAATATCATCGACATCCCCACGAGCGGGGCCTCGGTCGGCGAGGGCTTTCTGCTGCCGACGTTCTTCAACATCGGCGGAGCGCAGCTGATCACGATTGATGTCACGACAACGTACCTGTCGCGGCGCTACCTCTACCCATACGGGGTGCGCGGCTTCGAGCTGGGCGAGAACAACTTCTACGGCGGGGTCGTGCTCAATGCCGGGGGGACGCTGGATGCGACCGGGGGCGACGGGCTCACGGGCGCCGAGGTGCGGCGCGGGGTGTTCGGGGGCCGCATCACCACAGCCGCGCTGAAGCCCACGCAGGTGCAGGTGACCTATGACAACGGGCTGGGGCAGACGGTCAACCGGGTGCTCAATATCGGCTGGGATTCCTACGTGTTCTTTCTGCAGGGGGGCAGCCAGACGCGCGTGCAGCACACCTACAATGTGGGCACAACCGGCCTGCACCTGATGTCACTGCCGATCACCCCATCCGCGGGCGAGGCGCCGGATGTGCTGGGGATTGCCGCTGACCGGCTGCTAATGGCCGAGTGGCTCCCGACGCTCGAGAGTGATGACAAGTACCGCATCTGGCCCAATATCCGGCCCTTCGCCCCCGGTCGCGGCTACTGGCTGAAGCTGTACGAGAACGCGGTCGTCGACACGCGTGGGATACTGCCTGCGAAGAGCGAGGCGGCGTCAGTCTACCTGCCGATCGGGTGGAACATCATCGGCATCCCACGGGATGAGCCGGTGGCTCTTGCCGATATCGGGATTGTGTTCGGCGGCAACGAGATGATGTCGTTCAGCGCCGCAGTCAACGCCGGCTACGTCCAGCAGAGCGTGTTCGGCTACGAGCAGTTGGCGGGCTACGCCACCGAGGAAGTGCTGCAACCGTTCCAGGGCTACTGGTTCCGGGTTCTGCGCTCTCCGGGCGTGACGCTGGTCTTCCCGGCGATCGCGTCGACGACGGGTGCGCAGGCGCGGACCTCCGAAGCCGCTACGGCCGGGCTCAAGTGGAGGCTGCCGCTTCAGGTCAGCGCCGGGGCATTCGCCTCGAGCGCGGCATACCTCGGGGTGGCCTCCGAGGCGACCGACAGAGCCGATGCGCTGTTCGACGTACAGGCGCCGCCGGCATTCGGGCCGGCGGTCACGGCCCGGTTTGTGCAGCCCGCCGCCGGGGAGGGTGCGGTGTACCTGTCAGACGTCCGCTCGGAGACACTCCCGCAGCGCTGGGAGTTTGTGGTGTCCAGCTCGGTGCCCGGCGCAGACATCACACTGAGCTGGCCTGACATCAGCGGACTCCCCGCCGACGTGCGGCCGGTACTCGTCGACGAGACAACCGGCAAACGTCGGTATATGCGGACGACAAGCTCTCTGAGCATTGCATCCGGTGGGAGCTACACGGAGCGCGCGCTGGCCGTTGAGTTGGAGCAGGCAGGCACGGATACGCTTGTGGTCGGCTCGCTGTCTGCGAGCCAGACGGCGCAGGG
>DPJP01000344.1:6665-13559 GCA_003542955.1 Armatimonadota bacterium
AGGTGCTCAACATCGCGGGGCGTCGCATCGCCACGGTGTCGAGCGGGGAGCCGGTGGCCGCCGGCACGGCTCAGGCGCTCTGGAGCATGCGCAACTCCGCGGGCAGCCTGGTACCCGCCGGCACCTACCTGGTCAACGTAACCGCGCGCACGGAAACCGGACAGCAGATCAGCGCACTGCGCACCATGCAGATTCAGAGATAGTGATACCATGCCCCGACAGCCTGTCAGTGCCCTGAGCCGTGCCCTGTGCCGAACCCTGCGGCGGGGAACCCATCCCCGCGCGGTCGAGGTTGCCTGCTGCCTGGCGCTGGTGGTGGCGCTGGGCGGCTGCGGCGGCGTCGGAGACCAGGTCCCGACCGACCCCACCTCCGCCGTTGTGGTCGTGGGGGTGCTCGATTCCGAGACTGAGGACTTCCTCGAGGTCGAGGCAACGGCGGTGGTAGGGGGCATACGCGGGACGGTGACGGTCGAGGAGGGCAGCGTGGTGCTGCGCGGCATCCCATTCGGGACCGGAACGCCGCCCACGCAGCCGTTGACGGTGACCGCGCGGGGCTATGTGACGGCAGCCTACCTGGTGCAGATATCGGTGACGACCGCGACCTTCGAGACTGTTACGCTGGAGCCGGCCAACCTCGAGAATACGGGCATCATCGAGGGCCGCATAACCGAGTCGACCACCGGCGACCCGATCACCTCGGCTCTGGTGACGTTCCAGTACGAGCAGATCGGGGTGGACGACCCGATTCTGGTGAGCGCCTATACCGACCGCGGCGGCTATTACATCATCGGCGGCGTACCGATCGGCCGGGTGGACGTGACGGCTGCCGCGGCGGGGNNGGTACCTGGGCTCGACGACGGTCTTCAACGTCGCGCAGGCGGCGGGCTCGGCCACCGCGCAGACGCTGGACCTCGCACTCGTGCCCGGGGAGACGCGTGTGCCGGTCTCCGGCCGCGTGGTGGATGTGACGACGCAGGCGCCGATCGCGGGCGCACAGATCACGATCGGAGAGCAGGAGCCGGTCCTCAGCGCAGCCAACGGCGCCTTCAGTGTCGCGAATGTGCTCGTCGGGGAGGAAGCCCTGGTTGTGAAGGCCGACGGCTATGATGACTACCGGGAGACCATCACCGTTCTGCCGGGGATGACGCCGCTGCTGGTGCAGATGAACACCGCGGCACCGGACCCGCCGCCACCGCCCTACACGATCACTGGCACCGTGACGCTGGTCGGAGCGGAGGACAACTCCGGGGCGCAGGTCGAGGCGTTTGACGTCTATAATGCGGTTGTGGCGGCGCGCACAACGACCAATGCGGCCGGTCAGTACTGGTTGTTCGTTCCGGCGAGTCGCTACACGATAACGGTGAGCTACGGCAGCCGGCAGATCAGCCGCACGATTGACCTCCCCGGCGGCGGGCAGAAACTGGATGGGATCGACTTCACGCTCACCGTCGAGTGAGGGGGAGTCGGCGGAAGGACCGCCTGCTTGAAGGAAGAAGGGAACGGCAAGGGGTGCGGCGAAACGGTCCCGCACACGCTCGGGAGTGCCGGCGGAGGCGCGCACCGGGCGCAGGCACGCGGTGCAGCAGCTATTGAGCAGCCGCCGCCTTTTGTGATACACTGGCGGCGTTGCCTTTACCATGCCCTGGAGGCCATACAAGTGCGCGCAACTGAGTCGGTCAAAGCCATCATTGTCGTCAGTATCGCCGTCGCGCTCGTCAGCGGTCTGGTAGGATGTGGCAGCGGCGAGTGGGGCGAGGCTGCCACCATCGTTGGTACTGTTGTCCATGCCGCGAACGGGGCACCGGTCGAGGGTGCCATGGTGACCGACAACAAGGTGCAGACGACGACGGATGCCGACGGCAACTTTGTGCTGAATATCTCCAACAACGGCAATGTGACACTTTTTGTGCTCGCCGACGGCTATGATGTAACACAGATTCCGGTTCCCGCGGGCGGTGGCCAGATCAACGTCGGGCAACTGACCGCGGTGCCCTCGGCAATCGCCGGCTACGGCCACGTGACAGGCATCATCGCCGACGCCGGCGCTGCCGTCGCGGGGGCGCAGGTCTGGGTCGGCGGTATCACCGCGCTGACAGACGCCAACGGCAGGTACACACTCTATAACGTCGAGCAGGGACGGCGCACGATCACGGCGTCGACGGGGTCGAAGTACGGAACGGCCTCCGTGCTCGTCATCTCGCTGCGCACCGTCACCGCGGATATCGCGATCACATCCGGCCCACCGAACCCGTACTAGTACTTGCTTGCTCAACCGACGCAGGGACCCGGGCGGGTAGAACGGGCATCACTGCCTGCCCACACTCCTCACGAACCGGCGCCGATGTTGACGGGTGAATGCCGACATCATTGCAGCCATCAGGACCGGACCGCAGTCCCGGCCAGACCGCCCGGGCGCAGGCCCGGTCTTTCGTTTCACTCCACACCGATTGAGCGTACACCGTGAACAGGACCGTCCGCCTCGCTATCGCGGTGGGCATTGCACTCGCCGCCGCCGCTGCCTCCTACCTGCTTGTCGCGCGCTATCTCGGGCGTGACCAACAGCCGAGCGCCGCGACACAGCCGGGCGGCGACCGCGTCTCGAGCCCCGGCGCGGCGACGATCGGCGAGTCGACGGTCACCTACAGCCCCGGCGGCCGCACCGCGTGGAAGGTCAAGCTCGACCAGATCAAGCTCCAGAGCGGCGGGCAAAGCATCGCCGCGACAGGGCTGCGCGAGGCGCTCATCTACAACGAGAGCGGCAAGCCCCTGGTGCGGCTGACGGCACAGCGCATCGAGGGGAACACCCGTACGCGCGACCTCCAGGTCTCCGGGTCGGTGCGGGCGGTGACGCCGGAGGGCGCCGTGCTCGACACGGAGACGGTGAAGTGGGTCGCGGCCGAGGAGAAGCTGCAATCTCCCGGGCAGATGACCATGCGCGCCAAGGATACTGTCTTCACGGCGGCATCATGCGACTTCTTCGTCAGTCAGAACCTGGTCAAGTGTCCGGGCAAGGTCACGATGCAGGTAGGGAACAATACCCTCATCGGCAAGGGTCTAACATACAACATGAAGACTGAGGACTTCTCGATGGTCGGTGGGGTGCAGGCCATCTTCAACCCGGACACGGTGCGGGAGGTCTTGTCGAGGTAGAGCGGTCGCTCAACTGGGGTGTTGTTGGACGCATGGGAGCGGCCGTGCAGACCGGTGGATCCCCGTGAACGCGGGGCCATGTCGGGCGATCCGGGCCACGCCAGTTCTGTGCACCCGGCACGGCGCGTCACGGCCGATTCTATGGGGTGGGCCGGATACACATCCGTCACGGTCGCACTGCGGTGGAGATGACTAGACATGAAAGCCGACAGGTATCTCATACTCGCCATATCCCTATTGATCCTCCTCGGGATGCTTGCCGTCGCGCAGTCGCAGCAGGTTGAGAAGCCGTCGGACAAGCCCAACGGCGATGCTGCAACGGGCAGCGATGCCGGGCAGCCCGACCAACCGGCCGCGAACGGTGAGCCGGCCAAGGACAAAGAGGAGGAAGAAGACAAGCGCGTGCGGCTCGAGAATGCCGACAGCCTCTACCGCGACAAGGCCGCCCACACCTACTTCCTCGCCGGCAACGTCGTCTTCAAGCACAAGGACATCACGCTCTACTGCGATGAGGCCGAGTACTTCGACGAGGACCACCCCGAGCGGCCCGATACCGCCAAGGCCGTCGGCAACCTCAAGTGCGTCGACCCCGAGGCCACCATCACCGGCGACCTGATCGAGGCCGACTTCGACAAGAAGATCGTCGTCGTCACCGGCAACGTCCGCGTGGTGGCGAAGAAGAAGCCTGATAAGGATGAAGACAAGGCCGAGGGCAAGAAGAAGGACGAGTGGGACGAGTACGCCGAGAAGCTGACGACGATGACGTGCGACCGCATCGAGTACTACTACGATGACGATGTGAAGAAGGGCATCGCGACGGGGCACATCAAAGTCGTCCAGGAGGACAAGACCGGCTGGTGCGACAAGGCGGTCTACGAGCGCATCCCCGATATCGTCACACTGACGGGCAACGTCCGCATACTGACCGAGGACGGCGACGAGCTGCGCACGCCGGAGGCGACCATCTCGATTGACGCGGAGTGGATTCGCACGGGCAAGGTCTCCGGCATCACCTTCCACCGGGATGATGAAGAGGAAGAGAAGAAGGAAGAGCCTGCGGGCGGCGGCGAAGCGGGCGGCGGGGGCGGTGGGCAGTAGCGGCGGCGCGAGCGGGGGATAGGAGCGGGGCGGATGAGGGCGCTCGGAATGTCACCGCCCAAGCTTCTGCTTGAGTTGCTGCAGGAACTGCTCGTCCTCCGGAGAGACGTGCATACCGGCNNCGCTCCATGCCCTCCCGGTATGCCTCGTATGCCCCAAGTGCACCACGAAGATCGCCCTG
This sequence comes from Armatimonadota bacterium, assembly GCA_003542955.1. Taxonomy (GTDB): domain Bacteria; phylum Armatimonadota; class Zipacnadia; order Zipacnadales; family UBA11051; genus UBA11051. The sequence goes on from DPJP01000344.1 coordinate 11,095, forward strand.
CGCCTGCATGACCATCCCCACGTAGCAGTGCGCAACCGAGAGGCCCCACTGCCACATGGCGTTGCTCGGGTCTTGAGCCGATAGGCGCTCCATGCCCTCCCGGTATGCTTCGTATGCCTCCAGCGCGCCAGCAAGGTCGTCCTGAGCGTGCAGCACCATCCCAACGCAACAGCGCGCGCTCGACAGGGCGTTCTGCCACCCCGCGTTGCCCGGGTCCTGAGCCGATAGCCGCTCGGCAACCTCCAGCGACGCCTGATACGCTCTCAACGCGCCGGACAGGTCGCCCTGCGCACGACGGACGTCCCCCACCTTGGAGTGGCTCGCCAACAGGTCTCCCTGCCACCCCGCGTTGCCGGGGTCCTGGGCCGCTAACCGCTCGGCAACATCCAGCGACGCCTCAAACGCGGACAGAGCGCCCGGAAGGTCGCCCTGAGCAACACGGACGGCGCCCAGTCTGATCAGGCTCAGCGACAGCTCGCGCTGCCAGCCGGCGTTGCCAGGGTCTTGAGCCGTTAGCCGCTCGGCAATATCCAGTGTCGCCTCGTACGTAGACACAGCACCCGGAAGGTCCCCCTGCGCAACACGGACGTCCCCCAGTCTGCTAAGGCTCAGCGACAGGTCGCGCTGCCAACGAGCGTTGCCAGGCTCCTGAGCAGCCAAACGCTCGAATATGCCCAGCGTCGCCTCATGCGCAGACAGAGCACCCGGAAGGTCCCCCTGCGCAACACGCACATCCCCGATATTCGCGTGATTCACCGCCAGGTCGCGCTGCCAAGTGGCGTTGCCAGGGTCCTGAGCAGCCAAACGCTCGAATACGCCCAGCGACGTCTCATACGCAGAAAGAGCACCCGGAAGGTCCCCCTGCGCGACACGGACCTCCCCAAGTTTGATGCGGCTCACCGCCAGGTCGCGCTGCCAGACGGCGTTGCCGAGGTCCTGAGCCGCCAAGCGCTCGATGCCTGCGCGGTGTGCCTGGTATGCCTCAAGCGCACCGGGAAGATCGCCCTGCGCCTCTAACACCGTTCCGACGTACGAGCACGCGCTCGCCAGGTCGTGCTGCCAGACGGCGTTGCTCGGGTCCTGACCCGCTAGACGCTCCATACCTGCACGGTATGCCTCGTATGCCTCAAGCGCACCGGGAAGATCGCCCCGCGCTACCAGCACGATCCCGACGTAGCAATGCGCGCTCGCGAGGGCGCGCTGCCAACGAGTGTTGCCAGGCTCCTGAGCAGCCAACCGGACCATGGTGGCCTGTACCGCTTCCAGCAGCGCCAGCCTGGTATCAAGCCGGGCATCATTCTCGATGGCATCACGCAGGTCGTGCATGCAGCGGTCGGCAACCGAAGCCACAAGTGTATCGGCCAATCCGGGCGCGGCGAGCAGAGACGTTACCCACGTCAAGCCCCGCGTCCCTTCTCCATCAGCCGATGCCAGGACGTGCTCGGCCAGGCGCTGCGTGGCGCCGCCAAGCTCACCTTCGGTGAGGGCACCGCCGTAGTAGAGCGCCGCCCGCGTCCTGTCATCGGCGCCGATCAGGTGGTACATCATCTCGCTTTGATGCACTTGGTCTTCGCTTGGCAGCGTATCCAGGTGGTCGGCGATGAGAGAATGCAGCCGCCGCGCTTCAGCAGCATCGGTTAGGTTCCGACGCATGATCGCCGGACGCGTCTGGCTGTGGGCGAAATCCCACTGGCCGTGCGCGCCACGCCGCACGAGGTGCCCGCGGAAGCTGCGCCGCAGGCCGGCGACGGTTGCCGGGTCCCAGGTCTCGCCCGTCACTGCCGGCAGCAGCCGCTCGTAGTCACCGTCGCGCCAGCCACCGCGGCTCAGCGCCGTTACATTCGCGAATGCCCGCGCCCACGACTCGCCCCATACTTCCTCGGTGTGGGCCAGCATCCACCCATAGAGGCCCGCGACGTCGGGCGGCAGGTCCTCGACGACACTGAGCAGGAGCTGCTGCATGCGCTGGTCGCCGCTGCCGGTGAACTCGCGGTCCGCGCGCTCGAAGTCATCCTGGTCGAGCAGGTTCAACTCCTCGACGGCCAGGGTCAACCACAGTGGGTTGCCTGCCGCCGGAGTACCGTCAGGTTTCCGTTTGTTGACCAGGGCGCGGATCACATCGGGGTGCGGTGTACGGTGGTATCGTGCGCAGATACGCCGGACGACCTCCTCGGCATCCGGCTGCGGCAGCCGTTCCAGTGGCATTTCCGTGGCGCCGGGCCGCTCCAGCAGCGCGCCCGAAGCGGTGCAAGGGATGGCCGTGGCGATGAGACGGGCGTTGGATGGCCACAGCTTTGGCAGCCACGTTATGTGCTTTGCGCGAGTGGTTGGCTCAAACTGGTTCACCGCATCGAGCAACACGACAACTCGAGTCTGCAGGGCCGCGCGCCCCAGCAGCGATGCGAGAGCCTCCTCCAGCTCATCGGCCGATGCGCCCTCCTCCACAGGTGACGGTTCACCCAGGA
>DPJP01000344.1:13596-13779 GCA_003542955.1 Armatimonadota bacterium
CACCCAGGAACTCGGCCAGCTCTCCGATCCAGCGAAGGAGCATGGCATCCACCGACTGCGAGCGCGGCGTGACGCCCGTGAAGTGTGAGAGCAGCAGCATGTCCGCCCCGTCGTGCTCAGTGCTATCGCGGAGCCGCCGGGCCACGTATCCCAGCAAGGCGCTCTTGCCGGAACCCGAAAGCC
>DPJP01000344.1:13814-16899 GCA_003542955.1 Armatimonadota bacterium
ACACCCGCCCCACGTGCCGCCTTCCGCAGCCGGCGACCGGGACAGCGCAAGCATCTCGGCGGCGATCTGCTCGCGGCCGACGAAGTCCCGCGCCGCCAGCTCGATGAACTCCTCGAATGCCAGCCGCTCTTGATCCTCCCAGGTGATCTCTTCCTGCTCTGCAAGCGGCGGTATCTCTGTCTCCAGGTCCGCCCACAGCGCCTCAAGCACCATCGCGGCGAAGTCGTCGAGACCCGTCACTTCCTGTGCATCGGCATCCCACGCCACGGAGTAGTGATGCACGCGCCCCGGCAGTTCGTCCTCGATACGTTGCTTCAGCGGCTGCAGGTGTTCCTCCGCATGCTTGCGGGTGCCGGGGTCCGGGGAGTGAGCATCGCTGTATTGTGCCGCCAGTTCGGGAGACATCTGCTGATACGGCAGAGGGTCACGGAAGAAGAAGTGGCTGCGCCGTCGCTGGTCGGGGCTGTCGAGTACACCGAACTCGATCTCCAGCGCGGTGACGCTCTTCTCCTGCACATCGGTCTCAAAGCCCTTTTCATCGACCGCTGACTGCATGCGCTCGGGATCCGGCACCCACCCATAGCGGTCACCGATGAGACCAATCAGGAAGGGACGGCTGCGCTCGATCTCATCCAGGCAGACCTTGAGGACGACAAGCTCTTTGGCCACTTCATCCTCGGCGGAGAGATTCTCGACGCCCCAACGGAGGTCAATCGGTTCGAGGTGGGCATGACGCTCGNNAGGCGCTCTTCAAGCTCGGGGATGACGCGTTCGCGCAGCCAGTCACGCTCCGCATGCATGTCACGGAAGGTGGAGGTGATGAAGACGGGTCGAGATTGCCAGCCGACGGCCTTTAGCATGATGGGCCACCTCGATCAGGGTACGCGGCTCCCACGTTGCCGGGGTTCACATTGTTCACGTGATGGGGCGTGGATTCCTCTCTGGCGGAATGCGGTTTGGGGGATAGCTGTGACTGGGGGGCTACAGCCAACGGCTGGGGTCACGTCTGCACCATTCACTATTCCATTCCCCGACTCATGGTCCAGGAGCGGCTGCAGAATAGTGAATCCTGAAGACATGACCCCTGTCGTCTCTGCGCTACCGGGCCAATTCCACTGCCTGGACGCTCCAGGGCGCAAGGGTGAGGAAGGCTCTGGCCGGGTCGGCGAGGTCCTCTCCGGACGGGTAGAGCCTCGCGTGCCAGCCCTGCTCGACACCCGCTATCGTGACCGTCGCCTGAACTGATTCCCCGGAGTTGTTGCTCACCACCACGAGGCGCGTGCGGTCATCATCGCCGACCAGCACCCGCGCCTTGACGCTCTCGGAGTCGGTCTGTGCCCAGTCATCGTGCCTCGTGTGGTTGGCCAGGATGTCGCCGAAGCGGGCCATGAAGTTGGACAGGAAGGCGGCCGCCTGCAGAATCCGGCCGTCGTAGTAGGACAGGGCAAAGGCACGGAGACCGTACGCGCCGCTGTCGAGATAACAATCCATCAGTTGCGTTCCGTAGCGCTGTGTGGGCGAGTGGTAGATGCCAACGCGACCCATCAGAGGAGTGCCCCCCAGAGCCTCACGAGTGACGCCGTAGTCCCCGATGACGCCGACGGCCCAGTCGCAGGAGTTGCCCAGGTAGCGCCAGTCGGTGGTGTACTTCTCTTTGCACCAGGGGTCCTGCAGGCCGGAGTAGATGGAGAACTCACTGCCGGGCCGAGCCTGGTAGGCGCCCTCCCTGAATCGCTGACAGACGCGTTCGTACTGCATGCAGCGGAAGTCCAGCCACTCATCACGATACTGCTCCAGTATCGCCTCCGCGGTGAGCTTCTCGGCGTCCGGTACCTGCTTTGCGTCCCCGAAGGCCCGCCTGCAGCGGTCGCAGAAGCAGTACCGATGCCAGGTATTGCACTCATTGCCGCGCATGTACATGTCGGCGTGGTGGAGGTCCATCTCCCGCGCCATGGTCTCCCAGTGCCGCTGGTAGCCCTCGGCAACCCACCACTCGGGACACGGTATCCTGTCGACTGGATTGCCGTCGGATCCTGTGGCCTGGTGCTCGGGCAGGTTATCGAAGACGACGAGGTCCTTGCCCCAGTCGAAGATGAGCGAGTAGATGATACGGAAGCCCAACTCGTCGGCCAGCCGCGCGCGCTCGCGGTTGGTGGGGATGAAGCCCCGCAGCCAACTGCCCTCCTCGGCCTGCTGGAGCAGCTCGTCGTGGTAGTTGCTGAAGTGGAGCGTGTCGAAGCCGGCGTCGTGGACTGTCTGCAGCAGAGCCCGCGCCTCGGCCTCGTTGAAGTGCACGAGGTACCAGTCCACCGGACACAGCAGCATCGAGGGCTTGTCGATGGCGCCGGGCAGGTCAGGCAGCAGGCGCACCCTCATCGAGCCACTCGGCCCGGTCCAGTTGTCGGCCAGGCAGGCGTACTCGAGGCGGCCATCGTCTGCCGGGGGAGGAGCTGTCCGAGCGACGCCGCGTTCGTCTGCAGCGGACGCGCCGTTCGCCGTCGGAAGCGCCCGCAACACCAGCAGCGTGCCGTAGCGGTGGTAGCCGTCGTCGCCGTCCATATCGCCCGGTAGGATGGCGCCCCTGAAGGCGAGCTTCACCACCTGGCGGCCGTCTTCCGTGGTACGAGTGACCTCCGGCATGTTGATCTGGAAACCCCACTTGTCGAATCGGCCCGAGGGGTCCATGATCTCATAGCCGGCGGGCACGCGCAGGGTGATCGAGTAGTTGCTCAGGTCGGCCTGTGTGGGATTGGCGCACTCGATGATGAAGGCCTGGGCGCCGGCCCGGCGCATCCAGATGGTGCTATCCGGGAACGGCAAGTCACCGACGCCGTCGGGGCCGATGCCCCGGTGGATGATATCGCGGGGGCCCTGAGATATCGGTCTGGCGAGAGCCGCGGAGGCCACAAGGCACCCGAAGGCAAGGATCAACCACGCAGTCCGCAGATTGTGCGTCGGGCACATTCGCAGTCATCTCCCCCACTGCCTGAGGTCTTCAGCTTGTCTGCGCAGACCGCCTGCGGGCAGTCCACCGGCTTACACAGATGGACTCCTTCCGGTGCGGACCAGTGCGCCCGCCGGGTCT
>DPJP01000344.1:16959-19081 GCA_003542955.1 Armatimonadota bacterium
CGCCGGGTCTGTGTCGATGCCGTGTGAGTCCGTTCGTCGAGGAGGGACCTGCTTCCTGTGTCGCCGGGCGTTTGCGTGCGGGTGTTCAGATGCCCGAGGGAAGGGATGATGCAACCGGGGCCGGATGGGACCCGTCACCGTCGCGGTCCGCACACGGCCGCGGACCGCGACGCCGACACCCATTTGGCCCCTCCCTTCGATGGGCGGTGCCATAGGGCGCGGATCGCGAGCGACGGTACTGCGAGATCGGCAGCACCGGTCGTGACCCGATCCGTGAAAGGAGGCACAGGCTTCAGTCTGTGAGTGGCTTTTCCTGACGCCGGTTGCCCGTTGTACTGCAGTGTGTGTAAGGCGGCGAACACGAGTGCAGTCGACGTCTGGACTCCCCTCCCCGGCCACACGGCGGTACGCTGCGAGGCTCTGCCCTGCGCGAAACGGAAGGGGGCCCTGGATGGGGCCCCCTGTGGGTGGTCGGCTGCGTGTTGTCAGGGTCGCGGCGGCTATATGTCGACGCCGCAGGCGGCGCGGCAGCGGTCGAGGGTGGTACGGGCGACCGCTCGGGCGTGCTCGGCGCCCTTGTGGAGCACGTCGCGCACGTAGTCGAGATTGGCCGCCAGCTCCTCGCGGCGCTTGCGCGCCTCCCCGAACTGCGCCATGAAGGCCTCGAACAGCTCCTTCTTGGCATCACCGTAGCCCATGCCGCCGGCCCGATAGCGCTCGGCCATCTCCGCGCGCTGCTGCTCGCTCGCGAACAGGCTGTAGAGTTGGAAGACCGAGCACTTCTCGGGGTCCTTGGCGCCCTCGACGGGGGTCGAGTCTGTGACGATACTCATGATGCGCTTGCGTGTGGCCTTCTCGGGGTCGAAGATCGGGATCGTGTTGTCATAGCTCTTCGACATTTTCCGACCGTCGATCCCCGGTACCACGGCCGTGGACTCGAGGATGTATGGCTCCGGGATCACCAGCGTTTCGCCGTAGGTGTTGTTGAAGCGCTCGCCGATGTCGCGGGTGACCTCGACGTGCTGCTTCTGATCCTGGCCGACGGGCACCAGATGCGAGTCGTAGATGAGAATGTCCGCGGCCATGAGCACCGGGTAGGCAAACAGGCCGTGGTCGGCCGGGATGCCCTGGGCGACCTTGTCCTTGTAGGCATGGCAGCGCTCGAGCAGCCCCATCGGTGTGACGGTGGAGAGAATCCACGACAGCTCGCAGACCTCCGGGATATCCGACTGCACGAAGACGGTGGCCTTCTGTGGGTCGAGCCCGAGCGCCAGGTAGTCGGCGGCGAGGTCGAGCGTCTGACGCCGCATATCCTCGGGGTCGCGGATGGTCGTCAGGGCATGGTAGTTGGCGATGAAGAAGAAGCCCTCGTGCTCATCCTGCATCCTGACATACTGCCGGATGGCGCCGAAGTAGTTTCCGATGTGTATCTTGCCCGAGGGCTGTACGCCTGAGAGTGCTCTCATCTGGTATCACCCCAATGCCTGTGAACAGGCATATTGTGTACTGGATTGTCTCCCGCATCGAGGTGCCGTGCTTCTCGGCCCACCCCTGTGAAACGAAAGAACCGTGGCGCCTGGTGTGCCGGCCCACGGTTTGCGCGTCGTCGCGCATCACTTGCATTCACGCACGGTGGAGGGCAGGCGCTTGGCACGGCTCGCGCCACGCCCATCGGGCCGGAGCCCCCTTTGTCATCATTGGCGGTAGAACCACTATCATTCCCACGCTCTCATGCTCGGCAACTGAGTGCCGACGGCGCAGACGCATCACGCGACAAGCGTCACCCCGTCTATCGACACCCTGTAAACGGCGGCCTCTGTCGCCTCACCCATCTCGAAGGTGACCGTGTCATCGTCGTGTGGGACCGGGAGGTCGAGTTCACGCAGGCCCTCCAGATGGGCCAGGATGGCCTCCTCCGCCATGCGCAACGCCTGAGGAAGGGTCTCGCCCCAGGTGGCACACCCCTTCAGACTCGGCACCANNGCACCAGTACCGAGTAGCGACCATCCAACTCCTTCAGCAGAACGACAGTGAAAGTCATGCCAGATGTCTCCGGCGGCCGGGCGGAGCGGCCGGCAAATGCGTGTGCTGTACGGGTTCAGTGTAAGCAGCGGGTTGGGTG
>DPJP01000188.1 GCA_003542955.1 Armatimonadota bacterium
CTTCTGATACCGCTGTGAAGTCGGCGCGGACAATTGCGGAGCAATGACACGGATTTCGGCTTGATTCCATCCTCTCGGTCTGGTATGGTTTGTGTATGCCTCGCATTGCGCGCGTCATTGTGCCGGGCGTTCCGCATCACGTCACCCAGCGCGGCAACCGCCGCCAGCAGACGTTCTTCTGCGGCGACGACTATCGCGTCTACCTCGAACTCATGGCTGAGTGGTGCAGAGAGCACGTCGTAGAGGTCTGGGCCTACTGCCTGATGCCCAACCATGTACACCTGATCGCAGTCCCCGCCGAAGAGGACAGCCTCCGGCGCGCCATCGGCGAAGCACACCGCCGCTACACACGCCACGTCAACTTCCGGGAGGGCTGGCGGGGTCACCTGTAATTCCGGGGACACCATACTAATTACGCAGAAGAGCCATGGAGCCGGGCTGTATGCGGTTCATGCCCTACACCTCTGACTACCGCCTCCCTGAGCTTCTGATACCGCCGTGAAGTCTGCGCGGACAATTGCGGGGCAATGACACCCATTTCGGCTTGCTTCCATCATCCTGGTCTGGTATGGTGCGTATATGCCTCGTATTGCGCGCGTCATTGTGCCGGGCGTTCCGCATCATGTCACCCAGCGCGGCAACCGCCGCCAGCAGACGTTCTTCTGCGACGGTGACTATCGTCTCTACTGTGACCTCATGGCTCAGTGGTGTGACGAACGGGGGGTGGAGATATGGGCCTACTGTCTGATGCCCAACCACGTGCATCTGATCGCCGTCCCCGAGGAAGAAGACGGCCTCCGCCGCGCCATCGGAGACGCCCACCGCCGCTACACACGGTACGTCAACTTCCGGGAAGGCTGGCGTGGGCATCTATGGCAGGGCCGCTTCGCCTCCTTCCCGCTGGATGACGCATACCTGCTGGTCGCCGCGCGCTACATCGAGCTGAATCCTGTCCGCGCAGGCCTGGCATCCGCGCCGGAGGAGTACCCCTGGAGCAGCGCGGCCGCGCACCTGACGCACAGACACGACGAGTTGGTGCGTACGGAACCACTCCTTGCTCGCTGCCACGATTGGTATGACTACCTGACGCAGCAATTCCCGGCGGAGCAATGGGATGCTCTCCGCAAGCACGAGCGGACGGGCCGGCCCCTGGGGTCGGATGCCTTTGTGAGCGACCTTGAGCGCAGCACCGGCCGATGCCTCCGCCCTCAACGCCGCGGGCGGAAGCCGAAGGAGACGAAGCCCTGCCCCGACGCCCGCAAGCCGGCACGACAGGCTCGGTCGAAATAAGTATGGTGTCCCCGGAATTCCGCGCGCTGCAGAGGGGAAGCACGGCCCTGGAGCACGGGCCCATTGACCTCTGCGTTGCGGGCGCTTGGGAGGACTTTGAGGGGAGCATAGGAGGCTTCATCCTCATCAATGAGGACGATGACAACGACAACGATACAGAGGACAACGCAGACGCCGGCCAAGTCACGGGCGAGGATGACCTGAAGACGCTGACGGTGAGTTGGGACGAGGACGCGCTCGCGGGGCACACAGGCACACTACAGCTTGACTTGGTGAGCGGGGGCGCAAAGGTCAAAGTGTGGGAAGAGGGTGACAAGCAGACACAGGTGACCCTCCCGGTAGTGTGGGACCCTACTGACGACCAACCGATAGTCTACTACGTCGAGGGTTACGAGGTCAGCGGCAGTATGCAGGATATTGACTTCAAACTCTCCTGGCTCGAAGCCAACCGGAATCCGGTCGAGGATAGCGCCAAGGCAACTGTGGTGCGCGTGGACCTTGATATCGACTCGGACGACAACAACTGGTGGGCTCCACCCGACCGCACGCTCGCCGAAGACAGAGCTGAGGACACTGCCGCGAAGCCCGTGATGGTCAATGTGGATGACGACAACGGCGATAGTGTCCTTGACTTCACGGACGATGCAGTCAATGGTCAAGCTGATGCCGACTGGGATATGGCCAAAATGGTAGCATGCGTTGAGCCGGCGTGGACAGGGGGCACTGCAACTCCGCGCATTGAGGTGGTCCTGGGCGCCTCATCCTACAGCAGAGCGCGCGTGTTCCGCGCACAGACCGGAAATGCTCCTCTCATCGGGCCTCCACCACAGGACACAGAGAAGGTGCTTGAGCCCAACGACTTCACAGGCGGAACCTGTGGTCTACTGGTTGAGGGGTGCGAGACCGGCTCCGCCATATTGTCCCTCAAGTTCAGGTTGTGCCAGTCCACCGGCAACACGAACCTCTTCACCGATAGCGTAGGTGTCGGGGTCATGGATCACCTCCCTGCTGTCGTCCATGTTACACAGCACAAGGACACGGACATGTTGTGCTGCGCGACCGATGCAAACGACTGCGCCGTTGGTGGCGTCCATCGCTGGGACTGCGACCACGGCGCCTATGACCAGAATTGCGATCACTGCTATCAGTATTGCGCGCGTGCCTGCATATCGATGTTCAACAGCAACTTCGGGGGCTCCTTGTCTCAGGATCGCATATCCTTCTTCAATCGAGCGAATTGGGACCAGGGAGGAGACCTGGGTCACGGTGACGGGATGTACAACACCTCAGCGCATCCACACGTACGCCAAGCGCTAGAGTGGGCACTTGGCGGCAACGCCCAATGCACGCAGGCATTCACGCCGAACAACTGGCATGCGGTCGCCGACGGCATCGTGTCGCGGTCGCCTGTCTACACCAGCACGGGCTCCCACGCGCGTCTGGTGGCTGGCGCGAGGGTGGACGCGCAGGGGATCCGCAGCATCCTGGTGCACGACCCGAAGGACCCCGCCGAGGCCTGGCAGCTCTTCAGCACCTACAACTTCGTTTCGTCCATACGGGCCGATGCCGCCGCGATCCATCTCATCTCAGGCATATCGGAGGAGGCCACAGTGCACACCCACTCGGACAATGATGGAGTAGTCGATCTCGATGAGGACAACCGCTTCGCTGACTTCGAGGCTGCTCGTAACTACCAACTGAACAAGCTTCTAGACGACTCCGGAGGTAGCCCGGATGACGACAAAGTCGAGTTGCGCGCCTTCTATCATTGACAGCGGGTGGAAACCAGCCATGAGGCCGGCCTGCCGCAGGCCATACAGACGTGTGCGACTTGCCATGCGGCGCGCAACTGTGCCGCTCATGTTGCTGGTGGCAGCGCTGTGCGTTCGTGGCGCCCCACAGACGCCACCTGTAACCGTCCTCATCAACGAGATCAGCCCGCTGCCGCTGTCGGACGACGAGCCGACGTGGGTGGAGCTGCTGAACGTAAGCCAAGCCCCAGTGGACCTGTCTGGCTGGTCGCTGTGGGACCGGTGGGGGTGCCGGTTGGTCTTCGCTGACGAGACGTCCGAGTTGGCTCCCGCCGGTCTCGTTGTTGTGTGGTTCCGGGGGGAGGAGGAGGCGTCGCCTGCGCGGACATTCGCCCGCGAGGCAGGCATGCACATCGACCAGGTGGGCGAAGACGCCGCCGACGCCTTCCGACAGCAGATCGGCGAGTGCGCGCTCTTCGCCGCGCCCGACCGCACTCCGCAGGCGCTGCGCGACTACGTGTGTTGGGGCGACAAGTCATCATCGCAGACCGCGACTGTCCTGCGCGCGGCGGGAGTGCTTGCCGCTTCCGGCCACGCGCTGTCGAAGTTCGGCTGCGATGGCTGCACCGTGCTCGAGATCGGGGGTACCCTTGGCCGCAGCCCACGGCTGACCCAGATTCTGAGCGCGGGGCAGAACCAGGCCTCCTCTGATCTGCAGAACACCTGGGACTACTACGCGCCGGGCGAGGTATCACCCGGACGCCCCAATCGATGGCCTGCCCCGGCTCCGCACAGCCCAATCCTCAGCCTCACGTCTCGCACGGCCGAGTTCGTGGTGGACTATCCGGTGACGCTCCTGGGTCCTCCTCAGGAGGCCTGCAGGCTCCAGGTAGCTGAGCGACCCTCGTTTCAGCAGCCACTGGTGGACAGGGCGTACGCGCCCGGTGAAAGGCTACGGGTGGATGGCCTCGCCCCCGGCACCTACTACTGGCGGGCCCGTCTCGAACGCGATGACATGGTAACGCCCTGGTCAGAAGGTTACTACTTGGAGTTGCGAGACCCAAATGCCGTGCACGAGGCGGACGACTGAGATGCTGGAGGCGTGCCGATGGAGGGTGGACGTATGCGACGCTCAGCGAGCCGCAGCAAACGCAGACCGCACAGGGTGACACCTCCTCTCGCAGTTCTGGCCGCCGTGGCGTGCCTTGCGGTTGGGACGTCACCTGCCTGCGCTGTCCCGATGGCCGTCCTCATCAATGAGATCAGCCCGATGCCACTGTCTGATGACGAGCCCACCTGGGTGGAACTGCTGAACGTGGCGGAGGCCCCAGTCGACATCTCCGGCTGGTCACTGTGGGATCGGTGGGGCTGCCGGTTCGTGTTCCCCGCCAGAGCGTCGGAGTTGCCTCCGGGCGGCCTCATTGTCGTGTGGTTCCTGCGTTCGAAGGAGATGCCCTTGGGGCGCACGTTCCGGCGCGAGGGGGCTGTGCACCTCGAGGAGGTGGGAGACGACGCTGCGGATGCCTTCCGTGGGAGAGCGAGCGAATGCGCGCTGTTCGCCACAAGCGAGGCACGCCCGGAGGCCCTGGTCGACTTCGTGTGCTGGGCGCGAGGGCCCAGGCCCCAGACTGCAGCCATTCTGCAGGACGCGCATGTCTCTGAGACCTTGCTGGAGCCAGTGGTGGCGGTTGGTGAGTCGTGGCTGCGCCGGGGTGAGAGCATCGGCCGCACACCGAGCGGAGAGCACCTAACGGCAAGCGCAGCGCCGCTGTCGGGTATGGGCTCATCTCGCGCGTGGGCCGTCTATGCACCGGGCGATGTCACTCCAGGCAAGGCCAACCCGTGGCCGGCCCCGGTAGCCCGCTCCCCGATGAGTTGGGTCACCGCCAACGCGGTCGAGTTCAGTGTGGCATGGCCCCCGCCCCTCTCCGCTCCTCCGGGCAGACGGGTGAGGCTGCAGGTAGCTGAGCGCTCCTTCGAGCAGCACTGCGTGGTTGATCGGCTTTTCGACGCTGGCGAGAGACTGATCGTGGACAACCTGCCCTTCGGAGAGTACTACTGGCGGACACGTGTTGAGGATGGTGACGTGCAGAGCCGCTGGTCACGAGGCCAGTGGTTCCATCTGCTCGACCCAAGCATCTACGGGCCGGGTCGATGATAGACCGCCCCCGTCGCAGGGGTCCAGAGTTCCGGGGACACCATGAGTTCCGGGGACACCATACTGATCACACAGAAAGGCCACAGACGTCGAGCAGGCGGCATCTCACGCCTGACGCCTTCTGGCTACCGCCGACGTGCGATTCTGACGCCCGCTCCAGGTCCGAGCGCACAATTGGGGAACGGAGACCCAGTTCTGCACCTGATTCTCGGTTCCTGCTCTGGTATGGTATCTGTATGCCACGCATTGCGCGCGTCATTGTGCCGG
>DPJP01000405.1 GCA_003542955.1 Armatimonadota bacterium
GAGGGGCTGGGGGTGAGGCACGAACGGCGGGCGCCAAACGGCCTCAGAACCCGCCTCCTGACCCCATTCTGGGGGGCAGACGCACAGGGGTGGAGAAGCGCGCCGTGTGCGCCTCTCCAGAGACGGCCCGAAGGGGCGTCCGTGAGGCCACGCGCCCGGCGACACGCCCATAGGCAATTCCCTCGCCCTCCAACACACTATGCCGCAGAATCGACCCGCAACGGAGATGAGAAGTCATGTACGTCCACCGATGGATGCTGATCGCGCTACTGCTCGCCGCCGCGTCGTGCATCGGCTACGATATCCGGGAGGCCGCCGCGCAGAACGGCGCCCCCGAGTTGCCGTTCGCCGTGCCGGAGTACCCCGAGCCCGAGGACAACGCCTGGGACTACGTCCTGCGCGCAACGCAGGTCCTCGACGAGACGAATGGCAAGCGGGGCTCCGAGATCGTTGCCGCGGCATGGGGAACTGAACTCGAACCGGACTATGCGGCTGCGGCGGAATGCTACCAATCAGCGCTGACCGTCCTGCGGATGGGGCTGTACAACGAATGCCGGATTCCCGACAGCGTCAGCTTCGACCAGCCGCTGACCGAGTTGGCGGGTATCCGCGAGATGGCGCGGGGGCTCTCGTATGAGGCTCGCGCATATCTGGCGGCAGGCGAGACCGACAAGGCCATCGACTCGCTGCAGGACTGCCTTCGCCTGGCCCGCAACGCCAACATCAACGGGGTGCTCATCCACGCACTCGTCGGCAAGGCGATCGAGGCCATCGCCACGCACGCACTCAGCGACTGCCTCAATGAGGGGGACCCGAGCGCGGATCGGCTGATCGCGTTCGCGGCCTGGAACGAGCAGAACCGCCTCAGCCGGCAGAGCTTTGCCGACTCGCTCGCACTCGACCTCCGCGCCGGCCTCCTGTCGCTCGACGACCAACTGACGCTGAAGGCCGGCTTTCTGAAGATGGCGCCGTCACTCATCGCCTGGGCGGAGCAGCCTTCTCACCTGCGGGGTGACGCACCGCAGACCGGCACCGTCGGCGGCGGCGGTCTGATGCCGGAGCCTCCCCATTACCAGCGCCTCGCATGGCAGATTGCTGAGAGCGATGCGACACTCGCGGGGATGAGCATCCGCTGCGCGATGGTGGCCTTCAAGCTCAGGACGGGCGCCTATCCGGGTACCCTTGGCGATCTCAGCCCAGACTATCTCCCCGAGCTACCGAAGGACCCCTTCAGCGGCGTGGACTTCCGCTACCGGGTGGATGCCCAAGCCGGCACATACCTGCTCTACAGCGTGGGTCCGGACAGGCATGACGACGGCGGCGAACTCGTCTGGAGCGAGCACGACGGCACAGGCGACATGCTCATCGGCCCGCAGTTGATAACTCGCTTGCGGACGGTCTCTCCGGGCCCGGCCGGTGTCCCCGGCCCGCCACCACCGCCTGCGCCGCCACCCCCAGACGGAGCAATGGGCCCGGCCGGCGTCCCCGAACCGCCACCACCGCCGCCTGCCGAGTAGAGCAGGGACGCGCAGGAAAACACCCGCCAATGGACGAAGTGGCCTCTCAATCAACAGGGGAGGTCCGACGATGCTGCACTTCGCTCTCATGGCAGGTTTGTTGCTGCTCTGCTCAGTCACCCATGCCGCGGAGGTCACTGCGGCCAGTCCCGCGCTCCCCGACATCCAGGTCGCCGTCGACTCGCTCGATGGGCCCGGCACGGTGCGGATCCCGGCGGGGGAGGCCGAGGCCGTCGGGACACTCAAGGTCCCCGCGGGCGTTAGTATCATCGGCGCCGGCGCCGAGCACACGAAGCTGTTCCGCGGGGCGCAGACCGAGATCCACAAGTCCGGCAACATCATCCATGTGACCGGAGGCGAAGGGGCAGCCGACACCCTCACGCAGATCGCCGGGCTGAACCTGATCGGCGAGACCCACCCCGACTCGAAAGCACAGGATGCGGGCATTCGCCTGGATAACGTCCCACGCTTCCGGGTCGATCACTGCCGACTGGAGTCATTCGGCAACGCAGCGGTCATGGTGCGCGGCAACACGTCAGGCGTGGTGGACCACTGCCAGACGGTGGACGTCTTCCGGCCGGCGATCAATAACCTCGGCTATGGGGTGGCCGTCTACGGGATAGGTGTCTGGCGCGAGGACCTCGAGCCCGGCGGACCGGGAGCGGTGTTCATCGAGGATTGCGAATTCATCGGCTCGCGGCACGCCGTCGCCAGCAACAACGGCGCATGGTATGTCTTCCGCCATAACCACATCCACCAGAACGCGAAGACACAGGCCGTAGACGCGCACGGGCACGGCTACGGCTCGAAGGTCGGCACGCAGTATGTCGAGGTCTATGAGAACGTGATCGAGAAGCCCCGCCAGGACGCCCCCGCGATGCTGTTCCGGGGCGGTGGTGGCGCAGTCTTCAATAACACAGTCCGAGACCACTCAAGCGCCATCGGCCTGACGTTGGACTACGACTCGAGCATCGACTGGAGCGCACCGTACCCGATCGACTTTCAGGTGCGCGACTTCTGGGTCTGGGACAATACGCTCAACGGCGAGCCGGTTGAACCGTTCGTGCCCAGCAGGTCCGCCGGGCACATCCAACTCGGGCGCGACTACAACACCGAGCCCAAGCCCGGCTACACGCCATACACGTACCCGCACCCGCTGGCCTCCGGCGGCCCGTTCGACGAGGAGTAGTCGGCACGCATCACGCTGTAGCGACGGATGGCCTGAATCAGGAATCACAGATGGAGTGCAGGCATCGTGTCCGCGATGAGGAAGAGATCAGGCAGGTAATATCATGAATATGGCATAGGAGGGGAGTTGGATGAGTGAACTCCTCGCCATTGGCCTGACTGGTCCCTTGGGAGCAGGGCGCACAGCCGCTGCGGAGCACCTCAGCCGGAAGCATGGTGTGGCTACCATCACATTGTCATCGCTGCTGCGGGACGACCCGGACGAGAAGGTGGACACCGAGGAGCTTCAGCGACGCGGTGACCAGTTGCGCGCTGACGAGGGTGAGGCTGCGCTGGCAGCGATGGCACTGGATGCTGCGCAGAAAGAGCCCAGAGCCGGGATGGTCGTGTTTGACGGACTCAAGCATCCAGCCGAGGCACGATACCTGGCCGCCAATGCAGACTTCTACCTCGTGGCTGTGCTCGCACGGTCTGAGACACGATGGGGCCGGTGCAGCAGAGCGTTCAGACATGACAGAACGCAGTTCGACGCGGTAGACAGACGGGACAGCCGGGAGACGGACAGATGGGGCATCGCGGTCGACCACGGGCAGCGCGTCGCTGATTGTATCGGCCTGGCTCACGCGATTGTCTGGAATGACAGTCCGTTCCTGCCGGGCGGGACCGCGCCGCGCAACAGAGGCACACTCGGGGAATTCCGTGAGAAGATCGATGCCCTGTACCGTGTCCTCGCGCAAGCTGAAACGAGACCCCCGACGGTGATGGAGCTTCGAATGTCCCAGGCGTACGCAGCATCGCTCTGCTCGTCCTGCCTCAAACGCAAGGTTGGCGCAGTCATCACCAATCCCGACGGGCGCATCATCTCGGAGGGCTACAACGAGGTACCCACAGGCCAACCGACTTGTCTCGAACTCAACGGTCGGTGCTACCGTGAGATGGTCCGCGAGCAGGACCACGAAGCACTGGTGAGCGCGTTCCGGTGCGGCGAATGCGGTGGCGACATCGACGAGACACTCACATGCACGCAGTGCGGCTGGCAGTACGGCGCCACCCCACCGAAACGCCCGAACCTTGACTACTGCAGAGCGCTCCACGCCGAGGAACGGGCGGTACTCCATGCGAGCAGGTATGGCGGTGTGGGCATAGAAGGCGGTATACTGTACACAACGACGTTCCCCTGTGCTCTGTGCGCGAAGAAGATCGTTGACTGTGGGCTCTCGCAGGTTGTCTTCGGTGAGCCCTATCATATGAGAGAGGCGGAAGAGCTGCTCCGGGATGCGGATTTGGAGGTTCAGCAGTTTGAGGGTTTCACACACAGAGCGTTCAACCGTGTGTTCCAGCGGTAGGAGAAGCGAGGCAATCAACATGAAGTCCACGCGATCGACATCAACCTCGAGAATGGTGCACGCCAATCGGCTGCGGCGACGACAACTCAGAAGCAAGCAGTCGAGTCGAGTGCCACAGAACGCCGCGGATGAAGCCCGTATTTCGCCATGGCTCATGGAGCACAGGTGGGTCTGCCGACGATCCGACGCATCATAGCTGCACTGCTCGAGCAGCATCCCCCGACGCAGGCCGCTTGCCTTGATCGGGTTGCAGCTTCCTGCGTCATGGCGCCGTGACGCTGCCCACCCAGCCGCAGATGCTCCGAGCACGCCCGAGGTGATCCGCATGCACCAGGCCCTGTGGTACGCAATCCCCGCAGGGATTGCCGTGGTCCTCATCGTGTGGGCGGCGGCGCTGCGGGCCCCCAGGCTGCCGCCTCGTCCATCCATCCCCGAGCCCGAGGATAACGCGTGGGACTACGTGGCACGCGCTGCAGCGATGGTGTCACCGCCTGAAAGAAACCTCCCCAAGGACCTCCGCCGCTTCTGGGCGGATCCGCATCTCCCGGCAGCCGACCGGCTCGCAGCCGTCGCTCCCGCGCTCGCGGAACTCCGCAGGGGCCTCCACAATCCATGCCGACTGCCGGACGGCATTGGTGAGTCGGCCGCCCTCCTGCCAACAATGTCGGGCCTCAACGGTCTGCTGCACGGTCTGCAGGCGGAGGTCACCGTCCTCCTGGGGCAGGGCAGGGCCGATGATGCCATCGGCTCGGTTCGCGATATCATCCGCCTGGGGAGGAACCTCCTGTGCAATGGCTGGGGGATGGGGGTATTGTTCGCCGGCGCGCTCGAGACTGCTGGGGCGCACGCGATGGTGCAGATTGTCGAGACGGGCTCACCAAGTGCGGATGCCCTGCGGGAGTTCGTGGCGTGGAACGAGGCCAACCGCACGCTGCCGCAGTCACTCGCCGACATGCTGCTGATTGAGCATTACGACTACATTGCGGCCGTCGAGGCACAGATAGCCCAGCGTCCTCCAACCAATCTCCGCGGACGGATGATCCGTGTGATTGCGCGACCATTCGAGCGGGTGTGGCTCGCGGGGAGCGCCAGGAAGCTGGTGCAGGTCATGGGACACGTCTCCAGGCCCTACCCGGAGTGGGGGCCCACCGCGGCGCACGAGGCGATGGGCACCAGCCCCCGGAACTATCTCACGAGCCCTCTGTACATGACGGCCTGCGCCTGGGCGAACGCCGATGCAGCGCGGATCGGGCTCAGTGTCCGGTGCGCGCTGGAGGCGTATCGCGTCGAGCGCGGATGCCTGCCCGCGACGGTGCACGAGCTTGCGCCCGAGTACATCGCCGAGCTTCCGAAGGACCCGATGTCCGGCGATGACTTCATCTATCGCACCGGGGACGAGTTCGGGGAGCAGGGATACATTCTCTACAGCGTCGGCCTCGACGGAGAGGACGACGGCGGGATTGCGTGGAGTCCGCAGGCGGGCCGCGGCGACCTGGTGTTTGGGCCGGGATAGGAGACCATGTCGGGCCGGGGAGCGCCGGAGCCGGTGGGCGGGGCGATGGAGTGGATGAAGGGAGTGCAGGGCCTGGGTCGAGGGTGAGCCGGGATGGGACGGTGTGCCATCCGCGGGCCGGTCTCGCGCCGTCCAATACGNNGCCGGCGCTCGGCTTGCCCCTCCGACGGCAACTGTATAGACCGGGGGCGGGACGGGCCTGCCGCCCTCCCACAACAGGATCACCGCATTGAGTACGCGCATCACAGGAGGAAGCCAGATGAATGCAGGGGGACTGCAACTGCTCCTGGCAGCCGTGCTGATAGGCCTACTGGCCATGAGAGTGTCACCCACGTCGGCCGCGGAGTACGTGCTATCGCCGGATGGCGACGACGCCGCCGCCGGTGATGCCCATCAGCCATGGCGCACTCTGCAGAAGGCTAACACGACGCTCGAGTCCGGTGACACCGCCGTCTTCCTGCCCGGCGAATACGTGGGCAGCATCGCTCCGGAGCGCAGCGGGACGGCCGACGCACCCATCACCTACCGCTCCTCCGAGCCGCGCGGGGCGCGCCTGATCGCCGACGGCGCACAGGACGTCATCAGGCTCAGCAACCGCGAGCACATCACCGTCGAGGGCTTCCATGTGGATGGCGGAATGCAGGCGCGGTGGATACAGGCCGATTCCTGTCACCACATCACTGTTCGCGGCTGCGCCATGCGCAACACGCCGCGGCCTGTTTCGATCACCAACTCAACCCAACTTCGGCTTCTGGACAACCTGTTCAGCCAGGACCGCTCCGGTCCCACCGACATGATGTGGATCGAGGAGTGTAGTGAGGTACTGGTCGAGGGCAACTCCTTCACCCGGGCGGGGCACAGCCCCTTCACGCTCAACTACGTCAACAACGTCGTGATCCGCGCGAATGTCTTCCACGGCGAGTGGGGGCGCGACTACATCACATACTCCCTGGGCCGCTGCCTGTGGGAGGGCAATATCATCACACGCGCGCGCGATAGCGGCGGATCGGCCGAGGCCAAAGCCCACTCCTTCTGGGATCACGGCATCTTCCGCCACAACCTCGTGTTCGACAATCTGGGCACCCCCCTGAACATCGGCAGCTACATCTGGCAGGGGGTCTCCCACACCGGGCGCTTCCGTGCCCCATTCAACACCCGCGACTCCCGCTTCTACCACAACACATTCACCGACAACCTGGGCCCGGCGTGGTACCTGGGTGGCATTGACGTCAGCGCCAACGTGTTCCAGAACAACATCTTCCATCGCAACGACTGGGCCGGCGGGCATGAGCAGATAACCCGCACCGCCGACATCAGCCGCGACAACCGCTTCGTCGCCAACCTGTTCCGCGGGGATGAGCCGGGGCAGGCGGTGCTGCACTGGGGCGATGAGTACTGGACGGCGGAGGAAGCCAACAAGCGAACGCCGACCACAGGCGGCTTCTGGTCGCAGGCCCATCTGAACATCGACGCCGACCCCAGCTTCGTGGATGCGCAGAACCGCGACTATCGCCTCCAAGCCGACAGCGGAGCCATCGATGCGGGTGACTTCCTCGCCCGGGCGGTGGGGTCGGGCACCGGCACGGCGCTGCCGGTCAATGATGGCGTGCCCTTCTACGATGGGTTCGGCATCGAGGGGGAGGAAGGCGACATCATCGCCATCGGCACGGGCGACAACCTCGCGCAGGTGCTCAAAGTAGAACTCCGCTACAACCGGCCCGCCATCCTGCACCTGGACCGCGAAGTCACCTGGACCGACGCGATGCCTGTGAGCCTGCCGTGGGCCGGTGCCGCCCCTGATATCGGCGCCTACGAGCACGGCGTCACTGACCCGACACGCTTCGTTGCCCTGGCGCGCCCGTCACTCATCGAGCCGGGGCAGTCGGTGAGCTTCTCGCTGGATGCCCTGGGCAAGGAACTCGCGTCAGTCACCTGGGACTTCGGCGACGGCTCCGTCTCAGACGAGCCCGCCCCGACACACACCTTCACGCAGGCGGGCCACTACGGGGTGACGGTTCGCGCCAAATTCACCAACGGACGCCGCCGCGCGGAGGCGCTGTTCGTCAAGGTCGAGCAGCCCGTCGACCCCTCCGCGCCCCTGCTCCAGGGCGATTTCGAGACCGCTACCATGGATACCCATTGGGGGTACCAGTTCAAGTTCTATCGAGGTCACCAAACCGGGGCCGCGAATGTCGAGCGCCGCGATGGCGAGGGCCTGTGCATGCACCTGTTCTATGACCCCAAGAAGGCCAACCAGACGGCGGCACAGGTTGCCCCGGGAGCATGGGACATCGATCAGTATCCGTTGGTGCGCTTCGAGTACCGCATCCCAACTGGTGTTCCGGTGGCAGTTCAGTTGAGCCCGTTTGACGTCCCCGGACGGCCCAGCGGTCTCATCCTGGCAGGAACCGCCAACCAGGAGAGCCGCTTCGGGGAGCTGGAGGGCTACACGCTGGTGGATGACGGCGGGTGGCACGAGATAACCATGGACGTGCGGCGACTACGGACGGCATACCCCGGACTCAAGTACCTGCGGCAGTTCATGTTCAGCACGCCCTGGAGGACCCCGCCGCCTCCGGCGCGATGGACCCGGTTCCCGGCCTTGCAGGCGCGTTGCACCAGCCATCCCGACGGCCCGGAGGATACCGGCAGACTGGACAGCCTCGACACCCTGCTGCTGCGCGCGCGGGAGCCCGGTGCGTGGGTGCAGATGCCTTTCAGCCTGCGGGCAGAGACCAGCGGGGAGGTTCTCGTGGACCTGGTCAACCATACTGACCGCGGGGCAATCCGCATCCTGCTCGATGGGAAGGTCGCAGTCGAGCGCTACGAGCACTACTCAGCGGAGACAACACGGCAGAGCGTCTCGCTCGGCACCATGACTCTGGCCGCGGGAGAGCACACGCTGCGGATCGAGGTTTTCGAGGACAAGGTCGGTTTCGTGGGCCTCGGAGGGTTGTCTATCCGGCCGGAGGGCGCACCCACCACGCCGGCCCTTACGCCGGAGCAATTCGAGTTCTGGTTCGACAACTTCGCCATCCTGCCGGAGTAGAGGAGCCGGGGAGGTCACGGGCGCGTGGCGTTGAGTGCCGGATGGATTCTCATGCCCGGCCGGGGCGGATGGAAGCGCAGTCGAGATCATGACGCGACATAGGCGACCTCGGAAAGGGTCTCGTCGCCGGCCCCCCCCGGGCCGTGCGGAGTTAGTCGTACCCCCCTCTCCCGCCGACTTGCGTAGCAAGGCGGAAGCAGGGAGAGGGGGCCGGGGGGTGAGGCACGCACCCCTGCCGCCCTACCGGAACAGGCTGCTGACTGACTCGCCCGTGTGGATCGCATAGATGGCGGAGGCCAGCAGCGGGGCGACGGGAACCTGCTTGATCTTGTCGATCTGTTTCTCCGGCGGCAGCGGCAGACTGTCCGTGACGACGATCTGCTCGATCTCGCTCGCCGCCAGCCGTTCGATGGCCGGGCCGACCAGCACACCATGCGCCGCGCCGGCCAGGATGCGGCCCACGTCGTACTTCTCCCGGATGACCTGCGCCAGCGAGATCATCGAGCCCGCCGTCGCGATCTCGTCATCGAAGATGATGACGTTCTTCCCGTTCACATCCCCGACGATCTGGTCAACCACGGCGTGGTCCTTCTGCTTGCCGTCGCGGCGCTTGTCGCCGATGGCCAGCGGCAGGCCCAGCCGCTCCGCGTACCGGCCCGCACGCTTGGCGCTGCCGGCATCCGGCGAGATGACCACGTAGTCGGACAGGTCCACGACGTTCTCGGTGAAGTAGTCGCACAGGATCGGCACCGCCGTCAGATGATCGGTCGGGCAGCGGAAGAAGCCCTGCACCTGCTCGGAGTGCAGGTTCATTGTCAGGATGCGGTCCGCCCCGGCCGCCTCGAGCAGATCGGCCACCAGCCGCGCCGCCACCGAGATGCGCGGCGCGTCCTTCTTATCCGATCGCACATAGGCGTAGTAGGGCATGACAACGGTGACGCGGCGCGCGGAGGCGTGCTTGAGCGCATCCACCATCAGAAATAGCTCCATCAGGTGCTCCGAGACCGGCGGCGCGGCCGTCTGTACCACGTAGATGTCCTTCTCGCGCACGTTCTCGCGAATCTGGACATAGATGTTGTCGTTGGCGAAGCGGTCGATGAAGGTCTCGCCCAGCGGAATGTCCAGACACGCACAGATGTCCCTCGCCAACTGCGGGTGAGACGATCCGCAGAAGACCTCAAGCTCCTCGAGGCAGTCGGGAATGTCATACAGCGTCTGGTGGGCCATGGCGGTGCTCTCCTCGTCGTGTGTCAGAAAAGAAAGAAGCCGTCTGTGTCCATTACCGAGTCACAGAGGCTTGAAGGTATGGTAGCACCGTCCATCGGCGGGTGTCAACACGGGCCGGGTAAAGCCCGTGTGACATGCCGGCGACGCCGTGGAGGGAGTTGCGGCGAGGGCAGTGAATACTCCCCACGCCACGGCAACACAGCCGAAATGGAGTGAGTTCGATGAGCGTAGACTGGTCTGCCCGCAAGGCCTTTGTTGTCGAGAGTGACGACTGGGGCGTCTGCGCCTGGTGCCCGGACCTCGGGGCATTCGACGCTGTTGGTGACCTCGAGGCGACGCGCGAGTATTGGGAGCGTCTATCGGGCTGGGTGGCCGGATCGCTCGAGACCCCCGCCGATATGGAGCGCCTGTTCGCGTTCCTGGAGAGCTACAGGGGCCGTGACGGACGCCCAGCCAGTTTTGTCCCCTGCTATGGTGTCGCCAACCCGGACTATGACGCAATCCGCGAGAACGGAATGACGCAGTATTGCGACATCTTCCTCGACCACGGCGTGCCGACGGGGTGGGAGCGCGGCGACCTGCCCGCGAAAGCGAAGGAAGGCATGCGGCGCGGCGTGTGGCTGCCGGAGTTCCACACCCGCCTGCACCATGCACAGCCGCACAAGTGGCTGGCCTCGGTGCGGGAGGGCTCCCCGCACGCCAGAGCCATCTTCGCCTACAACATGTTCCAGTGTCAGGAGCGTCGACCCGAATACGAGGGCATGACACCCGAGCAGCAGGCCGAGTGGATCGTGCCCGCCATCCGCCGCATGGAGACGCTTTTCAACCGCGTGCCCAAATGCGGCGTCAACAGCGACGCCTCGATCGAGACGGAGAAGGTCTGGCGCGGCCAGGGCCTGTGTGCGCGCATGTGCCGCAACAATGTCCAGAACGCCGCCACCGGCAGTCCGGCTGCGGAGCAGTTGATGGGCTTCCACCAGGCCGAGAGCGATATGATCTACCTGAGCCGCAACTGCTTCCTCGAGCCGCTGGGCTCCGGCGACCTGAACCACCCGAGCGGCGCGGTCGCTGCGTATGAGGCCGTCCTCAACGACTGGAGGCGCGGCGTGCCCGCCGTCTGCAGCTCGCACCGGAAGAACTACGTCTCATTCATCGAACAGGAGACGCAGAACGGCTACGAGCAGGCGGCGCGGCTCTATGACAGGCTGACCTCCGAGCACCCCGACCTGTACTTCCTCACCAGTTGGGAGGTCGCCCAGATGTATCGCGGTGATGCCTCGATCGAGCTGTTTGGCGATCACGCGGTGGTACGCAACTGGAGCGATGGGGAGGCGACGGTATCAGAGCAGCTACCGCAGGGCGTCACACCGGGCGCGGAGCACGTTCTGACGGAGGGCAAGTTGGCCGGCATCGAGTTCGAGGATGGGCGCCTCAGTGTAACGGCCGCGCCGGGAGATTACCTCATCGAGCTAAGTGGGTGGAGCTGAGCCCGGCGGGGCCGTACCGAAGTCTCAGGACAGATGCGGGGCAGGACCAGCTGGGGTCACGTCTTGAAAANNGAGACTTCGGTACAGCCCCGGGCCCGGCAGCTACCCCGCCGCCTGCGGAGCGGCCGTCGTGATGATGCTGTAGAGGAATACCGCGATCATCATCGCGCCGATGACGGCCTTGAACAGCCCTGCGGCCATGCGGCCGACGAACGCGCCCCAGCCGGCCGCCAGCGCTTCCCTCTTCGGCTTGCCGGTGCGAAGCTCGTAATGGTAGGCCCCCAGAAAGCCACCGACGACGCCGCCACCCAGCGGCGGGATGAGAATGCCGACGAAGAAGCCGATGAAGCCGCCGGTCAACCCGAGCAGGCTCAGGATCGGTGAGAGCACGATGCCGCCCAGGAGTGCCCCCAGCAGCGCACCCATCATCGCGGCAAAGCCCGCCTTGTCCGACCCGCCCCCCGCCTTCGTCCCCCATGCCGCGACGAAGGCATCACCGCCCTCGGCGATCAGGCACAGCACGCCCCCGATCAGCAACAGCCACCACGGGATGCGGTCCCAGCCGGTGATGGCCGAGTAGATGGTGGCATCGATCAGGATGATGAGCGTGCCGGGCAGACCCAGCGCCGCCGCGATTACGCCCGCGAGCAGCACAATCCCGAAGACGATGTACCCAAGCACGACGAGTATGCCCATCAACATGGTCCGCTGACCCCTGCTGTCGATTACTCACGGCAACGGCCGTTGCACGAAACCGCGGCTATCGCGCGTACCCGCTACAGACCCTTCAGTGTTCCTACGGCCGTCAGGTAGACGATGGTTTCAGCATTTCCGTCCAGGCCGAGCAGATGATTGACTTCATCGTCAAAGAAGGCGCCGATATTGACACTCCCCAGCCCGAGCGCCTCGGCGGCAAGCTGCAACTGCGCACCCATGTGCCCGGCGTCGAGGTAGACATAGCGCAGCGCGCGGTCGGAGTACTTCTGCGCGCAGCGGCCGAACACCGCCCCCCAGGCGAACACCACGCACGCGGTGGCGCAGTAGCGCTGCCCCAGACACGCCATGGCGACATCGCGCGAGAAGTCGCCCTCCGAGAGCATCGCGAGCCGGTGGTTGAGGACCTCATAGTGGTAGATGCCCGCGGGGACGCCGGTGATGCTATTGATGAACAGATATGTCTCGTTGGGGTAGAGCGCACCGGCCGATGCGCACGCCCGCAGGGGATGCTCCGCATCGCCGCCGGTGGCCCCGGTAGTGGCCCAGATCAGTTGCGAGAGTTGCTCCAGCCCGATCGGCTCCTCTGCGAACACGCGCCTGGAGCGTCGGTCGGCGATGGCCTGCCAGAGGCCGGGGCCGCCGGTCTTCTCCGGCGCAGGCAGCTCGACGTACGACAGCGGGTCTTCATAGCGCTTGAACGGGGGCACCACGCCCAGCATCGGCGGAGCGGTCGGCATGCTGCCGCGCTGGTACTTGGTGCCGTGCTGGTAACGGGGTCCAATCCCCGGGTCCATGGACATCGAGCATCACCCTGTGAAGGGGCAGACCCCGATATCGGCGGGGCCGCCCCCTAATCGCACTGGCTGTAGCCGCACGAGTGGCACGCCACGCAGCCGCTCTCGTAGCTGAGGTTGCCGCCGCACTCCGGGCACGCGCCCAAGTGCTTGAGGTCCTCGGGCTCAAACTCCATCGAAAGCTGCTGGCCGTTGTCGGCCAGCGCGCGCTCGAGGCCTTTGGCGAAGGCATCCGCGCAGGAGAGTATTCGCCCGCCGCCGCGCTCCCAGGCGGGCATGTGGCAACTGATGCCCTTGAGTTGCTTGACCAGGTGATCGGCACTGATGCCCGAGCGCAACGCAAGCGACATCAACCTCGCCAGCGCCTCCGTCTGCGAGGCGGCGCAGCCGCCGGCCTTGCCCATGTTGCCGAAGACCTCGAAGGGGCCGCGGTCGTCGGCGTTGACGGTGATGTAGAGCTTCCCACAGCCCGTCGGCAGCGCGCGCGTCACCCCGTGCACCGCGTCAGGACGCGCCTTGGGCTCGAGGCGCTGGGCGGGCGCCGGCTGCTGGTGCTCGTAGCTCTTGGCAGTTGTCAGCACCTGCTCCTCACGGCTGCCGTCGCGGTACATCGTGACACCCTTGCAGCCGAGCTGATACGCCAGCTGGTATACCTCGGCAACGTCATCGATGGTCGCGGAGTTGGGGAAGTTGACCGTCTTCGACACCGCGTTGTCGGTGAACTGCTGGAAGGCCGCCTGGATGCGGATGTGCCACTGCGGTGAGACCTCATGGGCCGTGGCGAACAGCGCCTCGACATCGGCCGGCACGCCCTCGACATCGTGCAGCGAGCCCTTTGCCACGACCTCCTGGATCAACTCCGGTGAGTAGAACCCACGGTCTTTGGCAACCTGCTCGAAGAGCGGGTTGACCTCCGTCAACTGCGTGCCGTCCATGACATTGCGCGTAAAGGCCACCGCAAACAGCGGCTCGATGCCGCTCGAGGTCCCGGAGATGATTGAGATCGTCCCCGTCGGCGCAATGGTTGTCACGGTCGCATTGCGCTGGGGCAGCGAATCACCATCGCGGTCGAAGATGCTGCCCTTCCAGTTGGGGAAGGCGCCGCGCTCCTCGGCAAGCCTTGCGGAGGCCGCGCGAGCCTCCTCCCGGATGAATGACATCAGCTGCTCGGCCGTCTCGACCGCCCGCTGCGAGTTGTACGGGATCCCCAGCATGATCAGCATGTCGGCGAAGCCCATGATGCCCAGGCCGATCTTGCGATTGGCCTGTGTCATCTGCTTGATCTCCGGCAGCGGAAACCGGTTGACGTCGATGACGTTGTCGAGGAAGCGCACCGCCGCCTGGATGATGGCGGAAAGCTGCTCCCAGTCAATGGCGCCCTTCGTCAGCTCACCCTTGACCACGGTTGCGAGGTTGATCGAGCCGAGGTTACACGACTCGTACGGCAGCAGCGGCTGCTCGCCGCAGGGGTTGGTGCTCTCGATCGCCCCCACCTGCGGCGTCGGGTTGTCGGAGTTGAGGCGGTCGATGAAGACGACTCCAGGGTCGCCGCCCTCCCACGCCGACTGCACCAGCAGGTCGAAGACCTCCCGCGCGTTGAGCTTGCCGGCGGGTCCGCCGCTGCGTGGGTTGACCAAGTCGTACTCGCGATCGTCATCAACCGCCCGCATGAACTCCTCGGTGACGGCCACCGAGATGTTGAAGTTGGTCAGTATCGACTTGTCGCGCTTGCACTCGATGAACTCGAGGATGTCGGGGTGGTCAACGCGCAGGATCGCCATGTTGGCCCCGCGCCGGGT
>DPJP01000017.1:0-3521 GCA_003542955.1 Armatimonadota bacterium
CCCACACCCCACACCCCACATCCCACACCCCACATCCCACGCCTCATCCTACCCCCGGTCGTAGATGACTCGTGCGACGGGAACTTTTGCCCCCCCAGGTAGTCATTTAGTGTAACTGACACAGATGTCTCACCAGTCGACAAGCGTATGAAAGGATGATATCCGGTCATGAGTACAGTCTTCACGACCCGCTTCATCCGCGCATTGATAGTCCTGGTTGTTCTGGGCGTCATCTCGGGCGGATGGGTGCTCTATGGGCTTGAGAAGGCCCACGACGCGGGCGTACAGATCACGACGAGTTCGCCCGCGGTCGCCCAGGCAATCAACCAGAGCGCCATCACCAGCGCGGCGAAGAAAGCGGTCCCGAGTGTCGTTGCTGTCGCGTCGAAGAAAACGACCAAGGCGCCGGCGAACCCCTTTGCCGACAGCCCCTTCCAGAATGATCCGTTCTTTCGCCGCTTCTTTGGCGACATCCCCGACCAGCCTCGGGAGCGTGTCCAGCGCGGGCTCGGCTCGGGTGTCATTGTCTCAGCCGACGGCTACATCCTGACCAATGCCCACGTCATCAGCGGCGCGGATGAGATCAAGGTCGCTGTGGATGAGGGCCGCGAGTACGACGCCAAGATCGTGGGCGTCGATGAAGGCAGCGATGTCGGCGTTCTGAAGATCGAGGCGACCGGCCTTCCGGCGATGCCGTTCGGCAACTCCGACGAGGCGGAGGTCGGCGAGATCGTGCTCGCAATCGGCAGCCCGTACGAGCTGGGCGGCACCGTAACGATGGGCATCATCAGCGCGACGGGCCGGGCGGAACTGGGTATCACCGACTACGGCGACTTCATCCAGACGGATGCGGCAATCAACCCCGGCAACTCGGGCGGCGCGCTCATCAACATGAATGGGGAACTGGTGGGCATCAACACCGCCATCTTCACGCGCACCGGCGGCTACCAGGGCATCGGCTTCGCGATCCCCGCCAACCTGGCGCGGCGCGTGATGGACAGCCTGGTCGAGCATGGCGAGGTGGCGCGTGGCTGGCTCGGCGTCGTCATCGGCCAGATCGACGAGAACATGGCCGATCAGCTTGGACTTGGGGATACCAAGGGCGTCGTGGTCAGTGAGGTCACCGAAGGCAGCCCATCCGAGCAGGCGGGCGTGCGCGAGTACGATGTCATCGTCAGGGTCAACGGCCGCGCGGTCAACAGCCCCGCGGAGTTGCGCTCGGTTGTCGGCACCACCCAGCCCGGCGCGAAGGTCGAACTCGACATCATCCGTGACGGCAAGCCGCTGAAGCTCGCCGTCACCATCGGCAAGGCGCCCGCGGATGCGGCAACTCCCGCGGCAGGGGCCGATACCGCCGAGGGCGTCGAGATCGTGACCGGCCTGTGGGCGACAGACATCACCCCGCAGGTCGCGGAGAAGTTGCAGATCCCGCCCAACACCCGCGGCATCGCGATCACCCGCACCGATGCCGAGAAGCTGCAGGCCTCGATGGCGTTGCAGGCGGGCGACCTGATCCTGCAGATCAACAGGCAGGGCGTGACGAGTGTCGCCCAGGCGCAGCAGGCGATCAAGGGCTCGCGGGGCGATGCCGTCCTCCTGCTGGTCAGGCGTGGCAACGTCAACGTGCTGATGACGGTGAAGAAGTAGGGAGTCACACAACGCGACAGTGCCTCCAGGGGGCCGGGGAGCATCCCCGGCCCCCTGTGCTGCCACCCATCCGACCTCACGCAGGAAACGTCAGAACTTCTGATATGGGCACGCAGTGCGATGTCCACTTCCTGCGCATCCGGAGCCCTTGCCGCGTCGCCGGGGTCAGGCATTCAGAATTNNCTCGACGCCTTGCGTGACGTCGAATCCAGACATCTATCTCCCGCGGCACCCGATGGACGAACCTCGCTCCCACAGGGGCTCATCGCATCGCAGACGGGCCATGTCTGAAGTTCTGAACGCAGCATGGGCTTGGCCGTGCCCTGCCGGGGCCATGCGGCCCGTCGCCTGGAGGTCTCGGCCTGCCGTGGCACGAACTGAACTCCCTGTGTCGACGGCCCGGGGCTTCTGGAGGAACCCATGATGCGACTTGCGCTACTCATAACATGCCTCATACTGACCACAGCCTCACCTGGTGGAGCGAAGCAGTGCAGCCGGCTTATCACCGCGCAGATGCGCGCGAATGCACAGGCAAATATCGCCCGCTTCGGCTGGGCCGCCGCTCAGCGCGATGCCGCCGTGTCGGCTGCCAGGCCGTGGGCCGCGCTCTCCGATGATGAGCTGTGGAGCCTGGTGCCTTCACAGGATGTCCCCCGCGACATCCACACCAACAAGGAGGCCGGCTGCCCCAACTGCGGCGACGGCATCACCCCCTACGGCAACTACCCGTGGAAGACCGACTTCTGGAGGAACCCCTGGAAGGTCACCTGCCCCAATTGCGGGGAGACCTACCCCAAGAATGACTTCTATGCATTCTACCAGAGCGCCCTGGATGGGCACGGCTTCTTCCGGCGCGAGTTGGGCGACCAGGCGCTCCTGTTCAACGCCGAGCACCCCGACCCGAACGACCCCCTCCACAAGGTCTATGTCGATGACGGCTACGGGATGGTGGACACGCAGGGCCGGCGCCATCGGCCGGTCGCCTACTACTGCCAGTGGGCACACTGGCAGAATCTGCTGCGTGCCGTGCCCGCGCTCGCCAATGCATACGCGCTCACCAGCGAGCCGCTCTATGCCCACAAGTGCGCGGTGCTGCTCGACCGCATCGCCGACGTCTACCCGGAGATGGACTTCATGCCGCTGCACCAGCTCGGCTTCGAGCATTCGCATGGCGGGCCGGGGCGCGGGCGCATCGAGGGCTGCATCTGGGAAACCGGAACCGCCAGCCGGCTCTCCTCCGCCTACGACACCATATTCGATGCGCTGGCCGCCGATGCGGAGCTGATCGGCTTCAGCGCACAGAAGGCACAGCGGTACGACCTCGGGGACAAGAGCAGCGCCGAGGCGCTCTGCAGGCATATCGAGGACCATCTGCTGATCGAGTTCCTGATCTCTGTCAAGGACGGCCGCATCTCCGGCAATACGGGCATGACACACACCGCCCTCGCCACGGCCGCGATCGCGCTGGACCGCGAGGGTGTGACTGACGAGTGGCTCGACTGGCTGTTCGATCCGGGCTTTCCGGGCGAGTTCACCAACAGCAAGGACCCGCTCCCGTGGGTGCTGACGGAGGGGCTCGACCGCGACGGCATGGGCGGTGAGTGCGGCGGCTACGGGCTGATCTGGACGCGCTCGATGATCTCACTCGCGGAGTTGCTCGCCTCCTACCCGCTCTACACGCGGCGCAACATGGTTGCCGAGTTCCCCAAGCTCAAGCAGGCATATCTCATCGAGGCGCGCCTGAACGTGCTTGACGCCACCATGCCCAACATCGGTGATTCCGGGGCCACGGGGACTTACGGCCGCGTCGGCAATCCCCACACCTTCGCCCGCGGATACAAGCTCTATGGGGACCCCCGCCTTGCCGGCCTGGG
>DPJP01000017.1:3546-8322 GCA_003542955.1 Armatimonadota bacterium
GAGCCGATGGCGCTTGCGGAGAAGATCGCGTCAGTCGCCGAAGTAGGCGACACGGCGTTGCAGAGCGATTTTCTCGGCCGCTACGGCCAGGCGTACCTGCAGACGGAGCGTCCCGACAACGGGCGGGCCATCTGGGTCCACTACGGCTACGGCAAGGGGCACTCGCATCGCGATTGCCTGAACCTCGGGCTGCATGCGAAGAACATCGACATGCTCCCAGACCTGGGCTATCCCGAGTACACCGGCAACTGGCCGAAGCGGGGCGCCTGGACCTCGAATACCATCAGCCACAACACGCTCCTGGTCGGGGACAGCCGCTCCGAGTACAGCCCCGGCGGGAAGCTCGGCCTCTTCTGCGTGCAGCCGCCGCTGCGTGTGCTGGAGGCCTCCTCGAAGACGGCCTACGCCGATCTCGAGCGCTACCACCGCACCGTGGCGCTGGTAGACGTTTCCGAGGAGGACAGCTACGTCTTCGATGTCTTCCGGGCCGCGGGCGGCGCCAATCATCGACTTTCATGGCATGGACCAGGCTCCGAAGCCGTCATAGACGGAGTGGGGATGGTCAGGCAGCCGACGGGCACGTTTGCGGGGCCTGATGTCGAGTTCGCATGCCTGGAGGGCGAACGCGCGGACTTCTACCGTACCAGCGGCTTCACCTACCTGTATGATGTCGAGCGCTCGACCGATGTCGTCTCCGGCGCCTACACAGTCGACTGGCGCGGGGAGGACCTGCGAGGCCGCATCAAGCCCGGGCATGAGCCCCACCTGCGACTGCATTCGGCAAGCGGGTGTGATGAACTCGCCCTCGCGAGCGGGCAGCCGCCGCAGAACAAGGCCGGCAACCCGAAGAGTCTGCGCTACCTGATCCAGAGCCGCCTGGGCTCCGAGCTGCGCAGCCAGTTCGTCAACGTGCTCGAGCCCTATGACGGCGCGCCGTTCATCAGGGCGGTCCGCTCCCTGGCCGTCGAGCATGATGCCGAGCCGGGGACGGTCTGCGCGGTTGCCGTCGAGCTTGCCGATGGTCGCACCGACGTGTTGGTGAGCTGCCTCGAGCCGACGGCGGTGCGCGTCGAGGGCGGTATCGAGCAGGATGGCAAGCTCTGCATGGTGCGCCTGCTCGGCACGCAGGTACAGAGCATGCGACTGGTGCAGGGCACGCGACTGAGCTTCGGGCAGATCGAGTTGCTGGCCGACCGGGCAGCGTATACCGGGCAGGTGAAGGCTGTAGACGTCTCGGACCCGCTGGACAACCGGGTCAGTCTCGACCCGCCGCTGCCCGCGGACGCCCCGCTGGTCGGGCAGGCCATCCATTTCGGCACGGAGCTGCCGCTGGACACGAGCTATCGCATCGCCGCGCTCACGCCGGAGGGCGTGTCGACAGGTGACATAACGGTTGTCGCAGGTTACAATGATGCGGGTGACTTCGCTTCGGGCCTGAAGTATGTGGTGAACCCCGGCGACGCCTACCGGGTGCCCTGCATCGTGGGCCTCGACCGGTAGGTGGCGCCGATGACTGCCATCGCAAGCGGGTGAGAACAGCAAATGGAGGGCGTCGGGCCACAGATACGCGTCGCCACCGCCACGACCATGGGGCAGCGTCCCGAGAATCAGGATGCCGCCATCGCTTTGCGCCTGGACCCGACCCAGAGCTGCTGGGGCTTTGAGGCCGTTGTTGCCGTCGCCGACGGCATGGGCGGCCACTCCGCCGGTGGCGTGGCCAGCCGCATAGCGGCCGACACGATCGCCGAACTGCTTGGCAAGACGCATCTGCAAGCCGAGGCCGACCCGGTGCCGGAGGACCTTGCCGAGCCGGCGGATGCGGTCGCGCATGCGGTGTCCGTCGCCAACGCGCGCATACACCAGCAGGCCGAGGACCACCCCGCCCAGCACGACATGGGCACGACGCTCACACTGGTCGCGATCACGGCCGATGCGGCGATCGTCGCGCACGTCGGCGACAGCCGCGGCTACCTGCTGAGCCTCACCGGGATCGTCCAGATAACCCAGGACCACACCTGGGTCGCCCAGCAGGTGCGCGCGGAACGCATGACTGAGGAGGAGGCCGCGCGCTCCCCCCTGCGCAGCCAGATCACCCGCACACTCGGCGCGGAGACCGAGGCGGAGCCCGACATCGTCGCCATCCCCCTCGAGGTCGGCAGCGCCTTCGTCGTCTGCTCGGATGGGCTCGTCGAGGTCGTATCGCCGCCCCGGATCGAGCATGCCCTGCGGAGCGAGCCCGACATCGCGACGGCGTGCCAGAGGCTCGTCGAGGCCGCGGAGGTTGGCGGCGCATCCGATAACGCCACCGTAGCCTGCGTCGAGATCGGCGATGTCAACCGCGCCGTGGTGCCGCAGACGCCGGCTAGCGAGATGACCGATGAGCTGTACCCGGCCGTTCGCAGTCGCGCCAGGGGTCACGACGACCGCATGCTGAGACGTCTGCGGCCGCTCATCGTCGCGGTCATCGCCCTCGTGGGCATCTCGTTGCTGCTCCTTGTGCGCTCCTGCGTACTCGCGCCGGGGCGACAGGCGGGCGTCGAGGACCCGACACGCCAACCCATCCATGCCTCGGCCTTCGACCTGCCGCCCGTCGAGGAGGGCCTGGTCGTGAGGATCGCCGTCGTCGAGGGGACGCTGATCGCCGGCGCCAATCGCCACGTTCAGTTGACCATCCACGAGCCTGGCGATTCGACGCGCGAGGAGCCGAAGACGGTCATCGGCCCCGAGGGTGACTACACACGCACGCTGAGCGAGCAACAGGCCGCCAAGTGGAAGGATGCCGCGTGCCAACTCCGCATCTGGGCCGAGGGCGACGGCATTCACTTCGAAACCGACCCGAAGGACCTCGAGGTCTTCGTCAACAAGAAGGCGCTGACGAGTTCGCGCGTGAGCAGCGCCGCGGTGAGCGATGACTCGATGCGCGTGGGCTTCTACTTCCCGGCGAACAACCGCGACGCCTTCACCGTCGCTCTCACCCGCATCGACGCGGCCAACCTGCCGAGGCCGAACAAGGCCGGCACGAACTGAGCATGGGCCGGGGCCGTCCGGGCTTACCGGCACACGCCGCATCGCGCAGGGCAGGCTCACACGAGCGGAGCAGTCTGGGGCTTTCCAGCCCCGTTGTCAGAGAAGTCGCGGGCTCTTCAGCCTGCGGTAGCCCGTAGCCGCGCAGCCAAAGCGTCACACCGCGGGAGGCAATGCAGAGAGTGAAGCAGATTCGCGCGGGCCGCTTCAGATCGCCCAACATCATGCTGCTGGGGATGGTTGTTCTGGCGCTGGCGGGTGCAGCCGTGCTGACGTACAGCATCATCGAGGACGCCATGCGGCTGGTGCAGCCTCCTGGGCCGGTTGCCCCCCCGCCGCCACCGGCGCCCGCTGAGCCCGCGGAGCCGGCCACGCCCCCGGACCCGCTCGAGCAGTTCGATCCCGATCGCGCAATGACTCACGTCAAGGTGCTCAGTGTCGACATCGGCCCGCGCGCCGGGGGCAGCAACGCCGAGAACCAGGCATCGGTGTACATAGCCACCCAGCTCGAGCAACTCGGTTACCAGGTGCAGTGGCAGTCACGCATACCCCTCGCGGCCCCCGACCGCTTCACCCAGAATGCCATCGCGACCAGGCCCGCCGCCGCCGACGGCAGGGAGGACCTGCTCTTCGTCGTCGGTGCCCACTACGACTCCGTGAACCACACCGAGCAGTCACCGGGAGCCAACGACAACGGCTCCGGAATCGCGGTGATGCTCGAAATCGCCCGGGTCCTCAAGGATTACCCTCTCCCCTATGCGCTGCAGTTCATCGCCTTCGGCTCGGAGGAGATTCAGAAGCGCGGCACCGACCAGCATCACTTCGGGTCGCGCTATTACGTGGCCCAGTACCTGGCCGGACCCAAGCAGCCGCGCGTCTTCGGCATGCTGTCGCTCGACATGCTGGGTGTGGGAGACGACCTCCATGCCCGCACCCTCGACGCCAAACCGTCAGCACTGCTCGACCTGCTTCAGGGCTCGGCGAAGCGTCTGGGTTTTGAGCTCCCCCTGAGCCCGGAGAAGCGTGCCGAGAGCGACCACGAGGCCTTTGCGGTCGCCGGCATACCCGCGGTGTGGCTCGAGCGGCTCCCCGACCCCGATTACCACACGGCCCGCGACCGGTACGAGAACGTCGATCGNNCCCTGCGTATAGCGGGGCGCCTGACGCTGCGGCTGCTGACGAACCTGACCGCGCAGGATGCCGAGAAGCTCGCCGCGGGCACCCCGACGGCAAGCTCCGCCGCTCCATCGCAGCCCACGGCCGAGCCCATGGCCGACCTGCCGCCCGCCACCGAGGGGCTTGTGCTGCGGCTCTCGGTGTCGGATGGGAAGCTCGTCGCCGCGACCAACCTGCCGGCACAGGCCACCCTCCACCCCGCGCAGCAGCGCCGAGACGAGCCGGCGGTCACCATCACGCCGGAGAAGGCCCACACAATCCCGCTCACCGCGGAGCAGACGAAGCGCTGGGGGCAGGAGCAGTGTGTGCTGAGGCTGTGGCGGGAAGGTGACAGGTTGCACTTCGAGGCGGCGCCGCGGAACCTGGCGGTGTACATCAACAAGCGCTCCGCGGGTACGACGAAGCTGCCGCTGAGCAGCCTTGGCCAGAAGCCTGCGCGTATCGGCTTCTACTTCCCGGCCAACAACGAGAGCGGCTACACCGTCGCGCTCACAGGCATAGACCTGGCGAAGCTGCCGGAGAGGTAGGCAGGCGGCCCCTACCCATACGCGCTAACTTCAGAACTCCTGATACGGG
>DPJP01000467.1:0-6898 GCA_003542955.1 Armatimonadota bacterium
GTGGAGAGCATACACCAGGTTGGGAATGGATGTCAACCGAAATAATCATACTTGGTTGCCTTCTGTAGTCCTATCCTTCCGGATAGCTCCCCCCCCCGCGACCGGGCAAGCGTAGGGGCGAGGGACGAGGGGTAAGGGGCGAGGGAATCCCGCAGCCGCGGGACCACGCTTCGCGCGGCGGCAACGGCCGGGGTCGGGGCTTTGATCCTTTGATCTTGATACAGGCATCCGGCATGCACTCCGGCCCCCCAATATCAAACGATCAAAGCCCGCGACCCCTCAGGGCAAACGGCGGGCTTGCCTCGGGCGTCACGCCCCGGCTGGGATCCCGCGGCTGTGGGCGCAACGGCCGGACTGGTCTCGGCCACCGCCATACGACTGCGGCGGCCTCGGCCAGCCCCTCCCGGGAAGTGGGGTGGGGGGAAGGCAAAGGCCGGGGCCTGCCTCGTTCACGCCCGATGCGACTGGGCGTGCCCTCGTGAGGCCCCTCCCCGGTGCGTCCCGCCGCTGCGGGATGAGGCCCCTCCCCGGGCCGGCAGGGGCGAGGGGGTAGGGAAGGCATGCCCCGGGGTGTCAGTCCTCGAACCTCCGCAACTCCGACCACGTGAAGCTGCCCCAGATCGGCAGCCGCACCGGCTTGTCCCGTTCGAGGTCGAACCAGGTCGCCCCGCCGGGAGTGCGCAGCACGTGCGGCGTCTGTGCCGGCATGTAGCCGTGCGCCAGTAGAGCCCTCCACCTGCCTGCTCCGTCGGTAGCCAGATCGACGATGATGGCCCCATGCCCCGGACTGCCGCCGTGCACGAAGAAGTCACCGATGCGCGGAGCCCCGCTGCCGACGACGGTCCCCTCCGTGGCAAGTGACAGCGTTCCGCACCACTCGTAGACCGAGTGCAGGAAGGCATCGAAGCACTCGCGCGACGAGCACGGTTGGCCCGTCCGGGCGAAGTGAAGCCTCCGCCCGTCGTAGCGGGGCCGCATCCCCTGCTTCCACTGTGGCCACGAGATGTCTCCGCCGCCGGTGAGGTGGAAGACGATCTGCTCGTCTCGTCCCGCCTGCAGGAGGTACTCAGCGCGCAGCCTGAGCACGACATCGGCGCATTCCTGGTACTTGCGCACATCCATGTCCAGCACCGCGGCGGGCGGGTAGAGGTTGGCCGCAACCACCGAGCTGCCACCGAGGTCGCGCACCAGCGTCCCCGGCTTGCGGACCGGCAGGTGGCGCAGCCACTCCGCCCAGCTCCCCTCCCCGGCGTTCACACGCGCGAAGCCCTCCGGCGCCTCGATACGCTGTGCCAGCGGGGTGAAGTCGGGCTCATTCTGCGGCCAGGGGTAGGCGGAGCGCTCGACGGGGCATGGAGCGGCGGTCGTCGGCTGAACGGCGCCGGAGTCCTCGCGCACGAACTGCGAGTTGCCGGGGCAGCCGCACAAGAGCAGCACTGCCGCGACGGCCAGGGCGGCGCGCACGGGGCGTTCAGGCAGTTGTATCGTCATCATCGCTCTCATCCGGGTGGCGCCAGAGATCGCCCGGCGGCTCGAGCAGGGCGTCCGGGGGCAGCGACTCCTCCTCGAGGGGTTTTGAACTCAGTGCCCCTCCGAGCAACGCGCCCGGTGGCAGGGCCTCCGTCTCGGGCTCCGGCCCGGCCTTCGCGGGCCGCCCGGCGGCCTTCCCGCGGACTATCTTCCAGAATGCCTGCCATGCGCGCTTGTGTGCCGACAGCCCGACGCCACGGCCCTTGAAGGTATTCGTGTGGATGATCTCGGTCAGCGGACGCTTGTCCGGCGCAGGTGGCACGTTTGCCGGGTAGCCGACGGTTATCAGCCCCGGCACAATGTAGCCCTCCGGGATCGACAGCAGCGCGCGCACCGCATCCTGCGAGAAGCCGCCGACATAGCATGTGCCCAGGCCCAGGTCGGTCGCCTGCAGCATGATGTTCTGGGCGGCGAGCAGGCAATCGTCGCGGGCGTAGGTGGAGGTCTTCTTCGCGCAGATGACGATCACCGCCGGAGCAGCCTTCACGTGCGGCCACTTGATGCCGAGGATAGCCGCGGTGTCGCCAAGTTGCCGCTTGATCTCGGGGTCGGTGACGATGATGAACTCCCACGGCTGCATGTTGAGCGCGCTCGGCGCCCACCTGGCAGCCTCAACCAGCTGCCGCAGGAGTGATTCCTCGACCGGGCGAATCTCATAGTGCCGGACGCTGCGTCGCTGTTTCACCAGTTGCGAGAAGTCCATCTGCATCTCCTGCCGGCGCCTGCGTGCGGGGCTCGGATCACGGAGCCTGCGCATCGGTCGGCGGCGGTTCGTTGAGAGCGATCAGGCCGCGCTCCGTGAAGCGGAACGGGCGGTAGCGGTAGTCACACGCCGGCGTCCTGCCCATCGAGAGCAGCATTGTCAGGTCGGCGGGGTACAGCACGGCGGAGTGGAGGTTGATCGACGACATCGGCACGCCCCGCGCCGCGGCGAAGTTCATCGTCCGGTCGATCTGCCCGTAGTGGCCGAGGATCAGGTTGCGCAGTATCTGGTGCCGGGAGTCCAGGTAGGGTTCGGCCCCGGCGTCATACTCGCGGTGCAGCTTCAGATGGCTGTTGGTGGCGATCACGTAGCCGTCCTCGGCCCGGCGCACGGCAACGCTGTCGTGGTCGAACTCGACCTGGGCGGCGTTGGGCGGAGTGCCGCCCGCGACCATCGTGACCGTCCCACACGCGCGCGGGCCCTGCTCGATGATCCGCACGCCCTCCTCGACCGTCGAGGCGAATTGCACTATCTTCCGGTTCATGAAGCAGGTCGATATGCCCTCGAGCGAATCGGCGCGACCGTAGGCGGTGTTGTTGGATGCGATGAGTCCGTGCGCATTCATCGCCGTCCAGCCGTTGATGATCCCGGCCCAGGAGACGGTGATGAAGGGAATGCCCTCGTCGGGATAGTAGACCAGGATCACCGCTCCGTAGGATGATGCGCCGTTGTCCCAGTAGTCCATGTTGCGCCCCGCGACCAGCTCGCCGGTCTTCGTCGCCGGCCCGAAGGCGGCAAAGCTCGAGCAGAAGATGCTGTCGGCGCGGCGAACGTCGCCGAAGAGCTGGAGCGCGACGAGGGGCTCGTAGTCGACGCCGGCGGCCTCCGCCAGGGCGCGCAGTTCTCGCCGGTACGCCTCCGGCAGATAGCGCTCCATGACCATCGCGCCCTCATAGAGTTCCCGGCGGCGGCTCTCACTCGCTGCGACGTCGTCGATGATGACGTCATTGAGCACGCGGCGCACCAGGTCGCCGGCCAGTGTCCCGTGCTGGCGGCCCAGCTCCTCCGGGCTCCCCTTCAGGTGCAGCACCTGGTAGCCGTCGAGTATCTGCAGCGAGGCGGGATGGGGGTAGGTCCACTGCTGTGCGGGGACGACTGTGGTGAATACCAGCAGGCAGATGAGCAAACCCATCACGCGGGGGCCGCGAAAGGGCCTGCAGACGGCGCGGGGGCTCTGGGGCCATGTCGACACCGGCAGCGTCTCCTTGTGTGAGCGGGTGGCCGGCAGGTCCACGAGGACTTCCTATATCTCTGGCGCCACGGCCAGTTCAATCGACTGCAGCGGTGTCGTCGCTTCTGTACTGCCTATCTCGATCGAGTGCCAGCCCTCGACGACGTCGCCCAGCGCCACGCCCCCCTCGGCCTCGATCGGGAGCGGCCCCTTGCCGTCGAAGGTCAGGCTCAAGCCCGGGCAGGCAGGCGTCGTCCGCAGGCGCCAGTTGCCCTCGGGGATGTACGCGGCATAGACGGCGCTATCGTGCGGCTGCAGCGCCACATCGGCCCAGCCCATGGGGCCCTGGGCGGGCTGCGCGGTCAGCTTCGAGGTCTCGATGTTGAGCGAGCCGGCGGCGATGCTGATGGCTCCCGCGGCGGCGCGCTTGCGCATGATGACTTTGAAGGCGTAGAGAAACTCCGGGGCCGAGGGGCCGGTGGCGGCATCCATGGTCTCCCGCAGCCCCCGGCGGCCGAACGCGGACTGGATCCACAGCATCATGCCGATCCAGTAGCGCATCGATTCCTCGCCGGTGCCGCCGATGTACGCCGAGTCGGGCCCGGCGGCATACCAGGCGTCGATATCCGGGTAGACGCTGGTGGCCAGATAGCCCGCGGCATCGAACACCCCCCCATCTCCGAGCAGGTGGTCGAGCGCCTCGCGGGCGGGCTGTGCGGGCCACGCCGAGCCGGTGGCCATCTCCGCCTCGTCGGCTAACCACTGGATGAACAGGCGCTCGCCCATCAGGCCGGAGGCGTACATCTCGGGCTTGAGGTAGCCTCCGGCGGGCGCCACGGCCGGGAGCACCAGGTGACCGTACTCATGCCCGATCTGCCGCGCCCACTCGATCGCCGTGCGCGGCGTCTCCGCGGCATAGAAGTAGAGGCTCTGGCTGTAGGTCTCCGCGCCCGGGGGACCGTTCTCGAGCAGGTAGGTGTTCACCGGGCCGTCAACCGGGGGCGTCTTGCCCAGGTAGGTGGCGAAGTAGCAGTACGCGCGCAGCATCAGATGCGTCAGGCGCGGCGCCACCCGCCGGTAGTCGCTCTGTGAGTTGCTGATGAGCTTGGATGGGTAGCTGAGGATGAACCGCAGCGTGAACTCGGAGCCCTCCGGCGGCATTGTGAAACCGTAGCTCGAGCGGTTGAGTATGGCCTTCTCCCGCCCTCCGGCTGCGGGCACCTCGATCTCAACGGGTGGACCACCCCGCTCCATGTCCTCATGGAACAGCAGGTCATCGGTGTAGGCGATGCCGGCCACAACCGTGGCATCGGCCTCGCTGAGTATGCAGCGATCGCAGACGAAGCGTACGGGACTGAGTTCCAGATCACGCGGCGCGAGCCTGCGCGGGA
The DNA here is from genome assembly GCA_003542955.1 of Armatimonadota bacterium. GTDB lineage: Bacteria > Armatimonadota > Zipacnadia > Zipacnadales > UBA11051 > UBA11051. The sequence continues at coordinate 4,856 of DPJP01000467.1, forward strand.
ACGGCCCCTCATAGAAGAGCGCCTGGAGGTGCTCGGCGGCATACTGGTGCGAGGGGCGCTGGTGGAGTATCTGGGCGTAGGCGTGGAGGGCGTCTTCGCGCCTGCCCTGCAGCTCGTAGACGTAGCCCAGGTGGGCGTAGATATCGAGCCACTCGGGCATCAGCGCGCGCGCCTGCAGCAGTCTCCCTTCTGCCTCCTCGAGCCTGCCCTCATTGGCCAGTGTGCGGGCCTGCTTGGTCAACTCCCAGACCTGGCGCGTTGTCTCCGCATCATCCGCCCATGCCGACATGCAGATGAGCACCGCAGCCGCCGGCACACACAGGTACGCGCACCACGCGGCGCTGTGACGCCGCCTGCTGACCGGGGTTCCCGCGGTCGTGTGAACGACTCTATTCCTCTGGTTCATCGTCCTGGTGACACCGGAATGTCGCGGCAAGCTCGGCCGGGAGGCCGCTGTTAGAGACGTCGACCAGCATTTGGACGAGGTGGACGGAGTTGTGTTCCGGGCAGTGCCAGATCAGACCGCTGACCCTGTCGGCGTAGGGAGCGTCGGCGAAGCGCGAGATCAGGCGCGCGAAGTACTGGTGCGCCATGAGCTTCTTGGCCGATACCGACACCGCCTCATGGCCGTTCACCTCGGCCTCCCCGAACTCCGGCTTGAGCCGCTTCAGCCCCTTGCCCATCTCCGCCTCCGCCCACTCGCGGAGGGTCTTGTTCTTCAGCAGCACGTTGGCCATGCCCCAGCGGCTCAGCGTCAGCTCCTCGGGCGTAACGATGTTCTGCAGCACAAGGCTGCGGGCGTCACGCGCGGTGACGTCGCGCTTGAATGTGAGCTGGATGTGGCCGGCCATCAGCTTGTGGCCGGTCAGCCCGAAGTCGTCGGGTGTCTGTGCATCAAAGCCGTATGTGGCCCAGCGGATGCGGCCCTCCCTGGGGTGGTCCTGGAGGCTCGCTATGACGCGCTCGGCCACCTCGTCGCCCTTCTCGTCGGGCCGGGTCGTGACCTGCACGATGACGGTGCGCTTGCAGTCCTGGCAGTACCAGGCTGCCCCATGGCCGACGAGGTCGGTCGTCCAGGTGAAGCCCTGCAGGCCCTTCTTGCGCATTTTGCGCTTCGAGACGACCTGGGCGTTGGTGTCGATCTTGATGTCCTTGCTCAGCCGCTTGTCCTTGGTGAGCTTCTTGACGTAGCCCTCGACCATTGCGTTGACGTCGACGAAGCCCTCCGCCTGCGCCCACTTGATCTCCACGCGCGCCAGGTCGGCATCCTGCAGGCGCAGGTAGCCGTCATCGCGCGCGCCGCCGATGCCGCCGATATNNTCCGGGACGCGCAGAGAGATGCCCTGCCACCCGACCGTATGCCATTTCGACTGCAGCAGATTGCTCATGGCGATTCGCGTTGTGCTCCAGATGTGGATATCTCTGCGGGCCGGGCGGTGCGGGATTCGCGCCTACTCGAACCGGATGGTCTGCCTGTCTATGAACACCGACTGCAACACGCCCAGGGCGATGAAGTTGGCCATCAGCGCGCTGCCGCCGTAGCTGACGAACGGCAGCGGCATGCCCTTGACCGGCGTCATCCCCAGCGTCATGCCGATGTTGGCGACGATGTGGAGGAAGAACATGGCGGCGACGCCCGCGGCAATCAGCCGCCCGAAGAGCGTGCGCGCGTCCGCGGCTATCATCAGCGTCCGCCACAGCACCACCCCGAGCAGCACCACCACCGCCGCCGAGCCCAGAAAGCCCAACTCCTCACCGATGGCCGTGAAGATGAAGTCCGTCTCCTGGTCGGGGACGAAGCGCAACTGCGTCTGAGGGCCGCGGAACAGCCCCTGACCGGCCAGGTGACCCGAGCCNNGAGCCGATGGCAATCATCGACTGCTCGAGCTGGTAGCGCGCGTCCTTCTCCTCGCGCGTCTGCGGGTTGCTGTTTGCGAAGGCCATCAGGCGCGCACGCTGGTGCGGACGGATCACATCAAAGCCCCACGCGGCAGCGAACAACATCAGGAACGCAAACCCGATGGCGGCCAGATGATGAAGCCG
>DPJP01000467.1:6911-24111 GCA_003542955.1 Armatimonadota bacterium
AACACATGATGCCCCATACGAAAATCAGCAACACAGGTGTGCCGAGGTCGGGCTCGAGCAGGATCAAGCCGCACGGGAGTGCCGCGAAGCCCAGCGTACGCAAGAGCAGGTCGAAGTCGCCCGCCTGCTCCGCTCTGGCCGCCATGTAGGAGGCCAGGAAGAGGATCAGGCAGGGCTTGGCCAGCTCCCCGGGCTGCAGGCGCAGCGGTCCGAAGTCGATCCAGCGGCGGGCGCCGTTGACCTCCGTCCCGATCACCAGCACGACCACCAGCAGCACCAGCGAGCCGATAAACAGCGGCCACGACAGATTCGCAAGCCTGGAATAGTCAAAGGAGGCGATGATGACAAACAGCACCAGGCCGATGACGACGAAGACGAGCTGCTTGCCGAGCTTCATTGTCGGCGACATATCATTCAGCGCCAGGTGCGTCCGGGTGGCGCTATAGATCATCAGCAGCCCGACGGCGGTCAACAGCAGCACCGCCGCCATCAGCTTCCAGTCCAGTTTTTGGATTCTCAGTTCAAACACGCTGCCCGCTCCAGGTGGCCCGCCGACGGGCGGGGGAGTTGCTCCAGTATAGCACAACAACCGTCACCGTCGGAAGCACGACCGCCCGCACCCAGGCGCGGTCCGTTTACTTCGCCCGCGGCTGTATGCTACACTGCGGCAGTACTAGAAGGGCTGTCCAGGGGCCTCGAGCAGTCGTGTGAGCACGGGGCTTCATGGAACCACGGCCCGATTCATCCGCGCAGGGAGCGGTGCGAGTGCTACCATGGGTTGCTGAGATAGCGATGGATGTGGGCACCGCCAACATCCATGTCGCCGTCAAGGATGGGGGCATCGTCGTTCGCGAGCCCGCCCTGGTCGCCTATGCATCGGGCAAAGAGGCCGCCGTCGCATTCGGCACGGAGGCCCGGCAGATGCTCGAGCAGGGCGTGGCCAACGTGCGCGTGGTGCAGCCTCTGCGCTCCGGCTGCATAGCCGACTTCGGCGCCGCGGTGACACTGCTGCGTCACTATCTGCAGAAGGCGCTGGGGCGGAGGATGCTCCTGGGCCCGCTGGTGCTCACCGCGCACCCCACCCAGGCCACACCCGTCGCCCGGCGGGCGCTCGCGCAGGTGCTGCGGGCCGCGGGGGCCGGCCGCGTCATCGCCGTCCAGAAGTCTCTGGCAGCCGCCATCGGCGCCGGACTGGCCATTGACGCCCCGGACACTCAGATGGTCATCGACATCGGCGCGGGCGTCACCGACGCCGCTGCCATCTCAATGGGCATGATCACCGAGGGTGTCACCATCCCGATCGGCGGCCAGCGCTTCGACGAGGCCCTGCTGCGGGGCATCAAGCGTCAGCAGGATATCCGCCTCACCCCGGCGGCCGCCGAGGAGATCAAGCTCCATGTCGGCGCGCTCGACCGCTCGCTGGCCCAGCAGCCCCCCGCCGGCGCGACCAACACTGGGAGCTTCACCTACAAGGCCGATGACGTCAAGGCATTCGGCGTTCAGCTCGACGACGTGCCCGCCATGCTCTACAACCAGGCACTGCTGCTCGCCGACGAGCTGGCCTGGACGGTCGAGGAGTTGCCCGCGAAGGTGCGCGCCCAGGTCGCGACCACGGGCGCGGCGGTCACCGGCGGCGGCGCACAGCTTCGCGGCCTGCCGGAGCTGCTCAGCGCGCGCACCGGCGTCCCCTGCGCCATGGCAGTCGACCCGATGGCCTGCACCATGCTGGGCCTGCAGGCCGTCCTCAACAACCTCCACGCGCTCTCGCTTGACGGGCGCCGGATGACGCTCGCCAATCGCTGAACCCCGACGCCGCACAGGCCTGCTGATCTCTGCAGGTCTTCTCGCCCGCGGAGACGAACACCACCGCGCCACTGCCCAGAGCAACGCAGGGTATTCACCACAGAAAGAGGACCCGAGCAATGAGCGACATCAAGTTCTCAGTCTGCATTGAGATGATCTTCTCCGACCTGCCGATTCTCGACCGCATCGACGCGGTCGCCCAGGCGGGCATGCCGGCCATCGAGTTCTGGAGCTGGCGCAACAAGGACATGCCGGCCGTCGCCGACAGGGCGGCGCAGAACAAGCTGCGCATCGCCGGCTTCCTCGCCGACTGCGGAGCCGACCTGTGCGACCCCGAGATCCACAAGGACTGGGTCAAGGGCGCCGCCGACTCGATCGACCAAGCCGTCGCCGCCGGCGCGCCGTCGCTGATCGCCACCACCGGCAACGAGATGGACTCGATCCCGCGCGAGCAGCAGCACGAGGCCATCGTCGAGAGCCTGAAGGCTATCGCTCCCTACGCCGAGGAGAAGAACATCACCCTCTGTCTGGAGCCGCTCAACATCCTCGTCGACCACGCCGGCTACTACCTGGTCACCTCGAAGGAGGGCTTCGCCGTCGTCGATGAGGTCAACAGCCCTAACGTCAAGCTGCTCTACGACATCTACCACCAGCAGATCTCCGAGGGCAACGTCATCGCGACTATTCGTGAGAACATCCAGCGCATCGGGCACTTCCATGTCGCCGACGTCCCCGGCCGCCGCGAGCCCGGCACCGGTGAGATCAACTACGAGAACGTCTTCGCCGCCATCGCCGAGAGCGCCTACGAGGGCTTCGTCGGGCTCGAGTTCCGCCCCTCGACTACAGCAGCCGAGGCGCTGGCGAGAGTACTGAGGATTGCGGGGCAGGCCTGAACGCGGCTGACCTGCACGATGATGGGATGGAACGCACGGGGCGACGGACGAGGGGTTAGGGGCGTGCGAACGTCAACGGCGACGACTGGGGTCGGCCGTTGGTGCGCGATGTGTGAACGCCTGGGGCCTGCTCGGTCACGCCGGATACGACCCCGGCGCGCGCTCGTGAGGCCCCTCCCCGAACAGCGGAGGCGGAACTGATGCCCCTCCCCGGCCAACGTCCCACGGCTGCGGGATCAGGCCCCTACTCCCTGCCCAGCTTTCGCCCGCGCTCGATGAAGTAGACCATCGTCTCGTAGTCGATATCCGGCGGCTCGGAGTGATCCGAGTGCAGGATGTAGCCCCCACCACCCGTCACCACCGGCAGTATCTTCGCATCCATCTCCGCGTCAATCCGGGCGCGGTCGTTGCTGATGAGCGCCCGCACGTCGACCCCACCGTAGAACGATATCCTGTCACCGAAGCGCTCGAACAGGTGCGGGAGGTCCATGCCCGCCTTGACCTCCATCGCCTGCAGGCAATCCATACCGGCCTCGATCATCCCCGGCACGAGCGGCTCGACATAGCCGCACGAGTGCACGATCACCTTGCAGCCGAGCGAGTGCGCGTAGCCGAACAGCATCGCGTGGGCCGGCTGGATCAGCGCCTCGTACATGGCAGGCGACATGAAGGGCCGCTCCTTGAAGCCCATGTCCTCGTAGAAGAACAAGCCGTGTGGGGCGCCTTCTTCAGCGAAGAGCACCTCGAGGTGGTTGATCGTCATCTGCGCGTAGGTCGTCGCCATGTCTTTGACCCAGTCGGGGTCCAGCGCCATCCCCATGAGCATGTACTCATGGCCGCAGACGGGGTGGATCTGCTCGAAGGGGGCCACTCCGCCCCAGCAGAAGTAGCGCTCTTTCTCGGCGGCAAAGGCCTTCGCGTTGCGGTAGCCCTCAAAGGGGATGCGCCGGCGGTCGACATCCACCAGGTGCGGCTTGATGTGCTCCTCCCACCCGGCGCGGTCCTTGACGGTGAAGTCCACGTGCTCCGGCGTGCTGTCATGGAGCTTGTGCCGGCGCAGCATGGCGCCGTTGCCGTCGAGGGTGAGCACAGTCTCCTCGGTCTCCTCGAGCACCTTCGCCTCGAAGTCGAGGTCGGCCACGGAACTGAGCCAGCCGCCGGAGCGGATATCCTGGCCGAAGTGCTCGGCGACATCCTCCTCGGGGCCGATGTGCCCCTCACTGCGCCAGCGCTCGACGGTGCGGCCCCACGGAGAGACGGCGATCGGCGTCTGGTCGACCGGCTTGCGGTCAAGGACGGCGACAAAGCGCTCATAGCTCGTCATTGGCATCTGTCTCATGCTCCCATGGTGTGGTGGTTCGACACGACTGGAGTCAGGCACTCACAATTCACGTTTGCGCGCAGGCGGAGGGACTGCCCTGTGGACTGAGCAAAACTGAATTCTGAATGCCTGACCCCTGCATCTGTCGTCCCGCAAGTGCTCGGGTGTCAGTTTGATCTCAGGTGCACGTCGACGATGGTCAGTCCCCTGCCGGGGATGCGGACGGAGAAGGTCGAGCCCTCCGGCCTGATCGCCATGGCGGGGAACTCGGTGACGATGTCGACGCGGTCGATCTCGGCCCCGACATCGACCTTCGGGCGCGTATAGACCTCGCGATCGTTCTTCAGGCCGATGCGGAGCCTCCCATCGGGCAGCTCGACGGCCATCGCGCGCGCGAACTCCTGCTCCTCGATGATGCGCACCCCGCCGGAGACCTGTGTGATGACCTCGGAGCACGCCTGCAGGAAGCAGTCGGAGACCTTGCGGGTGTACATGTGATCCCAGTAGCCGCCCAGGTCAACCACGTCAAGCGTGTCTTCGGGGATATCCTCCGGCTCGTCGTGGGGAACGCCGGGCGCCTCGAGCCCGCTGCAGCCGTAGACGGCACAGGTGAGCGCCTCCGGCTCGTGAACGTCGGAGAAGGCCATGTCCGGCTCGCNNTCGCCGAGCGCCTCGACGACATCGCCGATGCAGATGACCGGCCCGCCCGAGTAGGCCTGCACGGCCGCGAATTCGTCATCGCTCAGCAGTTGTGGATTGAGCACCAGGAGCGGCCCGCTCAGGGCCTCGAGGCCCTCGGCGCGGACCGTGGCGTGGACCGGGGCGCCGGGCGCCATTACGCGGGTGAGCAACCTGTGCGTGTTGATACGCCGTGTGGCGATGAAGTCGTCCACCTGTGCCTGCATGGCATAGTCAGACCACAGCACGGTGGCGCCCAGTGAGCGCACCGGCACGTCGCCAAGCGACTGCTCCCAGCGCTTGCGGAGCCAATCCCAGTGGCCGGCGGTGAGGCCGTCGCCGAGGCAGACCAGAAAGCCGTCGGTGCTCGGGCGCAGGGCGCCCGTCTGCGTCACGTGGAAGATGTTGTTGAGCGCGTAGATCTCCTTCTCCAGCAGGGTGGGCAGGTGGCGGATGGCGTCCCACTCCTCGCACACATCGTGGGCGTTGTGCAGGAAGATCAACTTCCACTCGGGGCAGTAGANNCATGGAAAGGAAGTCGTAGTGGCGCTCGGGAGTGGCGGTGTTGGGGCGGGGGTCCATGGCCAGCCCCGCGGCGACGGTCTCGACGATCATCCCGTCGGCGCCTGTATCGAGAATACGCCAGTAGTCGACGCCATAGCGGTAGAGCGCCTCCCAGGGCGCCCTCCCCCAGGCCGAGTTGATGACGGCCTTCTTCCCCGCCGCGTGGAGGGCGGTCACCATCGTCTGCCAGAAGCCGGCCCAGCGCTCCGCATGGAAATCGATCCACTCGCGGCGGGCATTCCGCCATATCCAGGCCATACGCTCTTCGAGCTTGTCGGTCTCATACACGCACTCGCGAGTGACGACCTCCGGCAGTTCGGCATCGGTTGCCGTGGCGAACTGGGCAATGGTGTCGTCGGAGGCGTCGCAACGCCACAGCGGACCGTTATGCGGCCCCCAGCCGTCTGCGCCGTGCCAGCCGTCGAAACCGTACCACTGCATCGTCTCGACGAGCTTGCCGGCCAGGTAGTCCTGGAGGTAGCTGCCGTCGGCCAGACGCGCAAGCGGGTTGAGCGATGCGACCCATCCGGCGTCACGGTAGACCTTGCAGACCTCGCGGTGGTCGCTGAGCCACTCGTGGTGGAACTGGTTGTTGTAGAAGCGGGTGAAGACGGTCAGGTAGGCGGNNGCGGAGCTGGTGGTTGGTCCAGTCCTGCCTGCCGCGCTGCTGGTTGAACTCGTGCCCGTCGCGTGCGCAGTAGTCGGCCGGCAGCACGACCTCCTCCTCGACTGGCTCGAAGGCGAGGACGAAGTCGGGGGATGTGACAAGCAGGCAGATGGCGTCGGGGGCGAAGCCGGCGGTGTCGAGATACTCGCCCACCCCGAGGTCATCCTGTGTGTTATCGAAGGCGATCAGCTCGGTCCAGATCCAGCGCTCGTGGTCTCGCATGGGGTGTCGCATTCCCCTTTCGACATCGGGCGTACCGTGCTTGCGTATAGATACGCCCTCGCGGGACCGACACCTGCAGCGCCGGTGCTCGCTCAGGGAAAATGGGCCGAGAATGTGCAGCCTGCAGACGGGCGGAGCCGGGCAGACATGGATCAGCGCAGATGGCAGCCTCCGCCGCCGCGCTTCTCGAAGTACTGCTGGTGGTAGTCCTCCGCAGGCCAGAACCGCGGGGCCGGCTCAATCTGCGTGACTATCGGCCGGCTGTGCTTCCCGGAGGCATCCTCGCGTTGCCTGGACGTCTCGGCGGCTACCCGCTGCTCATCGGTGTGGTAGAAGATGACCGAGCGGTATTGATCGCCGATGTCGGGACCCTGCCTGTTGAGCGTGGTGGGGTCGTGGATGCTCCAGAAGACCGAGAGCAGGTCCTCATAGGTGACGATGCTGGGATCGTAGGTCACCTCGACGACCTCCGCATGTCCCGTGGTATGGCTGCAGACCTGCCTGTAGGTGGGGTTCTCGACGGTGCCGCCGGCATAGCCGACCTGCGTTGACATGACACCGTGAACCTCACGGAACGCCTGCTCGACGCCCCAGAAGCATCCCGCGCCGAAAGTCGCTTTCTCCATTGCATTCCTGCCTTCGCCGCTGTCGCGGGGGGCTTCGGCGGGGCCGGAGACCGCGCCTGCCTCGACGGGTCTGTCACAGCCACTGCCCGGCACGNNTCCCGATAAGTGCGATTGTCCACAGCCACACGCGGCCACGCGTCATTATGGTTACCCTTCCGTGACACAGTATCGCCAATGCAGACGACGCCGCCGGGGGGAAGGTTCAGGAGACGGGGCGAATCCGCGGGGCTCCGCGGCTCCGTTGACCGGCCCGGCGCGTGCGTCCCGCGACGCCTCAACGCTGCAGCACCCGGCAAGCGCCTATCTCGGCGTCACAGGGGATCGGTAGCGCAGGGCGATTCCGCTGAATGCCGTGCCGTTGTTGTAGGGCACAAAGTAGATGTACTTGCCGTCGAAGGCGGAGTACTTGTACCCCTGGGTGTTCAGGCCGTCCGTGGAGCGGGCGTCGAAGGCCGACCAGCTTCGGGCGTCGGCGAACTCCGCTGTGGTGTCGTAGCGGAGCATACGGGCATGGAACACATTCCCGTCGCCGCTGTAGGGGATGAAGTAGATGTAGCGCCCGTCGAACTCGCCGCCGACGTAGCCGCGCGTATCCAGGCCGCCGGTGTGTCCGGCGTCGTAGGCAGACCAACTGCCCCGGTCTGAGAAGTCGCCCTGTGTGTCGTAGCGCAGCACGCGGCCGTGGCAGGTCTCGCCCGCGCGGAAGGGCACAAAGTACATGTAGCGGCCGTCGAAGACGGCCCCCTTGTAGCCGATGGTGGCCATGCCGCCCGTGGCAGCGGCGTCGTAGGCGCTCCACGCCGTTGCCGACTGGAAGTCCGCCTGCGTGTCATAGCGCAGCACGCGCCCGTGGAAGCTCGTCCCGTCATTGAAGGGCACGAAGTAGACGTACCGCCCGTCGAAGCCCGCGCCGTAGTAGCCCTTCGTGGCAAGCCCACTCGTGCGGCTTGCATCGTGGACGGCCCAGCTCATGCGGCTCTTGAACTCGCCCTGCGTGTCATAGCGGAGTACGCGGCCGTGGGCGTAGGGGCTGTAGCCGAAGGGGGCCATGTAGATGTAGCGGCCGTCGAAGACGGCGCCGTCGAAGCCGCTGTGGCGGAGGCCGATCACGGGTCCTGCATCAAAGGCGCTCCAGCTCGGGGCGCGGGTGAACTCCGCCTGCGTGTCGTAGCGGAGCACGCGGGCGTGGCGCGTGTTGGCATCGGCGAAGGGGATGAAGTAGACGTAGCGGCCATCGAAGACCGCACCGGCGTAGCCGACGGTCTTCAGCCCGTCGGTGGAGCCGGCGTCGTAGGCACGCCAGCTCGTGGCGGTTCCGAAGTCGCCTTCGGTGTCATAGCGGAGCACGACACCATGGAAGGCGGCCGTGCGGCAGGGAGCGTAGTAGACGTAGCGGCCGTCGAAGGCAGCGCCGAAGTAGCCCTTCGCCTGCAGGCCGTCGGTGCTACCGGCATCGAATGCCTCCCAGGCACTCGGGTCGCTGAACTCATCAGCGGCGTGCCCGCAAACCGATACCAGGGCCACCGTCAACACAATCGCCGGATGCAACGTGACGAGCCATGCTCTCATCCGCGCCATCCTCCCCCTCCACCTGCCTGGACCCGCGCCGCCCGTGCAACGGCATCAGCCACTCAACGGGTCTCAACCGCACACCGGATATCCGCCACCGCAGCGTTCTCATCTTCGAGCATCGCGCGGACGGCCTCTGCGCCTTCTCTGCGACATCGGGCGTCCTTCAACCATTCGACACGGTTCTGCTCGGTTCCCTCCGTAAAGGCCGGAAGGCGTTCCGCGGCCACCGCGCACTCACGGTCGTAGGCATCGGCGGCGGCCAGGAGGTGGTCGGCGCGACCGCGCATCAGCACCGTAGCATACCTGCAGAACTCCGCGGCGGCGGCCCGTCCGCGCATGATCTGATCGACCTGCGTGCCCATATTGCCCATTGCGTACCAACCGCGTGCGCCATCAGGAAGCGGCTTGTGGAGGTCGGCCGGGTAATCGAGGGTCTCCAGGGAGCGCGCCCACTGCTCGTAGGCCTCGGCGCCGAAGAAGTAGTCTATACCGCCCCCGCAGTCGACGTGGTGCTTTGCGGCCGCATGCAACTCGACTCCGCGGCGGAGGGCGCTCAGTGTCATCTCCAACCGCTCCGGCGGCGTCTCGCTCCGCTCACCGATCAGGAAGGCCGGGTTGCACACCCACCCACCGACGAAGCCATCCCGCACGGCGCCGCGGCAGCAGCCGGTCCAGTACCCGCGCTCGTCATCCGCGGTGCCCACCGTGACCCCGCTGATGGGCGTCCAGCGGTACGGATCGGCGTCGCCGATGTGGCATAGCAGGTCCTGCTCGCGGTCGTAGCCGACGACTATCGACCAGCGCTCACAGTGCTCCTCGGCCCCACCGACGAGCACTGGGCGGCCGGCGTCGATCTCGGCGTAGATGCGCTCGAGCGCGGCCCGTGTGACGTCGAGTCGCTCATCGCGCGGGAGAGCATCCATGCCTTCGGGGATGTAGCTGCTGTCGAGGGCCTCGGCGCGATAGCCGAAGGCAGCGGCGGCGTTGGTGACGGTATCGGTGGGGACGCAGAGCGACGCGGCGGCCTGCCAGTTGGAGGCGTGGCAGAGGTTGAAGGCATCACCCGAGTGGGCCATCAGGGCATCAAGGGTGACCTTCTCGCCGCGGGAGACGAGCAGTGCGTACAGCGCACGCAGGAGCGCATCCCAATCGGCGCCGATGCGGGCATCGGCTACGTCGGCTATCCATACCCGCCCGCCGTCGGCAATCACGGTGTCGGCGCGCGTCTCAGCCATCCATGCATCCCTCAATCCACCCATCCGGGTGGGCCACAGGCGTACTGCACGGTCTCAACAGCCCCCATAGAGCAGGCATCGGGGGGCCGATCAGTCGCCCTGTTTGACGTCGAAGGCGCTTGCGGTGATCTGGCCGTCGCAGGGGCCGAACACTCCGCGGCCCCACTCGACGGTCAGGTCTCTCACGGCCTCGGCCGACACGCCGTCGAGGGGCGTCCGGGCCAACTCGACGCCGTCCTGGCGGATGATCATCTCGCCGTCGATGATCGTGAACCGCAACTGAGTGGGCTGCCCGGTCCAGGCCATCGTTGTCGCGAGATTGCCCGGCATTGTGTAGCGGTAGACCATGCCGTACTCTTTCCACTTGTCGCCGGCGAGGTGTGTGTACAACTCCGGGTTGTGCTCGGTAGCCGACGATTTGGCCGAGGTGGAGATGAGCATTGAGCTGCCCAGCGGCAGCATACTGGTGACCCGCTGGCCCCAGGCGTTGAGCACGTTATCGGGCTTGTTGGTGTCTGTCTCGTACGGGTGGACCGTCTCCTTGGTCGATTCCGGGTGGGAGAACATGCGGCCTACAAAGTGCCAGCTGTCCTGCTCCTTCACATGCCGCCACACTTCGGCCCACGGCCAGACGCCGCAGTAGAGGTCGCCCCGGTAGATCATAGTCGTCTGGGCCTCGCGGGCGCTGCCGGAGACATCCTCCGGCACCGGCGGCCATCCCTCGTGGGTGATGACATCATCGCCGGTGAACTCGAGCAGGTAGCCGGTCGGGTACTGCGCCATCAGGAGGCGGTCATAGTAGTTGATCATCGAGTAGACCTGGTAGCTGGTCTTCTCGTCGGCCTCGACCAGTGTGCGCCAGGCCGTGCCGTCGAAGGCGTGGACGCCGCCCCAGTTGGAGGTCATGACAATATCGCTGCCGCGCTGCCCGGTGGCGTATGGGAACTCGCGCGGGAACTGCATCGTCATGGTGATCTCGGCAGCCGGGTCAGCAGGCTCTTCCTGGTAGGGTGTCCAGGGGACTGCGCAGAGCTTCGGCGGAGTGTTCTCCGTGTCGCCTGCGTTCCATCCGCGGTGGAAGTAGCACAGGTGGCCGTTGCCGTAGTAGAGACCATAGCGGGCGCCTGCCGCGGGAGCAGCCAGCACCTCGTGCCCGTCGTAGGATACCGCGCCGCTGGAGAACTGGAGTATCTTCCCGGCTACGCGCATCTGCTGGCCCGCGCCGATGTCACGATCCGCCGGAAAGCGCTCCGTGGCATGCCATTCTGCCCGCTCGGGGGCCCACATTCGCACGGAACGGTCCTTGCCGCTGGCATTGGCGTAGATGGCGCCATCAATGTCGAAGAGGTAGACGCCGAGGTCTGTCGTGGGCCTCGCGAGCGGCTCGCGGGTGAACTCGTCCGCCGCCTCGACGGGGCGGAGATAGAACTGCAGCGTATGGCGATCGGCCCGGAAGTGGGTGTTGTAGGTCCCCGCGAAACCGGCGCCGCAGACCGCACGGCCGGAGGCGTCGGTCGCCTCGAAGAGGGTACCGAAGTTCNNTCGACCGTCACCGTCACATCAAGTATCGGCTCCACCGCGTTGCTCACCGCCAGGGAGATGATCAGAAGCGCAAAGCATGTCAGTGTGTGGCGCATATGTGGAACTCCATTCCCGCCGTGCTCGGGCAATGCCTGCCCTCGTGTTGTCTACTCTCCCGCCAGCCACTTCACGGCGTTGCGCAGCAGTGTCAGCTCCTGCCCGCTCGGGCGCGCGTCGGCATCGCCGTGGCGCAGGCCGAGGGCGATCCCGTTTGCGACGTACCGCCCCTGCCCTCCCTGAGCGCAGGCGACGACGGGCGTCCCGTCCTCATTCGCGACAACGGCTACCGCACCTTCGCCGACCTGCAGCGGAATGTGGTCAGAGCAGCTGCCATCGCCGCCGAAGACATGCCGTATTGGCGATCACTCCGGTAGTGGAACTCAGGCGTGCGATCGGCGCATTGTCGGGCCGTGTGTGTCACTTCACCGGGCGCAGCAGCCAGCGCTTCACGCTGAATATCTGGTTCGAGGAGGCCGGGTTCTTACCGATGATACGCACGGTCACCTGATGGCGGCCACCGCCCAGGTCGACCTCTCCGAAGGACTGCCGCGTGCCGGAGCCGTCGACACCGGTCCAGTAGCCGTCGAAGGGCTCTCCAATCACCTCATCGTCGAGGAGAACCTCGATGATGCCGTAGCTGTTGGCGACGACGAATTCGCCGATCAGCTCGTAGCGGCCCGGCTCGATCTCCGGGAGAGTGAAGCGGAGCCAACTGCCCGGCTTTGTGCTGCCGATGAACATCGAGCCGAGGTCGTCCAGCCGCTTTGTGTACGTGCCCTCGGAGTTCTCGAAGGGCAGGTCGCGCGCTTCGAGCACGGTCCCATTGAACGGCTCCGGCTTGATGTGGCTCAGGCGCACCGTGTACTCATCAGTGTCATCGAACGGCATCACCAGCACGATCCGGGCCTCATTGAGCCCGGAGCGTCCATCCTTGGCGTAGGGATTGTGATGGCGCGCAGGCCAGCGTATGGATGCCCCCTTCGGGATGGACACCCGCAGGTTGGAGTGGACGATCCAGTCCCCGCAATCCGCGCTTGTCAGCTCCATCAGGTCCTCGAGCAGAGGGACGTGGCTGCCGGTGGCCAGCTCGAGTCGTGAGCCCCGCAGCAGCAGCGGCAGATGGGCCTGCGCCCCCACGCCCTGCGTGCCACGGTAGGTCAGCAGGAGGTCGTCGCCGTCGGTGCGGACATCCAGGGAGCACCGGGCGCGCTCTCCGACCTCCTGCCCCGGCACGAATCGCCCGAGCACCACCTGATCGAAGTGACCCCTGGTAGTAGAAGCGATGGCGCTGTAGAGCAGCGTCGTAACGCCGACGGCGCCCTCGGGCGCGCGCGAAGTCACGCTCCTGCGCGTCCACTCGCCGCGGCCGGGAACGGTGACGCTGCCCATCCCCTCCTGCATCCGCTCACCGTCGGCGTTCCAGAACTCGAGGTAGATAGCCGCGTCATTGCCCGCTTCTGCCAGCCATCCGGCTTCGGCATAGTAGAGGGCACCGGGCTCGGCTTCCACGCGCGGACTGCGCAGCCCCAGGCTGTTGTGGTCGTCATCATTGATGAACCTCAGGGCCTGCTTGCCCTCTGAAGCCTGCTCCCCGGTCACCTCCATGGTGCCCGCGTTTGCGAATATGCTCCAGCCGTCGGGGAGACCACCGACGGCTGCGTTCTCAAAGCCCTCCGCCAGCAGATCATCACCCTGCAGGCGCGTGCGCGGGATGAACCCCGCCTCCAGGCGCGTGGTGTCGCCGTCGCGGCCCAGGGTGATGCTGTGCGGGACCCATGCGAGATCGATATCGGGGGTGAAGTCGGGGTCTTCATCGCCCGGTGTGTGGGACAGCAGCGACACGTCACCCACCGTGAACGTTGACCAGTACGGCTGCAGCTTGGTGTTGCCACCGCCGGCGACGAGGCCGAGGTCTGGATGGAAGACATCCATCAGGTTCTGCCGATCCTGGATCCAGCGGTTGTTGGGCACTTCGGCGGCATAGCCCGACAGCGCCCAGCACCAGTCGTCAGTGCGGCGGATCAGCGCGTCATTGTTACCGAGGGTCACCACGCCGCCTTCGCCGAGTTCCTCGGGCATGATCACATCGCCCTCGCTCGCGTAGAGCAGAATGGCGGCGGCCATGTCGGCGTCAATGGTTCTCATGCTCTCCCCGGCATGGCGGCGCAGCTGTGCGAGCAGGTAGCCACGCCCCTCAGGCGTGTGAGCGAAGCCGGGGTTGCCGATGCGGACGGCCGATGAGTACGTATTGCGCTCGTCGATGCAGGACACGGCGCTCCCGTCCGGCCACAGGATGGCTGAGTGGAAGTGGGCGGCCCGCCGCAGCGCCTCCAGCACCTGCGGGTCCTGCGCGAAGTGGTAGTAGAACCCGAGCGCCTCGGAGTAGACGTAGTTATACATGACAACCGGGCCCTGGTGCTCCGACCAGAAGCCGGCTGGGTCCTGGGCGGCAATGGCCTTGGGCATGAACTCCCGCGCCCGCCGTTGCCAGTCCTCATCGTCGAAGGCCACGCCGGCAATGAACACGCTCGCGGCGAGGTGGACGGGGATGTTGTGGACGCCTGACTGGGGATAGCCCTGCGCGATGTTGCGATAGCCGAGCAGCAGGCCCCGCTCCCAGGTCGCCCTCACGTCGTCGGGCAGGGCATCACGCACCAACAGGTAGGCGCGTATCCAGCGCGAGTAGGTCCACGCCATGTACGTCTGGCCCCAGTAAGAGCCGTCCTTCTTGTCGAAGCGCCAGCGTCCCAGCTCATCCTGGGCCTCGACGAGTGCGACGCCGCCACCGGCGACCGCGGCGAGCACCTCATCGGAATGGTAGAACGGGTTGTCCGGGTGCTCGTAGCTCCACGCGGCGGCCAGAGGGAAGATGCGATCCTGGTCGCCACATATCCACGGCTCCGTGCCGAAACGGCCTGTCTCCGCGTGGTAGGCCTTCAGGATGTCCGGGACGCGCTCGACGATACTGCGGACGAGGTAGTCGGTGGGCGGCCACTGCTCGAGGCCCTCGGCGGAAACGCCGGCGGCGAGGGTGAGAGTCAGCATCAGAGCTATGATCGTGCGCATTGCGTGTGCCTCCTGGGTTGGTCGAGCTTGAATCGCATCCGGGTGACGGGGTTCGGTGACGGCGTACATGCGGTGTGTTCTCCATCGGCCAAGCAGGGACCTTACTTCCCCCGGCAGGCAGCGTCACTATCGGAGGGCGGCTGCTCAATATGTGCTGACATGCCGCTGCTATCGGTCGTAGTCCAGCAGCGTCTCGATCCAGGTGAGAGAGAAGGGGTTGTCGGCGGCGAGGGTGGAGGCCGAATAGACCACGCGGATGCTGTTGTCGCCCAGCAGCCACCAGTCGGCGGGCATCGGGACCATGTGCTCGCCGCGCTTCCACCAATCCCGATCAAAGACGAACGTGGCATGGGAGCGCTTACTGGGGTCGATAGCATCGGCGCCCCGGCGTGCGGCGGCGTCTTCGGTATCACCTGAGAAGCTCACCGGACCGTTGCCGTTGATGAGGACGTCCACGCGCTCGCCGGGGAACAGGGGGCGCATGTTGAGCACGAGTTGGGCGTTCACGGTGTGCCCTTCCGCAATCGCCGCGGCGACGTCGTCGGCGATCCGCAGGCCATAGGTGTGCTCGCCCCTCTGGCGGCCTTCGACGTTGTTGGTCGCGAATGTGCCGGGGCGGATCGTGATCGGGTCGACCATGTAGTGCTTGTCCGCGTAGAGCAGCTTCTGCGGGTCGGCGAGGTCATCGAGCCAGGGCGCTGACCCGTAATGACAGGTGGCAAACCCAAGTTGCAGACCGTCGGCGCCGGCACGATGGAACAGCAGCGCCTGGGCGCTGTACATCCCCTGCGTCTTGGGCTTGTCGTACTTGCGCTTGCCGGCCTTCTCACTGCTCGGGTCCTGGTCGGTGGTGACGAAGCCCAGCGCCTGCCAGAGCGTCGGGTAGACTTTCGCGCCCGTCTGTTGCGCGAGGTCGACGAACTGCTCGATGCGGATGTCGAAGTGGCTGTTGGGGCGCAGGTGGCTGGGCACGATGTAGTCGATCAGCGCCTGGCGCATCCAGGTCTGCCAGTCGAGCCCGTACTCATCATAGCTTTCGAAGGGGACGCGAGCCATCAGCTCGAGGCGCCGCCCCTGCTTCTGCCCCACATCATCGAGCATCGCGCGAATCTCGCGGATGAACTGCGTCATGATGGCGGCATCGGCGAGTTCGAAGTATGGCGGGTAGACGACGAAGTCGAGTGCGAGGCCGTCGGCGCCGGCCTCGGCGGCCTCACGCAGGATGGCGAGTTTGAAGTCGCGGACCTCCTGGTGCTTGAAGTCCAACTGGGCCGTGCCGGGGATGCGGTACTCGGGGTGGAGCTTGTTGAAGTCGCCGACGAGGCCGACCCACATCCAGTTATCGTCGCTGACTGGGCCGTACTCGTGCTGCATCTCGAGGCGGGCGAAGACCTTGAGACCGAGTTCGTGCCCGCGCTCGACGGCGACCTTCAGCGGACAGTTGCCCTGCTCGATGAGCCCCGTGACGTTCTTGTGGACCCAGCGATCGTTGGTGCGCAGCATGGCCAGTTGCGTTTCCGTCAGCGGCTCCCCGAAGACCTGGCCGGCCTTCGTGTCGAAGCAGAAGACGCTGCCGGGTCCAAGGCCCCAGACGAGAATGGTGGCATGCGAGTTCGCGAGCGGGTCGATCTCGCTCTGCTCAAGCTGCTGCCGGGTCAGCGGCCCGACGCGGAAGAACTGGCTGAAACCGTCGTTGCGGTAGGCAATCGGCACGGTGTGTAACTCGCGTGCTGCCCATTCGCCTGCAAAGTCGCGCTTCACAGTCTCATCTCCCCGGTCATCGGCGCGGACGGCCATCGCGGCGAGCATCAGCGCCGAGAGCACGAGTATGGCAGCAAGCACACCGCAACCTGCTTTGGCGCTGGGTGTGGGAGGCGCGAGGTCTATGCGCCCGGGATGGCGGGCCAAGTAGTCGTCGACGGCATCCTTGGCATCCTTGAGGCCGAGGCCGGTGCGCTCCCTGAGCGTCTTGATCACTGCTATGGGGCCGACGCGGCCGGTGCTGGTGCGCTCCTGCTCGATGATGTCGTCGAGCAGCCTGTCATGCTTTCCTGTGCGATCTGCATCGGGCAAGCGGCTCTCTCCTCCCCAGTTGGCTCCATATCCGGCGTCAATCATCCAGGATTGAACACCCAGTGCCTGACACCAGCCGTTCAATCTTGCACGCGAGGTCGGGCTCTGCGCTGATTCTGCACTCGATGCGTCTACAGACCTCGTGCACTGCGCTCCGGCCCACGCCACCGAAATAGGCGCCCACATCGGCCAGTCTGTGGCCGCAACGGCGAGCACCAATGTAGATGGCGACTTGTCGCGGCTCAACCCCGCAGAGGCCTTTCCGCGTAATGACATCCGCAGATACGCCGTACTCGGCTGCCACGGCCTGGCAGATCGCGTTCAGGCACGTGCTGGGGGCCACTCCGTCGGATTTCGGAATACGGGGCTCTGCCGAGTCGGCGCTGAGTGCGCCGAGTACTGCCTCTGTGAACTGCTGCGAGCCGAGGACAGAACCGTGCACGGCATGAGCGAGTGGGTTCTGCACGAATTCGTCCGCCGTCTCGACGAAGTCACGGTAGGCCTGACGCTGTTGGGGCTCAGTATGCCCGAAGCGGGCGAGGGTCAAGTCCGTTGCGAGCCATGGCGGTGGCGTTGCCAGGCCGACGAAGGCGCGGTAGCTTGACCAGCGGTAGTCGGCAGGATGCGACACGATGCCGGCGCGGACAGGGTTGAGGTGAATGTAGCGGCTCACCTGATGCAGGTAGGTATCCGCATCCACGATGACGCTCTTGAACCGTCCGTCGAAGAGATGCCCGCGGCGGTCGAGTCGCCAGTTGAGGTAGGAGGCGTAGCGGTGGTTGAGAGACTTCATTGGCCCGCTCAGAGCGCCATCGGGCGTCTCAATCTCCAGGTGGTAGTGATTGCCCATGAGGCAGTAGCCGTGGAAGACCGTCCCCCAACGCTGATGGAGATCAGTC
>DPJP01000407.1:0-195 GCA_003542955.1 Armatimonadota bacterium
CGCTCAGGGGCTCGTGCGATTCAAGCTTCTGCCAACTCCCTTCCTATACAGACCGCCGCACGTCTGGCGGCAGAGACGCTCTGGCAGGCGGCCGGCCCTGTTCCACCCACTCACTCTCCCATGCGCGCCAGCATCAGAACTCCTGACACTGCCGGGGTCCGACGTCATTAGCCCCTGTGCGAGTGGGGGTCACGT
>DPJP01000407.1:278-3613 GCA_003542955.1 Armatimonadota bacterium
CAAGACCTGACCCCAGTCGTTCATAGCCCTTGCCCTCCTGCGCAGGTTCAGGCTCCCCGTGCGGCGAAACTCGGCCATGTATGCATGGAGTTTCACAGCAGGGAGACAGAGCACCATGAGTGAGCTGAAATGGTGGGAGAAGCCAATCCGCATGGGCCGGCATGAGTGGATGGCCGACCTTGCGCGGATCAAGGACCGCGACCTCGATGTGATTGCGCGCGAGAAGGCCGAAGTCTGGAATATCAACTGCGAGTGGGTCATCGGCGCGCCCGGCATCGCTCCGGGCATGGGCTGGACCACCACGTTCAATACCGAGAAGTTCACCAAGTACCCCGACCTCGGCGACTTCGACATGCTGCGCGAGTACGTTCCGCATGCGAAAGCCCACGGCATCCACCCGCTCTCATACCTGAATATGCACTGGTACTCGTATGAGTTCGGCAAGCAGCACCCCGACTGGCTGCAGATCATGGCCGACGGGCGCGCCTACGGGGATGTCAACCCGCTCTACGGCTCCGGTACCACGCTGTGTGTGAACTCCGGCTGGCGCGACTGGGCTTTCGACCTGGTCCGCGAGGCCATGAAGACCGGCCTCGACGGCGTGTTCCTCGATGGGCCGGTCGTGTTCCCGGGTTGCTGCTACTGCGATGCCTGCGTGGCGCGCTTCACCGAGCAGTACGGGCGGCCGCAGCCGCGCGACGAGGACTGGGCCGACCCGCTCTTCAAGGAGTTCGTCGACTTCCGTGAGCAGTCGATGGCGCATTTTCTGAAGGATGCCGGCGACGCGATGCGGGAGATCAACCCCGATGGCGTTATCTTCCTCAATGCCGGGAGCTGGCACGGCGGAGCATGGCGTGTGGCGCGCGATATCGCCGCCGTCGGCCCGTACCAGCAGTTCAACGGAGCGGAGGCCTTCTACCACCTCGGGCACCACACCGAGACGCTCTTCTGGTCGATGGCCGCCAAGCACCTCGTCGCCGGCAACAAGCCCGCAATCGTCTTTGTGCACCACTGCCTCGGCACATGGCACTATCTGCCGCTGCCGCGGATTGAGACGGTGCTGGCCGGCGCGCAGACGGTTGCCTGCGGGGCCGGCACATGGCTGGCCGCCTTCGAGTACTCTATCGAGAATGCCCGTGAGGAGACCATCGAGCCGATGCGGGAGATCAACGGCTTCCTCCGGTCGGTCGAGCCCTATTGCACCGCAGCCGAGTCGATGGCCGATATCGCGCTGCTGTACTCAGGGCAAAGCTCGAAGTACTACATATCGCGCATCGGGGAGCTGTTCACCGATGTCGAGGCGGGCCACGAGCAGGACCTGACCTTCAAGAGCGGCAGCGGCGAGGTCGTCGTGGACTGGGCGGCCCGCAAGCAGCGTTGCGACAAGTGGCAGGGCGACACCTACCGCGGCTGGTTCAATGCGCTCAGCAGGCAGCATGTGCCTTTCGATGTCATCCTCGAGGCGGGCCTCACCGACGGCTCGCTGAGCAGGTACAAGACACTCATCATCGGCAACGCTTCCTGCCTGAGCGAGGCGCAGAAGGCGGCGATCACCCGCTTTGTCGCCGAGGGCGGCAACCTGGTCGGGGAGTTCGAAGCCGGCGAGTACGACGAGCGCGGAAATGAGACTGATAGCACTCTCCGCGCCGAGCTGGGCATCGGGCAGATTGCCGGCGCCTTCAAGCCCGCCACGGTCGAGGAGTACATCAACCTCGGCGATGCCGCTCACCCGCTGCTGGGCAGCTTCCACGAGGGCCGGTGGCTGGCCCGGCCCGTCAACGCGCTGCAGGTGGTCCCCACTGATGCGACCGAGGCGGCAGGCTACTACATGAACCCCATTGGCAAGGTGTACACGAAGCCCGCGGGGACCTCCGAGTGGCCCGCAATCGTGTGCAGCCAACCTGCAGGGCGGGTGGCCTACCTCGCAGGGCTCTTCTCGGAGTTCTACGGCGTCTACCGGATGGAGGACCTCGAGCAACTGCTTGTCGATGTGGTGAAGTGGGCGCACGGCGAGCCGCTGCCCGTCCGTGTGCGGGCGCCGCGCACCGTCGAGGTCGAGTGCTACACGCAGCCAGAGCACAAGCGCATCGTGCTGCACTTAGTCAACAACACCGCCGACATGCAGCGGCCGATGTGCGAGCTGATCCCGGTGCATGACATCGAGATAGAACTGACTTCCGGCGAGGTGGCGAGCGTCCGCTCCGCGCGCGGTGTGGATGTGCGGATGGAGCCCATCGACGGCGGCGTGTGGCTGACCGTACCCGTGCTCGAGGTGTATGACCTCATCATCATCGAGATGGGGTGACGCAGGTACGGCGGGCCGCGCTCGCCCCTCAACCCGACACACCGAAAAGGAGACAGGCTATGCCTACATTCACGATCCAGGTGATTGCTGCGTGTCTGACTGTCGCCCTGCTGCTTGGCTGCTGCCTGAGTTGCTCGGCCGATGTCACCGTCGTCTTTGACGGCAAGCCGCTGGCGGCGGTAGTGGTCGGAGCGGGCGCGCCGGAGCAGGTGACTACGGCCGCCGGCCTGCTGTCGAAGTATGTGCTCGAGGCCACCGGCGCCACGCTGCCCGTCGTCACAGAGGGCGAGCCGGTTCCTGAGGGTCTCCCGTCGCGCATCTACATCGGGCAGACGGACTATGCGCTCAACCACGCTCTGCTGCCGGAGGGCCTCGACGGCGACGGCTTTGTCATTGCCTTCCCCGAGAACGACGCGATGGCCATTCTCGGCCCGACGCCGTGGGGCACCGAGTTCGGCGTGTATGAGTTCCTCGAGCGCTATGTCGGTGTGCGATGGCTGCTGCCGGGCCCGGATGGCGATGATGTCCCGGCTGCAACGGAGCTTATTGTGCCCGCCGATCCGGTTCGCGATGAGCCGAAGTTCTTCTCCCGCCTGATGAGCGGCTACAAGGGCGCGGGCGGGGAGTGGGCGCGGCGGCTGCGCATGCACGGCCGCGTCGGCTTCCACCACAATCTTATCCACCTCTTCCCACCCGAGACCTATACGGCCACTCACCCGGAGTTCTTCCCGATCAAGGGCGGGCAGCGCTTCCTGCCCAGGGACAGCTCCGTCCACGGCTGGCAGCCGTGCTTCACCGCCCCCGGCAGCGTCGAGGAGGCCATCAAGAACATTAAGGAGTACTTCGCCAAGAACCCCGGCATCATCTCCTACTCGCTCGGAGTCAATGACTCGAGCGGCCACTGCGAGTGCGAGGCCTGTCAGGCGATGGATACCGGCGAGAACAACTTCCTGGGCCGACGTGACTGCTCGGATCGCTACTTCACATGGGCCAACGCGGTGGTCGAGGGTGTGCTCGAGGAGTACCCCGA
>DPJP01000406.1:0-3670 GCA_003542955.1 Armatimonadota bacterium
TCGATGCCAACGGCGAAGTGGTCGCATACCCCCACGCCGAGGGTGTCGTAGTCCAGGGCGAGAATGGACTTCGCCCGGTCCGCGTCCACGAGCTTTCCAAGGCGTGGGTCGGCGCATCACTGCTCGAGTACACGCAGACCAGGCGGCCGCGCTTCACATTCACGCATCAGAACAAGCGCTACATNNCCTACAAGCCGCTCACCGCGAGCATTGGCAAGGACTGGACCATCGGCGTAGTCGTGCCTGAGGATGACTTTACAGGCCCCCTGGAAGCCGCCGACCGTGGCGTCATGCTCATCTCATTGCTCATTCTCGCCGTCGCCGTCATCGCTACGACTTTCCTCTCCCGGAGCATCTCGCAGCCCATTGTGCGTCTCACGGAGGCGACCACGCGCATTCGGAACCTCGATCTCGATGATGAGACCACCATCAGTTCGCCTATCCGCGAGATACAACTCATGGAGGACGCGGTGTCGGCGATGAAAACCGGGTTGCGCTCGTTCCGCAGGTACGTACCGGCCACACTGGTTCGGCAGCTCATCGAGACCGGTGAGGACGCCCGTCTCGGTGGCCAGACCCGCGAGTTGACTCTGCTCTTCTCCGACGTCACCGACTTCACCGCCAGGTCCGAAGGCATGCCCCCGCAGGAGTTGATGGTGCACCTCTCCGAGTACCTGGATGAAATCACCCGCCTCATCATCGAGCACGGTGGGACTGTCGACAAGTACATGGGTGATGGAATCATGGCCTTCTGGGGGGCGCCGGCCAGAGATGAGCAACACGCGGTCCATGCCTGCCGGGCTGCACTGGCCGGCAGGGCACGGCTCGGCACCCTGAATCCGGCATGGGAAGCGCAGGGGACGATGTGCTTCCCGACGCGATGGGGAATCCACACCGGCGAGACCGTCGTCGGTAACGTCGGCTCAGCCGAGCGGATGAACTACTCCGCCGTCGGTGACGGCGTCAACTTCGCATCACGCCTCGAGGCCGTCAACAAGGTCTACGGCACGTCTATCATCGTGAGTGAAGCGACCAGAGACAGCGCAGGCGACGCTTTCGTGTACAGGCCGCTGGGCGCGGTCGCGGTGAAGGGGAAGCAGGAGTCCGTGAGCATCTTCGAACTTATCTGCAATGCTGCCGACCCCTCAAGCAAGGAGGCAGGGCGTCTCGTGATGCTCTTCGAGGCCGGTCTGCAGTTGTACCTCCGGCGCGAGTGGACGGCGGCCGCCGAAGCATTCGAGCGAGCCATGGCCACATTCCCTGCCGACGGACCTGCGGCCGTCTACCTGCAAAGATGCAATGAGCTTATCCAGACCCCGCCCGGCCCAGACTGGGACGGTGTGCTGCGCCTCGAGCACAAGTGAACACAGCAGCCGCGCGCGCTTACTGCCCCTCCACCGCCTGGGCAACGCGCAGACCGCCGTCGTCCCAGGTAATCGCCGGCGCGCCGGACACCCGACGGGCGGCGCGGCAGAAGTCCTCGCCCAACAGCCACGACCCGCCACGATACACCCGCGCGACACCATCATCGGGCCCTGGGGGATTCTCCACGGGGCTGACCTGGTAGTAGGTGGCCGAGTACCAGTCCGCGCACCACTCCCACACGTTCCCGGCCATGTCCAGCGCTCCGCACCAACTTGCCCCGTCCAGATAGCTGCCCACCGGAGCCGCCTTGCCCCCGGGTCCCCGGTTCCCCGTATTGCAGCAGCGGTCGGCATCCCACACGTCACCCCAGGGGTACTCGGAGCCCGACGGCCCGCGAGCCGCATACTCCCACTGCGCCTCCGTCGGCAACGAATAGCCGTAGTGCTCGCAGTATGCCGTCGCTCCGTGCCAACTCACCTCGACAACCGGGTAGTCCTCCAGCCCGTCTTTCGCCTGGTAGCTGCTCCCCACAAGCTCGACGCCGCAGTCCTCGTCAGAGACTTCAAGCCAGTTCTCAACATCAGGCGAAACCGCCCCATTCAGGAACGCCGCGTACTGCTCGTTGGTGACCTCACACCGACCAATCCAGAAATCGTCCAGGGACACCTCGTGAGCCGGGCGTTCATTCGCAACGTCACCATCGTTCCCCATCGTGAAGCTACCCGCCGAGACGAGCAGAAGCCACTGCCCGTCCGGTCCCAGTCGACCGCCGTAGCCGATAGGCCAGTCGAGCAGCCCCACTACACACCTCAGCACCATGATGGCGTCTGCGACCCCGCCCACTCCGTCGCCGTCGCAGTCGGCAACCGGCGTCAACTCCGCGAAGCCCACGACAATCCGCAGGATCGAGATCGCGTCGCTGACGGAGGGCAGTCCGTCACCGTCCATGTCGCCCAGCAGGGTCGTCTGCAGAGGGGACGCCCAGCCCTGCGCGTCACTCGAGGTGGGGCTGATGCAATCGCGCCCCCCGTGGCAGCCGTCCAGCACCAGGCATGCAACCGCTGCGGAAATCAGGGCGCTCGGCGCAAGTCTGAGTCTTCGCATCGCGTATCACTGCTCCATGTCGTTGATCGGGGTCCCCGACGAGGACTTCCCTCCACAAACACATTAGACACGCGGGCGTCGGAGACCTTTCCGACATTCCGGGGGCAGAAACGTGAAGACCCCCACCCGATGAGGATGGGGGTCGGTCGTTGCTAAGAGGAATGGTCCGACTTAGCTGATGACGATGACGTTCTCGGCACGCGGGCCCTTGGCATCGGTAACGATGTCAAACTGGACTTCATCGTTCTCGGCGAGGGACTTGTAGCCCTCACCGGCGATGGCCGAGAAGTGGACGAACACGTCCTCGGAGCCCTCGGTCTCGATGAAACCGAAGCCCTTCTGGTCGTTGAACCACTTGACTTTGCCTGTAGGCATGAAAAAACGCACCTCCTTCTCAAGTTGCGGCTAGTCATTCGCACCGAGCTTGAGAGTGAGGTACGTCTGTGTTCCTGCACCGGCCAAGCGCTGATCCGACTTTGCTAGCTGCTTCTGACGTTGTCCCGGTGGCCCGTGGGCCCCGGAACGAAATGAGCATAGCACATCTCCGTGGCAGTGTCAATAAAAAGACACGCGCTCCGACTGGGGCGCATGTCAAGTGCGTGCTGCACACGGCTGCCGCGGCGGCTGCCACGGCGTGTCGGCAGGCGTCAGGAGATCACTCTGACGTTCTCAGCACGGGGACCCTTGGCGTCCTGGACGATCTCGAACTCGACCTCGTCATTCTCGTTCAGTGACCGGTAGCCCTCACCGGAGATTGCCGAGAAGTGGACGAAGATGTCGTCTGAGCCCTCCGTCTCGATGAAGCCGAAGCCCTTCTGATCGTTGAACCACTTGACTTTGCCTGTAGGCATGGGGAAACGTACCTCCATTTGGCTCTCAGCTAGTCGTTCGTCTCCAGCTTGAGAGTGAGGTACGTCCCTTCATCAAGCCTTCATCCGACTCTGCTAGCTGCCCTATCGATGGTCCCGGCCCGCATTGGCGACCCAAGACATAGGCACTATACACATCCATGCGGAGGCTGTCAAGAATTCCGTGCGCAACTCAGTCAATCTGACTGACCGCCGACCGGCGACAGCCCCGCCGACCACGCTCCACCCCTCGCCGCCTTCATGGAGCGCCGCCGGCGCGCTGGATGCAATGGCACTTCACCATCCGCCCTCTCCTGGCCTGCTCACGAAGCCACTGCTCCGCAGGCGCCTGA
>DPJP01000406.1:3684-3868 GCA_003542955.1 Armatimonadota bacterium
TGAACTTACCCGTCAGCGTCGACGTGCGCGCGCGCGCCCCGTTCGAACTGCCGCCGGTAGAGTGATGCATACAGGCCATCAAGCCCGATGAGACTCTCATGGCTGCCCTGCTCGACGACCCTCCCGTGGTCGAGAACCACGATCTTGTCCGCGGTCAGAATCGTCGAGAGCCGGTGGGCGATGA
>DPJP01000406.1:3946-5789 GCA_003542955.1 Armatimonadota bacterium
CCTCATCCAGGATCAGGATGCGCGGGTCCTTCAGCAGCGCCCGCGCGATCGCCAGCCGCTGCTTCTCGCCACCCGAAAGCCGGAACCCGCGCTCGCCGACGATGGTGCCATATTCCTCAGGCAGGTCGCTGATCAGCTCGTGGATATTCGCGGAGCGGCACGCGGAGACCATCTCATCCTCGGTGGCGGAGGGCCGTGCGTACAGCAGGTTCTCACGCACACTCGTATGGAACAGGAATGTGTCCTGAGTCACCACCCCGAAGTGCGAGCGCAGGCTCTCCTGCGCGATGTCGCGCAGGTCGTGCCCATCCAGCGTCACGCGCCCCTCAGTCGGGTCGTAGAACCGCGGCAGCAGATATGTGATAGTGGTCTTGCCCGCTCCGGATGGCCCCACGAGGGCAACCCTCTGCCCCGCCTCGATCTCGAAGCTCACGTTCTCGAGTGCCCACCGTCTCTCAGGCGGCGGCTCACCGTTGGCCCCGCCTGTCGGCGCGTCTGCCCGCGGGTAGGCGAAGTACACGCCCTCTAAGCTGATGCTGCCACGCACCCCGGCAAGCGCACTCGCGCCCGGCCTGTCCTCGACATCAGGCGAGCGATCGAGGTAGTCAAAGATACGCTGGAACACCGCCAGCGCTCCCTGGAATGCCACATAGACGTTGGCCAGTCCGCCTATCGGCCTGTACAGATTGGTCAGGTATGCCACAAAGGCAATCAGCGTCCCAACCGTCAGTTCCTCACGGATCGCCTGGTGGCCGCCGTAGAGGTAGATTGCGGCCGGCCCGATGACACTGAACACAGACAGCACCATGAAGAGCCAGCGCCCCGCCATCGTCTGCTTCACGTTCAGGTCCATGACGCTGCGGTTGCGCCGGGCGAAGTAGTTCGCGTCGGCGGCCGACTGCCCGAAGATCTTCGCAAGCACCATGCCCCCGATGTTGAGTCGCTCCTCCATGAATGATACCAGCTCGGCCTGCTCCTCCTGCGTCTGCCGCGAGAGCCGATGTCGGATGCGGCCGACGATCCGTGTGGGCAGGTAGAAGGTCGGGACGACCGCGATAGCCAGCAGCGCCAGCCACGGGTTCATCCCGAAGATCACAATCAGCGTCGCCACCAGTGTGAATACGTGACTCGCGACCTGCACGACGGTGCCCGTGGCGACCTCGTTGACCGCCGCGACGTCGTTGTTCAGCCGCGAGACAATCTCCCCCGCCCGCGTAGTCGTGTAGAAGCCCAGCGACTGCCGCTGCAGGTGCCCGTACAGCTCGTTGCGCAGGTCGTACATAATCCCCTGGCCCACGAGTGCGTTCAGGTAGTTCTGCAGCACGCTGATCAGGCCCGAGACGAGCGTCAGCGCGACGATGGCGCCCACCATCAGGTGCAGCAGGTCGGCGTTCTTACTCGGGATCGCCTCGTCGATGATGGCCCGCACGCACAGCGGAGGCAGCACCCCCAGCCCCGAAGTCGCGGCGATGCATAGCAGGATGATGAGCCACTGCCCCCAGTACGGCATGAAGTAGCCGAACACGCGGCGTACCTCCGCCATCGTGATCGGCCGCTCCGGCCGCTCGCCCTCCTCCCCGAACTGCCGGTGCAACCCGAAGGTCCTCTGCATGCCCCCGATTGTGCGGTCCGGCCCCATCCGCATGCCACGCATCGACTTCTCTCACCCTCCGCCCTGATGATACTTAAGTACACAACCTTTTCCCTGTAACTGAGGACATACCTCCAGCGCCCGGGCCGGGTAGGTCGGGCATCCTTGCACGACACCGTTTCCCGATACCAACAACGACAGCGGCGCCAAGCTCGCCAGGGTGCTCGAGCAACTCGTCCTTGCCCGACGCCC
>DPJP01000511.1:0-245 GCA_003542955.1 Armatimonadota bacterium
GGGTCCCATCCGGCCCCGGTTGGATGATCCCTTCCGTTGCGTGTCCCGTTCGCCCGAGGCCCCTCTCCCCCCGCCAGAAGAAAGGTGGAACACGCCCGCGCAGTGAAGTATCTAACAGAACGCGACCTCACTACTGACCTGTCGCGAGCATGTGGAGGCGGCGCGGAGGGGATTGGCTCCGGCATCCGGCGGAGGTGTCCCGCATGCGTCGTCTCTGTGCGTCCGCTGTCGTCCTCCTGTTGATT
>DPJP01000511.1:255-5659 GCA_003542955.1 Armatimonadota bacterium
GCCCCGCCGCGGGGGCGAAGGTGTGGCTCTCTACCTGGCAGAGCGGAGCGACGGTCGTGAAAGATACAGTCACAGCCGCCGCCGATGGGGGCTTCGCGTTCACCGCGCCGGCGTTAGGCAAGTCGGCACTTGGCGGGTCCTACAACATCTTCGCGCGTGCCGACGGCTATGCCTACGCCTGGACCGACCGAATCTGGATGAGCGACCCGGCGATGCGACTGGTGCTCCAGCCGGAAGTCGTGATGCGCGGCATGGTGACCGCTCCCGATGGCAGCCCGCTTGCCGGCGTGCGGCCCGAGATAGGCAACCTCAGTCACGTCACAGGCTTCGACCCCGAGCGCATCGGTGGCTTGTCCTTCTTCTCAGCCCAACTCCCGCCAGAGATCGAGGACACAGTGGTCTCCGAGACTGATGGAGACGGGGTGTTCGGCGTGCATGGCTTGCCCGCGGGCGTCGAGATGACGGTGTCGGCGAGCGACCCGAACCTGGGCACCGGATCGCTTCGGCTGCAGTGGCTCGACCTCGCTACGGGCAACCCTATCAGCCTCGGCATGCGTCTGACACCCGGTGGCACGGTCCGCGGCCGGGTGACCGACAGCGTAACCCGGAAGCCCGTGGCAGGAGTGCAGGTGCGGGGGGGTATGAACTCGCGGATCAAGGCCGTTACGGATGCCGAGGGCAGGTATGAGGCATTGGGCGTGTCCGAGGGGAGATGGTTGGTCTACCTTCACGAGGAGCCTGCCGAGTCCACTGCGGCAACTGTGGATGATGTCGATGTGAGGGTCGGCGAGGTCACAGAGGGCGTCGACCTCCAGATCATCCGCGGCCTCGAGATCCGCGGGAGGGTCACCGATGTCGACACCGGTGCCCCCGTCGAGGGTGCGACGATCTGCTGCACCACCCAGCAGCAGCCAGAGGCGGGGATCGCGTGGCCACTCGTCACGACCGGCCCGGACGGCACCTACTCGCTGCGGGCACCCGAAGGTCCGGCGACGGTGCGCCTCTTCTCCATGCCGCGCGGGTGGCGATCTACGGAGACGGGTGGCGGCGAGCGCCGGCGCTTCACGCTCACTGCCGATAGCGCGCCCTATGTTGCAGACTTCCACGCCGTTCGCGGGCGCTCGCTGTCGGGCAGTGTGCTTGGGCCGGATGGGGCGCCCGCGCCGCAGGCCCGGGTCCTGCTGCAGCAGGAGCGCGGGTCCGGCATGCTGCAGACGGCCTTCACAGACGGCGCCGGGCGATTCAGCTTCGAGAACCTTGATCCCAGCTCCCCTTGCACGGTCCGCGCATGCCGCGGTGACGCGATGACACTCGACCCGGAGGTGGTGGAACTCGCTCACACAACGGAGGTCGAGTTGCGGTTGAGCAACGGGGCGCGGGCCACGGTCAGCGGGCGCATCGTGAGCACCAGCGGCGACCCCATCTTCGGGGCTGTCATCCGCGTGGACGTCATACGCATGGGCACCCCACAGAACTGGGGACCTTCACGGGTGTTGATGCCCTGGTGGTACACGGTCGGCGCGTTAAGCGATGGCCAGGGCCATTTCAGCGTGCCTGCGTGCTGGCCCGGGATGCCGGTAGCGACATGGGTTCGAGCGCCCGGGCACGCCGAAATCCACAGCACACACGAAGCCCTCAGCCCCGGAGAGCGGCGCGATCTTGGCAACATCGTCCTTGACCCGGCCAACCTCACCTTCAGCGGCATCACGGTGGATGAGGGCGGCGACCCGGCGCCCTACGTGCCGGTCGAGGTGAGGCCGGCTCAAGGTCGCCCGTTCAGCCGCCGGAAGATGGCCGCGTCTGATCGCGAGGGTCGTTTCAGCTTCAGCGACCTCCCGTCGGCGCCCCTGGTGGTCTACGCAGATACCTCTGGACACTCCAGTGCGCGCGTCCATTTCGGCCCGGAGCCGCCGGATGAGCCAATCCGCCTGAGGGTTATCCCACTCGATCGCCAGATGCTGTTCTCGCACGTGTTCCCCGATCCCCCGGAGGCGAAAGCGGAGAAGCTCAACGCGCAACTGCTGCAGATATGCCGCTTCAAGGGCTTTGACATGAGAGGCACGCTCCGCCAGTACCTGGGCCTGGCCCTCAAGCTGGAGACGGCCGCGGAGGAGACCCGCTACCCGGGCGTGGCAGTGATTGATGACCAGGGACGCGAACTGGAGCGCACGTTTGCCGACTGCCTGCCCTTTCCGGCCGACTGCGCGCGCGTCTTCGAGCTACCCGAGGCGGGTGTCAGGGCACTGAGCCAGATCATCGTCGGCGGGTCAGGCCCCACGACCCGCGCACCCGACGGGAGCTTCACGCGTATGCGCGTCTTCGACCCTGTGGTATCCGGGCAGCATATCGCCGTGCTGCAGAGCGCCGAACTCGCGGACGAGTTCATTCGGCCGAAGGAGCACGTGGAGGTTCATCCCGGCGAGGGACCATACATCCGCGCGCGCGTCTACCTCGCGTGCGACGAGACGACGCGCTACCGGGTCACCTCCGCGCAGACCGATGCGGGCATCGATCTCCACGAGGCATGGAGCTTCGACTATCGCGACGGGACCACGGAACTCGACCTGCCGGATGCGCTCAAGCCGATGGAGGCCGAATTGCTGGCGGAGGCCCGGAGTGCACTGAGGCTGCTGCCGCAGCTTGCGCCCGGCGGCCGCACCATCGACCGCGTGCAGTGCATAGTGCTGCAGTCGCTCGGCG
Organism: Armatimonadota bacterium; assembly: GCA_003542955.1. Taxonomy (GTDB): domain Bacteria; phylum Armatimonadota; class Zipacnadia; order Zipacnadales; family UBA11051; genus UBA11051. Next base: position 2,956 of record DPJP01000511.1, read on the forward strand.
ACCACGAGCAGCCGGAAGTGCCGAAGTGGCTTTCGCTGACCGTGACGCCGCGCTCGATCCCAGACGCCTTCACGGCCGTCTTCGAGAACATCCCCATCCCGCCGGAGTTGACCAAGGCGATAGAGGTGGAGTGAGACACCGACATGCCACAGGAGCTACCAGCAATGCGCAGACATCTCGCCACAGCCGCCCTGCTGCTTTTCGCCCTCACCGCGTGCGCCGATGACGCCCCGCTCCACTTCGCCGGCGTGGTCCTCTACCCCGACGGCAGCCCCGCCGCGGGGGCGAAGGTGTGGCTGACGGCGTGGCGGAGCGGTGAGGCGCTGCTGCTCACGGAGACCCCGACAGACGCTGTGGGACGCTTTCGTGCGGAGTGGGAGAGGACGCCGGAGGATGCGGATGTTCAGCCTGCCGTGTGCGTCCATGCACCCGGGTACGGGCTTGCGTGGACAGGCCGCATGGTCTTCTCCGACCCCGAGCTGTGGCTAGTCCTCGAGCCGGAGGCTCCTATCAGCGGTATTGTGCGCGGGCCGGGCGGCGACCCACTGCCGGGCGTCCGGCCGGTGATCGACTATGTCACCCGTTCCGCGTCCTTCGATCCCGACTCCATTGGAGAGCTGAGTTCCTCCATTGGCCTCCCGGCCCAACTGCAGGAGATGCTCGTGAGCGAAACCGACGCCAACGGCGTTTTCACCATCCGCAATCTCCCGGCCGGTATCGGCGTCAAGCTCTCCGCGCAGCAGCCGGGCTGCGCGAGGGCCCGGGCGCTGTTGCGGTCCCCCAGCCTCCCGGGCGCAGAGCCGGAGGAAGTGCGCCTCACGAGGTCGGGCACAATCCGGGGCCGAGTGTATCGTGCCGAGACCCGCGAGCCACTGGTGGCGGTCTGCGTGTACACCACCGCGGACCAGGGCCTCTCCGCGACAACAGACGAGCACGGAAACTACGAGATAGCAGGTGTACCACAGGGCCTGTGCTCCGTATTGTTGCACGAGGACCCAACCGAGTTCACCGCCCCGGCCGTGACCGACGTCGCGGTCAGATCGGGAGCGGTCACTGACGGCGTGGACATCGAAGTCATCCCCGGCCTCGAGATACGGGGGACGGTGACGGCGAGAGATACCGGCGAGCCAATGGCAGGCGCACTCATCCTCTGCAACAGCCCCCAACAGCCCAGTCTCGGACTCGGGTGGCCCACGGTACGCACAGCGCCCGACGGCACCTACTCGCTGCGGGCACCGCGAGGGGAAATCCGCATGCTCGCGTCCTCGATGCCGGCCGGGTGGCTGGCGGAGGGGAGGCCGGGGCTGAACGCAGTCACCTTCACCCTCACTGAAGCCAACGCACCGTACACTGTCGACTTCCGCGCGGTGCGCTTTTCACCGATGCGCGGACGCGTCGTCGATGGCTCGGGCCTTCCGGTGCCCCACGCGCGTGTGCTATCGGTGTCTGATCTGTTGTGCCCGCTGATGATCAGGACAACAGCAGATGCACAAGGGCGCTTCGAGTGTGGCGAGCCGGCGATGGCGCGCATCCTCGCTGCCTACCGTGGAAACGACATGACACGAGCACCCGTTGTTGTCGACGCATCGCGGGACGGGGAGACGACCCTGCGTCTCTCCCCGGCAATCCGGCCAACGGTGATCGGCAGAGTCGTGGGTACGGATGGCAATCCCCTCGCGGGCGCCTCGGTCCGGGCGGACCTCAGGGATACCTCGACCCGGATGGGGGATGTCGATGATCACTGGCGCTACTCCACATACGCCAATGCAGGCCCTGACGGGCGGTTCGCGCTCCGGTCATGTTGGCCGGGCATGGATTGGAATGTGCGAGTGACGATGCCCGGATACGGAGAGGGCGCGATCGCCCACGAACCGCTTCGGGATGGCGAGAGCACCGACCTCGGCGACATCGCCCTCGAACCTGCCGACTTGATCGTGAACGGCATCGTTGTCGATGAGGCGGGGCAGCCGGTGACCAACGTCCCTGTTCGCGCCGGCCCCGCGGGGCCGGGGCTGTCCCGGCGGCCACCGTCTTTCCTGCTGGGTAAGGCGTATTCGGGCGCGGATGGCAGGTTCCGCATCACACACCTCCCACGCGAGCAAGTCCGAGTGACCGCCGACCCTAACCGCTACGACGGCGTGGCCGTGTTCGTCGGCCCGGAGAATCCGGAGGGCGATATCACCCTGAGAGTCATTAGCCGCGACGACCAGGTGCTGTTCACACACGTTCTCCCCACACCCCTCGAGGTTGCGACAGAGGCTATGCTCGGCAGAGTCGTTGAGCTGTACCGGTTCAAGGCGTTTGAGGGCCACGAGTTCGGGCAGTACCTCGGCCTCAGCGTGGTGGTCGACCAGCATGCTGCGCGGTTGCCTGATGAACGCGCATGGGTTTGTGACGACCAGGGCCGATGGCTGGAGGACCACAGCATCTACATTCCCTCCACAGGGCGCCGGCACTACGTCTTCAGTCTCCCGGAGGCCGGCGTCAAGACGCTCGCACGGGTCGTGATTGGGGTGTGGAGGCCAGACCAACTGCACACCTGGAACGCCGCGCTCGGTCCCATGCAGGTCTTCGACCCCGTTGTATCCGGGCAGCATATCGCCGTGCTGCAGAGCGCCGAACTGGCGGATGAGTTCATTCGGCCGAGGGACCCCGCCGAGGCTCAGCCCGGCAAGGGACCGCACATCCGCGCGCGCGTCTACCT
>DPJP01000217.1:0-4151 GCA_003542955.1 Armatimonadota bacterium
GCAGCGTGTCGCCGCATCATTATCACCGGCGCCACTATAGCAGACCATGGAAGCGTGCGACAAGCTCCCCGCGCGGCGCAAAGAAGGGGAACGACGCATCGGCGGCGAACCCACCGGCACGGGAGAAGGAACACGACCCACGCGCGGCGAAAGCAACAGTTGCTTCAGGTTGCGGGGTCGCATATAATACCACCTTAGCGTGCAGGGATTGTTCGCGTCGGCGTGGAACCGAGCATGGTCACGCCGAGGTTCCCGTGCAGGGTGCGCACGGGACGAGAAGAAACTTCAGGGAGCACATCGATGATTGATGTTGATCGGCTCGTAGCCGCAGCGGCGCCAAGTCAGGAGCAGGGGACCGTACGCCGACAGATCATGCTGCCGTGGCGTGACGCCTTCCGCATCGCCATCCGCAATGTCACACTGCGGCTGGCTCGCGCGGCGATCACGGCAAGCGGCGTCATCCTCGGCATCGCTTTCCTCGTCTCGGTCTGGACCACCAATGTGATCATGGCCGTCGACCAGGAGGAGGCAGTGCTCGCCGGCGCCACGGCTAAGCCCGCCGCCGACATCGAAGCCATGGACGTCCAGCTCNNGCCCACGGAGCAGGCGGCCGACGACACCGCCGCCCGGTCGGCATGGCTCGTGGTCATGTCGCTGTTGGTGTGCGGCGTGGGTATCACCAACTCGATGCTCATGTCGGTGACGGAGCGCTTCCGGGAGATCGGCACGATGAAATGCCTCGGAGCGCTTGATGCCTTCATCGTTCGTCTCTTCCTCATCGAGACGGCGGTGCTGGGCCTGCTGGGGGCGTTCGTGGGCGTCATCATCGGTCACGTCGTCATGCTCGTGATATACATGATCAAGCTGGGCCCCTCCATCACCGCGAAGATGGACTGGGGGCAGATGGCGCTCTACATGCTACTCGCACTCGCGATCGGCTCCGGCATCTCGATGCTGGCCGCGATTCCCCCCGCGGTGCGTGCCGCCCGCATGCCCGCGGCGGCAGCCCTGGCAACCGAAATCTAAGAGCGAACCAGTCCGGCGAAGATAGCAGGAGGTAGCCTTACATGGCCAAGATTGAATGCCCCAAGTGCAACAAAGTCATCGAGACCACCGGTCTGGTCACCGTCTGCCCCGACTGCGGACAGGACATGCGCGGCGTCATGGAGCGGCTTGGCAGCATCGATGAAGACAACCGCCCCAAGCTCGGTCGGAATGACTCGATGACCACGCACGAGTACATCGTCCGCACCCGCAACCTCTGGAAGGTCTACCAGATGGGCGACGTCGAGGTCCCCGCGTTGCGCGGCGTCGATATCGACATCCGCCGCGGTGAGTACCTCTCGATCATGGGACCATCCGGGTCGGGCAAGTCCACGCTGTTCAACATGGTCGGCGGGCTCGACAAGCCCTCGGAGGGCAGTTGCTTCATCGAGGAGGTCGACATGGGGCAGCTCGACGCCTTCGAGCTGGCCTGGCTCCGCTGCCGCAAGATCGGCTACATCTTCCAGTCGTTCAACCTGATCCCCGTTATGACTGCTCTCGAGAACGTCACCCTGCCGATGATCTTTGCCGGGATGACATCCGACGAGATGCTCGAGCGGGGGCAGTTCCTGCTCGATGTCGTCGGCCTTGGCGATCGGCTCCACCACAAGCCGTTCGAGCTGTCCGGCGGCCAGCAGCAGCGTGTCGCAGTCGCCCGCGCACTGGCGAACGCTCCAGCCATCATCCTCGCCGACGAGCCGACCGGTAACCTCGACCTGCAGACCGGCAAGGAGATCATCGAGCTGCTGCGCCGCCTCAACCGCGAGAGCGAAACCACAATCATCTCCGCGACCCACGACCTGAAGATGATTGACGTCTCCGACCGCATCGTCCACATCCGTGACGGCCAGGTCGAGCGCATCGACAACCGCGCCGACATCGACCTCAAGATCGGCACGATGGACGGCCAGGAGGAAGTCTGAGCCCGGCGGCTGACCACGTCACGCGAAAAAAGTGGCGGACAAGTGCAGAAACAGTGGACGCGCGACGCGATGTCGCGCGTCTAATGTCATGTATGGCAGGCGCGCCCGACGATGAGCGCGCCAGACACCATGACGACCTGCACGCGTCCGCGCGGGGGCGCCACAAGACCTCCGGCCTCCTTCACGCGGCACGTGGTCGTCGCAGGAGGAGTGTTCGTGCAGCAGCGGATGCATTGCGGGGCGCGCGGGGCTGGGTTCACACTCATCGAGTTGCTTGTTGTGATCGCGATCATCGCCNNTGTCGTCATAGCCATCATCGCGGTGCTTGCGGCGATGCTCTTCCCGGTCTTCGCCCGCGCCCGAGCGAAGGCCAGGCAGGCACAGTGCCTGTCAAACGCGAAGCAGCTGGCACTCGCGCTGTCGATGTACGCGGGCGACTACGATGGCATGATGTCCTTCTGGGCCTGGTCGCGCAACGCGAGCCCTGACCCGCTGGACAATGTGGACGAGGGCGTCTACACCTGGGATACGGTGATACTGCCCTATATGAAGAACCAGCAGATCCTGATCTGCCCGAGTAACGACATCTCCCGAGACGCTCGCTCCTACGCGCTGCCGCGTTACGTCAGCGGGCAGATGATCGACGCGATGCCCAACCCCGCGGCAACGGTCTGTCTGTTTGACAAGGGCGCGCACGTGCCGGGCACCTGGGGCGACGCGGCGGCCGAGAACTTCTTCCAGACGCACGACTACAGCGGCGGCGATCTCAACACATCGCTGTGGCACAATGGCGGGAAGAACTTCGCCTACTGCGACGGCCATGCGAAGTGGAGCGCCAAAGGCGCCGGGCCATTTGCGGCATTCAACTCATCCAGCAGTTGCCCGGGGGGGTATGAGGCCCACGAGCCGGGGCACTGCGAACTCCCCGGCGTCGGTACCGGCGACTGGCCCGAGTAGACACTCGAATGCCGGACATCGGGGAAGGTGATAACAGCCATGTGGCAGATGCGGCCGCGGCGGGGTTTCACACTCATCGAGCTGCTGGTGGTGATCGCGATTATCGCCGTCCTGGCCTCGATGCTGATGCCNNAAGGCCCGCCGCAGCTCATGCCAGTCAAACCTCCACCAACTCGGCGTCGCCTTCAAGATGTACATCGACGACTACGACGAGTTCATGCCTCCGTGGAGCCACGCCGGGGGCAACCCCGACGGCTCCGGCCGCCGACCGGGCTACGTCGGCAGTTGGGATGATCTCATCTTCCCATACTCCCGCAACCGACAGATACTCGTCTGCCCCGACAACCCGTACCGGCGTGATGCCCGCTCCTACTCGATGCCACGCTACGTCAGCGGCATCGAGTTCTCGCACTTCTCCAACGTCGNNGATCGAGAAGGGAGCCTACCTGCCGAGCGCGTGGGAGGATGCCGCGGCCGAGAACTTCCATCAGTCAACCAGCCGGCACCCCGACCAGCGCTACTTCCATACGGACGGGAAGAACTTTCTGTTTTTGGATGGGCATGTTAAGTGGTATACTAAGAGCGGTGGCCCCTTCGCCCAGAACCTTCGCGACGGGGGCCGGCCCGGTGATTGCGAGATCCCCGGGACACCGCCGTATGGCGACTGGCCGGCGAATTCGTCATGATTCTGTTGCGTCCACCCGGGGCGACATGAGAGGGAGTGCATGCTGAATGAGGGCTTTTGTGCGTCACAGAGGCTTTACGCTCGTGGAGCTTCTCACGGTCATTGCGATTATCGCACTGCTGTCGGCGATACTGTTCCCGGTTTTCAGTCAGGTCCGGAAGAAGGGGGCCCAGACCGTCTGTCTGAGCAACCTTTCCCAGCTCGGCAAGGCAATCCAGATGTACATCACCGACACCAGTGGCTTCATCCCGACATGGTGCATCACCCACAATAACCCCGGCAATCCGCCCTCGAACCCCACGGCAGCGGGGGCACTCACGTGGGATGCCGTGATCATGCCGTACATGAAGAACTCCGAGATCGTCAAGTGCGGCTCCAACCCCAATGCCAACGGCAAGCAGGCGCGCGCCTATGCGATCGCCCACTACACGCAGCGACCCGTTGGCTCGCCGGGGCCCTCGGCGCAATGGTACGCGGTGCGCGGGTGCTACCTGGATGAGATCCCGGCTCCCTCGCGGACCGTGCTGCTGTTCGAGAAGGGC
>DPJP01000217.1:4156-4523 GCA_003542955.1 Armatimonadota bacterium
CGCGCATCCGCCGACGGCATGGGGCGATGCCCTGGGCCAGAATGTCTGGGAGACCCACAGCCACATCGGGGCCAGCGACTACAGCGAAGCGATGTTCCACTTCGACGGCAAGAGCATCCTGTACCTGGATGGCCACGCGAAGTTCTCCCAGAGTGGCCAGTATCCGTTCGACCACAAGTCGAACCGCACCAGCCCGCTTGCCTCCATCCCGGGCGACGTCTGGTTCGCGGGCAGGGCCTCCCAGGGCGGCGACTGGCCCGACAACCAGTAGGCTCGCCGCGCACCTACAACGCTCTCAAGAGGCGCCCTCACTCCGAGGGCGCCTCTGTCTCTACGGGCCTGCCGCGGGGACTGTGTATGTCAACAA
>DPJP01000216.1 GCA_003542955.1 Armatimonadota bacterium
TACGGAGGGCTGGCGGGAGTGGTGCTGTTTGCGCTCTGGGCCTTCCTGGGCGCGCAGGTGCTCCTGTTCGGCGGGCACTTCGCCGCGGCGTGGCAGGCAGTCTTTCTGTCCGAACCGCCGCTGACGGAGGCCGAAGCGACCGCCGATGCGGCGCAAGAACAGCCCTCGCAGTAACCGGTCTTGCAGTAACCGACCGCTCCTACTCCACCAGCGACTTGACGAGTTCCTCGACCTGCTCGACGGTGGCGTCGGGGTCCATCTTCGCGGCGATCTCGGCCGAATCTATGATGATGGTGCACGGCGGCGTCGACGGTGCGCAGTCGTGGAACGGGGCCTCGTACAGAGCGCGACGAGAGGAAAACGCGGGCGCACCGGAGAAGTATCTTCTTGGCTCACTTCTTCGGGACCATGCGCTCTACGCGGAGGGCCATTGACTGCATGTTCCTGGTTGAGAGAGGCGTGCCCGTTGTTCGAGACCTTGTCGCAGACACCATACTGGCCGGCGATTCCGGGCCTGCACTCCATGCGCCCTGACTCCAGATGGGCGACGAAGTGACCATGGCACAAGATAGCGAACGGACCACAGAAGACCTGAACCGTGACCGGGCAATACGTCTGTTCCGGTTCCTCACCGAACTGGCCGAGCTGCGCACCAACAAGGTACGAGATATAGAGCAGTACGACCGCGTCATCTGGCTGCAGGATATCCCGAAAGAGGACGGGTGTTACTGCATCGCATGGCCGGAGGCGGACGTCTCCTCGGGCGAGGTTTGGCTGGAAGTATCGAGACCGAGCCTCCCAGATCCCCCTGACACCCCTGTGCTTCTTCGGCCGTGGTTGGACACGGAGGACGTGCGGAACTCCGAACTCGACTTGCCCACGCTGCGTGAAGAGATCGTCGTGCGCCCAGATTCCGCCCTTGAGAATTCGGGCCAGGGGGCGGAGTTACATGTGCAAAGGCTTGAGGACAACCCAGATGTTGAGAGGGCTTGGGAGGACTGGGTCGACCGCTCCTGGTGGCCATGGGCACAGACCGATAGGCCGCTACAGGCGGTGCGTCGGGTCTATCAGCGCCTTTTCGCGACGTATCAGCAGCAAGACCGCATGGGCGAAACGTACGAACTAGTCCTGGGTCTCGGGTTCCTGTCTTGGCGAACGCCGACGAACCAGGGGGTCAGACGCCATCTGGTGACTGCCCGAGTTCGGCTTGAGTTTGACATCGCCGGAGGGAGGTTGCGCCTAGTCCCCAATCCCGACGGGGTGGAACTCGCGTTGGAGCAGGATATGCTCGAACAGGACGAACGCCCGGGTACCGACGAACTCAGGCAGATAGAGGATCTGCTCAAGAGCGTCGCTGATGCAGTCTGGCAAGAAGACGGACTGCACCAGGCACTCAGAGCCTGGGTCAACGCTGTCCCTGACAGCCATGACTACCTCAGCGTACTCGAGCACCAAGATGACGTCGATGACCGTCCTCGCGTGCACTTCGCGCCTGCACTCATCCTGCGTCGTCGCACTGAGAAGAGCCTTCTCACAGTGTACCAGCGCATCCGCGAGCAACTCGAGGATGCCGGCACGCCGATGCCTCAGGGACTCGTGGCCGCAGTAAGGGATGCCGACACGGAAAGGCGGGATGCTGAAGAGAGCGACGTCACCACGCCCCCCCTCCCGCCACAAGATATCTACTTCCCTCTAGTGGCGAATGACGCGCAGCTGCGCATCGCCCATGCCATTGAGGCCAGCGATGGCGTGCTCGTCCAGGGCCCTCCAGGGACCGGCAAGTCACACACGATTGTCAATGTCGTTTGCCACCTTCTGGCTCACGGCAAACGCGTCCTTGTCACCAGCCACACGGCGCGGGCCCTCTCAGTGCTTCGCGAAATGCTTCCACCCGAACTGCTGCCTCTCTGCGTTGTCGCTATCGGCGAGGACGAGAAGTCGAAAATGGCGCTTGAGCAATCGGTAGCGGGGATTACTGACCACTACAACAAGTGGGATGCAGCCGCCAATGGGCAAGCGATCGCTGCCTGCCAAGGCGAACTGGACAGCCTTCGGCGTCGCGAGGCAGAACTCAATACGGAACTCCGGAGCATAGTCGAGAGGGAGGACTATGGACATCCCCCGCGCTATGGTGAGTACCGGGGCACGCTGAAGCTGATAGCGGCCAGACTGCGCGAGGAGGAGACCGATCTCAACTGGCTCCCCGACTTCGACGAGAATATGATCGAGCCACCTCTGACCGATGCGGAGGCCGCCCAACTCCTTGAACTCCTACGCGATTTGACGCCTGCCGACGTAGGCGAGCTATCACTGCGACGGCCCTTGCTGGCGGCGCTCTGTGCGCCGGACGAGTTCGCGGGACTCGTGAAGGAGGAGAAGGCCGCGAGCGACGCCCTTGCGCACTACGCCGAGATCATGGCTTGCCCCCAGTATCAGGCCATGAAGGGGACGGCAGTGGAGCTTCGCGCCAATGCGGTGGTCGCTCTCTCGGACTACGTTGAGGGTCTGCGGAATGTCACCACCTACGACTTGCCATGGGTCAGGGATGCAGTCGGCGACGTTCTCGCTGGGATGGGACAGCCGTTTGTGGAGCGGGCGAAATCCACAAGCCAGATGCTGAAGGACATGGGGAAACGACCCGAAACCACCGGCGCCTACACCGTTCACGGGTTGGAGGGCAGAGAACCGTCGGCGGCCCTGATAGACGCTCAACGTCTCCTGGAGCACTTGCACCGGGGAGGCACACTGGGCCGTTGGGTCTTCCGCGCGAAAGTGGTCAAGGATACGCAGTACCTGTGGCTCGGCACGCGTATCAACGGCGAGGTCTGCGCCAGTGTGCAGGCGCTGGGCAAACTGATAGAGTGGCTCGACGTGGAATGCAGGCTACGTTATCTCGACTCCATCTGGAGTGACACGCTCGAGCCCAGAGAGGGGACGCACCAGATACGTGCTGGCTTCTACCAGGACACGTACCGCGTCGCGTACAAGATATACACGCTGGGGCGTCTACTCGCCGCGGCGCGACAAGCAATGTCGGCAATGGGTACCGCCGCCGAGGTCGAGTTGAGCACCATCCCAGCTGTGGAGAGCGTCCTGAATGCCGTGCACGCACTCGACGCCAAGGAGCGCGCTATCCACGCGCGAGAGGCGCTCGATCGTCTCCGAGATGACCTTGAGCAGGTCAGGTTCGCGACACGCAACTCGGCTGCACCTAGCGCGGAAGAGCACGCCAGCCGGTCACCAGGTGGCGTAGACGGCACTGTCGACAGCACACATCCGGTTCTCGGCGAGTTGCTCACAGCGACCGCCGCAAGGGATGTCGGCCGCTACGCCGATGCACACGGCGTGGTCGCGACGCTTGATGCCCGAGCAGAGCAGTTGAGGACTCGCAACGCATTGCTCGAGCGCCTTGAGAGCGCGGTCCCGTCACTCGTCTCAGAACTCACGGGCAGTGCGCAAGATGCCGCCTGGGATCAGAAGATGCCGCATCTGTCTGCCGCATGGAACTGGCAACTCGCAGACAAGTGGTTCCAGCGAGTCAGCGACCCGTTGGCGTCGCGAAGGCTTGAGAACGAACTGCAGAATGTCCGGAGTGAGATACTCCACACAACCTCGAAGCTGGCATCGCTGCTCGCATGGCGCCACTGCCTGCAGAGACTCACCGAGAGTGAGAGCGAGCACCTGCGTGCGTGGCAGATGGCAGTGAGGCGCATCGGGAAGGGCACCGGCAAGAATGCGCCCAGGTACCGCAGGGAGGCGCGGGAGCACATGGCCGCGTGCCGGGGTGCCATCCCCGCGTGGATCATGCCCCTCTACCGAGTTGCTGCGACGATGGACGTAGAGCCTGACAGCTTCGACGTCGTGATCATCGACGAGGCCAGCCAGTCCGGTCCCGAGGCGCTGTTGCTGCACTTCCTCGGCAAGAAGATGCTCGTGGTCGGCGACGACAAGCAGATCAGTCCCTCGTTCGTGGGCGTCACCAAAGCAGATGTGGACCTGCTGCGCGAGCGTTGGCTTGAAGGTGTACCGCAGAGAGACTCTATCGGCACGGAACACAGCTTCTACGACCTCGCCTACATACGTTACCCCACGCACATTCACCTGGTTGAACACTTCAGGTGCGTGCCGGAGATCATCCAGTTTTCAAACCAGGTGTGCTATCGGGCGAACCCGCTGACCCCCCTCAGACAATATGGAGCGGGTCGTCTGAGGCCCGCCATCAAGACAGAACACGTCACCGATGGATACCAGCGCGGACGTGGGAGCAATATAGTCAACCAAGCTGAAGCAGACCGTCTAGTCGCAAGCATCGAGCTGTGCTGCGGGGACGATGCCTACTCTGGGAAGACGATGGGCGTGATAAGCCTCCTTGGCAATGCCCAGGCTCAGTTGATCCAGGAAATGCTGATTGAGCGTCTCGGGCCGGATCAACTGGAGGAGCGCGGGTTGCACTGCGGCGACGCGTATGCATTTCAGGGCGATGAACGAGACGTGATGTTCTTGAGCATGGTGTCTGCGCCCGGTGAGCACCACCGGATCGGCGTGTTGGCGGACGACGCGGCTGAGCAGCGTTTCAACGTCGCAGCCAGTCGCGCCAGGGAACAGATGTGGCTATGCCACTCAGTGTCCCCGAGTGATCTGAGTGCCAAATGCATGCGCCGCAAGCTGCTGGAGTACTGCCTGAACCCAACCGTGGATCAGACCGAACTCCGCGACGTGCCAATCGACGCGCTGCGGACGAAGGCTCGAGACGCTGAACGGGCGCGTGAGCGAGCGCCCCGACCATTTGAGAGCTGGTTCGAGCTCGATGTCTTCCTGGCCATCGGCGACAAGGGTTATCGGGTCATCCCGCAGTACCAGGTTGCGGGATACAGGATCGATATGATCGTCGAGGGCATGCGAGGTCGTGTGGCTGTGGAATGCGATGGGGACGCCTGGCATGGGCCAGAACGGTATGAGGAGGACATGGGGCGTCAGCGGCAATTGGAGCGAAGTGGCTACGTGTTCTGGCGCGTGAAGGAGAGCACATTCCGCCGCGAACCAGAAACGGCTCTTGATGAGCTCTGGCAGACTCTGCGCACGCACGGCGTGTATCCTGAGGGTGAAGCTGAGGCGGTCCCCCCGCCTCGAGTCCTGCGGGATCTGGGCAACGTCTCCGAGGCAGATACGCACGTTGTGGCAGAGCCAGATGTGGATGGCGCGACGCCTGAGCCTGCCACAGCGTCGGGCACGGTCGAAGATGGAGACTCGAGTGAGGCAATTGAAGTAGATGGCGCGGTTGTGCATAGCGTCCACGAAGCCACCGCGATTCGTGCGGAACTCGGAGAAGCCGAACCAGAGGTATTGGCGGAGAATGCGCACAGGCTTCGTGCCCTGGATAGGCCAGGCGCCTACGAGGTCAGGTTGCACGGGCACACACTCGTTGTTCACCCGGACCGCGAGAGGATAAACCCGGGCACCATGGTTGACCAGCCGCAAGCCCAGGGATTGGTCCTGTTCTGCCGCGAATACGGCGAACTGCACGACTTCGTGCGTGACGCCGACGGGAACCTCATGCTCCCGCGGGAGCGGTACAGTTCCGACACTTCCTGGCGTCACTCGAGCTACCAGCATCTTGAGAAGGCGCTCTATCGAGTTGCGCGAAAGCGAGGGCTTCTGGGCGGTGACCAGATTTCAGCTACGCCGTCGATTACTCCGTCCCAATGGGGCAGGGACCAACTCGCGCTGGCGGAGGTACCTTTGCCGGGCGGCCAGCGCTCTCTCGCCGACGTCACAGATACGGCCCGGAGGGACGAGACTGCCAGCGGAGATGAGAACGCGACAGGCTCTGCCGTCGTTCCCGCATGCCCGTACACCCCATGGCAAGCCCGTCCATTGCCCGACCCCCGGAGTGCCCCTCGCGCCGACGTGGTCGATGCCCTCTTAGAGATCGTGGAGGCCGAAGGCCCTATCGTCTGCCGTAGAGCCTACCAACTGTACGCACAGGCGGCAGGGCTCCAGCGCGTCGGGAAGAGCATCAAGTCAGCGCTGAACCGCGCGCTTGCCAACGCGGTCAGGTCTGGTAGGCTGGCCGAAGCAGATGAACGTGGTGAAGCGGGGCAGCACACCAAGGTCGTTCGAATCCCCGGAAGCGCCAAGGTTGTGCTCCGAATGCGCGGGGACCGGACTATCGATGAGATACCGCCACTTGAGCTGGCTGCTGCAATGCGCAAATGCGTCGAACGCAGCCCGTCGCTACGTACAGAGCCCGAGCGGTTGTATCGATGCGCACTCGACCACTATGAGCTGACGAGGATGACCGACAATACGCGATCCGCAATAGAGCACGCCTATCGCCTGTACGTACAGGGGAGCGACCTCGACACATGATGCCCAGAGCACGGCAGGCATCCGCGTGCTTCTGGGCAAAGCCGGCCGCTCCTACTCCACCAGTGACTTGACGAGTTCCTCGACCTGCTCGACGGTGGCGTCGGGGTCGAGCCTGGCAATGATCTCACCGCTCTGGTCGATGATGATCGTGCGGGGGATGGGGAGGGGTTTCTCCCCCGGGAAGAGCGCCTCGTTCGCATCATCACCGGCCAACGCGACCGGGATGCTCAAGTCATTCTGCTGCAGCCACCCATCCACCATGGCGCGGTCCGGGTCCTTCGAGAGCGCCCAGACCACGACCCCCTTCTCCCCGTATGCCTCCGCGATGGCCTCGATCTTCGGGAGCTTGGCCAGGCACGGAGTGCAGTAGGTGGCCCAGAAGTAGAGGACCAGCACATCGCCCGACTGCGCCTTGATCGAGAGCTTGTTGCCGTTGAGGTCGGTGAACTCCAAGTCTGGTGCCGGGCCCAACGTCTGCGCGGCTGTTGCGTCGGCGTCGGGCGCCGCTGTGGCACCCGATTGCGGAGCGCCGGAGGGCGCCTCCGAGCCGCCGCGCGGCAGGCAGCCGATGATGAACAGGCCCGCCAGCAGCATGGCCGCGGCGATGATCAGGGCATGGTTTCTTCTCATGACATTCACCTCAGGGCGCACCGTACGGACGGTTGACCAGCGCGTCAGGAGCCGGTGCTGCCGAAGCCCCCGGCGCCGCGCTCGGTCTCGTCCAGTTGGGCGCACCGCTTCCATTCCACGCGGCTGACCGGTGCCACGACCATCTGCGCGATGCGCTGCCCGCGGGTGATGGTGACCGGCTCCGCGCCGAGATTTGCGATGATGACTTTGACCTCGCCCCGGTAGTCGGCATCGATGGTGCCGGGGGAGTTGAGCAGTGTGATCCCGTGCTTGATCGCCAGACCGCTGCGTGGACGCACTTGCGCCTCGTAGCCGGGCGGCAGACCGATCTGTATGCCCGTCGGTATGAGCGCTCTGCAGCCGGGCTCCAGAACGGTATCCTGCTCGACGGCGGCGCGCAGGTCCATCCCCGCAGAGAGGTCGGTGGCATATTCGGGCAATCCGAGGTCGGCGGTCGACTCGGCGATGGAAATCGCGACCTGCACGCTCTCCGAGGGGGTCAACGCATTCACTCCCAGTATGGTTCCGCCCAATGTAGACAGGGACGCGGGCCGGGTCAGTGGGGTTCAGTCACAGCCTGGATTATAGCAGCGGAGTGGGCGCCTTGCAAACGGCGTGGGAGGTGGTAGAATTGGACGCACGGGAGGCGGAGTCATCACCGATTACAGAGAGGTGCTGATGATGGCTGAAGTGCTTGTGAGCTACTTCGAGCAGCCGGGACCGGAGAACACGGATGCGACGCTGGAGGCCGCTGCCAGGCGTGCGGCTGAACTCGACATCCGCGAGATTGTCGTCGCCACCACCAGTGGGCAGACGGCGTTGAAGGCCGCCAGGGTGATGCCGGAGATGGAGACGATCGTCGGCGTCACATTGCAGGCGGGCCTGTGGGATGTCTACGGGGGACCGGATGCCGAGACGGTCAAGCATGCGAAGGAGCGTGGCGTGGTGTTCTTCACCGGGCCGCACACGCTGATGGGCTCGGTGGCCTCGGCGATCCAGAGCGAGTTCGGCGGCCTGCCGCCCGAGGAGGTCATCGCCCGCACGTACTACACCATCTCCCAGGGCACCAAGGTGGCCGTCGAGTGCATGATGATGGCGGCGGACGCGGGACTTCTGAAGATGGACCGCGATATCATCTCAATCGCCGGCACCAACGGGGGGGCGGACACCGCCATAGTGGTCAGGCCGTGCACGAGCAACAAGTTCTTCACCTGCCGCGTGCGCGAGTTCCTGGCCCTGCCCCGGACCGACCCCGAGGCCGCGCCGAATGGCTGATGTGCGGGTCCTCTACTTCGACAGGCCCGGCCCGCGCAACACCGGGGCGACACTCGAGGCCGTCGCGCGGCGCGTCTCGGAGTTGGGCATCGGGCAAGTTGTCGTCGCCAGCAACACCGGCGCCACCGCGCTCGCGGCCGCTCGCTGCATGCCCCACCTGCGTCGCATCGTCGGCGTGACCGAGCACGCCGGCTGGTGGGCGACCGATACTCCGCCCGATCCGGCGGTCATCTCCGAAGCGGAGCGGGCCGGGGTCAGGGTCCTGACCTGCAGCCACCCGCTGATGGGCGGTGTGGAATGGGCCGTGTACAAGCAGCACCGGGGCCTGCCGGAGGGACACCTGATCGCGCGGGCCTACTACACATTCTCACAGGGCTTCAAGGTCGCCGTGGAGTGCGCGCTGATGGCCGCCGACGCCTGGCTGCTCGATATGTCCGAGGACGCCGTGGCAGTGGCAGGCACCGGCAAGGGCGCCGACACGGCGCTGGTCATCAAGCCCGCCCACACCAACAGATGGTTCGACCTGCGCGTGCGTGAGGTACTGGCGATGCCGCGCAGTTAGGTTCAGAACTCCTGACATCGCCGGG
>DPJP01000048.1 GCA_003542955.1 Armatimonadota bacterium
TCGGCTCTCCCACCATCACCAAGGACGGTGTTACGGTGGCCAAGGAGATCGAACTCGAGGACCACATGGAGAACACCGGCGCCCAGCTTCTGCGCGAAGTTGCCTCCAAAACCAACGACGACGCCGGTGACGGAACCACCACCGCAACCGTGCTCGCCCAGGCCATCCTGCGCCAGGGCTTGCGCGCCGTCGCCGCCGGCGCCAACCCCATGTTCATCAAGCGCGGCATCGACAAGGGCGTCGCAGCCGCCGTCGAAGCCCTCCGCTCGATGGCCACATCCGTGTCGACCGAGAGCGAGATGCGCAATGTCGCCGCCATCGCCGGCAACTCCGAGGCCATCGGTGACGTCGTCGCCGAGGCTATGCAGGAGGTCGGCAAGGACGGCGTTATCACCGTCGAGGAGTCCAAGGGCCTTGACACCACTCTCAAGCTCGTCGAGGGCCTCCAGTTCGACAAGGGATACCTCTCGCCCTACATGGTCACCAACACCGAGAGCATGGAGTGCGTCTTCGAGAACCCGCTGATCCTCATCTACGAGAAGAAGATCGGCTCCATCGCCGACATCATCCCGATGCTGGAGAAGGTCATCCAGGCGGGCCGCCCGATCGTGATCATCGCCGAGGATGTCGAGGGCGAGGCGTTGGCGACCCTGGTCGTCAACAAGCTGCGCGGCGCGCTGCAGGCCGTCGCCGTCAAGGCCCCCGGCTTCGGCGACCGCCGCAAGGCCATGCTCGAGGATATCGCGATCGTCACCAACGGCACGTTCGTCTCCGAGGACCTCGGCATCACGCTCGACAACGTCCAGCCCGAGATGCTCGGCTCCGCCGAGCGTGTCACGGTCTCCAAGGATGAGACAACCATCATCGAGGGGGCAGGGTCGGCGGACGCCATCCGTGCGCGCATCGAGCAGATCCGCACCGAGATCGAGCGAACCGACTCCAACTACGATCGCGAGAAGCTCGAAGAGCGGCTGGCCAAGCTCTCCGGCGGCGTTGCCGTGATCGAGGTCGGCGCATCGACGGAGACCGAACTCAAGGAGAAGCAGCACCGCTTCGAGGATGCGCTCTCAGCCACGCGAGCTGCCGTCCAGGAGGGCATTATCCCCGGTGGCGGCGCCTCACTGGTGCGGGCAATCCCCGTGCTGGACAAGGTCGAGGCCGAGGGTGACATCGCCATCGGTGTCGAGATCGTCCGCAAGTCGCTGAGCGCTCCGCTGCGCCAGATCGCCGAGAACGCCGGCTACGAGGGCTCCGTCATCGTCAAGGAGGTCGCCGACGCGAAGAAGAACTTCGGCTTCAACGCCCGCACCGGCGTCGTCGAGGACATGCTCAAGGCCGGCATCATCGACCCGCTGCTGGTCACCCGCTATGCGCTTGAGAATGCGGGCTCCATCGCCGGGATGATCCTGACCACCGAGAGCGTCATCGCCCAGGCCGCCAAGGACGAAGACGAGGACTAGCTCAAGTACGGACCTCGTCTGCTTGACATACATGAGGGACACGCGACGCATGCGTGTCCCTCTCTCTCTTCTTTGGAACGACTGACCCCAGTCTCTCTCCATCTGCCGACCCTCAGACTTCAGTACAGCCCCGGTGACGCGGCAGGTTCACCTCCTCCCACGGCGAAGCTCAACGTGACGCAAGGCCATCCAGCGCGGCATCGAGCGAATGGGAGAGGCCCGCAGATGACATCGCGAGAGCTGGTTCGTAGAGCGATCGAGTTCGGGACCCCCGAGCGCCTGCCCTTCTGGCAGCATGTCTCCAGCGCCGCGCCCGACGACGTCTGCGACATCTGGGAGATGGACCGGCAGCAGGCCGGCTGGTTCTTCGACACCCCCGGCTATGACGACTGGGGCTGCCTCTGGGAGATCACCGACGTCCCCAACATGGGCCAGGCAGTGACCCACCCACTCGCCGACAAGGCCGCGTTGGCCGACTACTCACCACCGGACCCACGCAACCCCTTCTACTTCGAGCGCATTGAGCCGCTGCTGGAAAATGCGCGGGGCCGATACGTCGCCATCACCACGCACTTCAACCTGATCGAGCGCTTCCACATGCTCCGCGGCTTCTCGCAGGCATTGGAGGACCTCTACTTCGAGCCCGATCTGGTTGAGATCATTCTCGAGATGATCCTCGAACACAAGCTGGAGTTGCTCGCCGAGGCCCGGCGGCGCTTCGGCAACGCCGTCGACGGCGTATTCATGACCGACGACTGGGGCACCCAGCAGGGCATCTTCATCAGCCCGGAGCTGTTCGAGCGCTTCTTCGCCGAGCGCTACCGACGCCTGTTCGACGCCGTCCACGGGCACGGGTGGCACGTGATGCTGCACAGTTGCGGGCGTATCAACGAGTTCGTGCCGCGATTGATCGAGTTGGGTGTTGATGTTCTGAACATGCAGCAGCCCAGGGCATACGACCTCGTCGAGTTCGGAGAGCGCTTCAAGGGCGAGGTCTGCTTCCTGACCACGTGCGACATTCAGATGACCCTGCCGGGCGGCTCGGAAGTGGCGGTGCGCGAGGAAGCGCGGCTGCTCGTGGAGCACTGGAGCGTCCCGGAGGGCGGCTTCATCGTCTTCAACTATGGCGA
>DPJP01000261.1:0-5422 GCA_003542955.1 Armatimonadota bacterium
GCTTCACACCTCGACCGCGTCGACCAGCTCTGCCGCGTTCTCATACATCACGCGCGCCACATCAGCCGCGCCGAGGCCAGCGCGCTCGGCTGCCCGCTTGAGTGACAGCAGCTGCTCGTAGACGTAGAACGTGTAGCCGGCCTCGACCTCCGGCGACTTGCGGTTGGTGTTCCAGGGGTAGTCGGCATCGGTGAAGTTGATGTACTTGTCGCCGTCGTACTCCCGCACCCCGCGCATCAGCAGAATCGGCAGGTCGCTGCCATAGAGCAGCCGCCTCGGGCCCACGGTCCGCAGCGCCAGCTCGATGACATCCTCATTGAGGTTGGCCGAGAAGTCGTAGTAGAGGCTCTCGACATCCGCGAGCGCCTGCAAGCCCGGCTCGGCGAACGACATCGTGTAGGCCCTGCCGATGTGGGCGATGACCAGCTTNNCGGGTAGGCGCGGGTGATCCTGCGGAGGTCATCGTGCGTGTTGGGGTCGCGCAGCCGTTCGAGGCCGGGGATGTGCAGCATCACGATCAGGCCCATGTTGTGGGCAAGCTGCTGATGCTCGGGCGGCAGGTAGTCGTCGATGCGCACCTCGTTGACATCGGCAATGTGATTTGCCAGGCCCATGTAGGGCTTCAGGCCCAGAAAGCCGCCCTCCCGGATCGTCCGCTCCAGCGCCTCCGGTGTCTCATACGGCCGCGGCACGTAGAGCCCGTCCATCTCGTCAGATGCACGCGCCGATTCGGCGACATGGCGATTCAGCGCAATGAGGTTGTTCTCGGGATTCGGCATGGCGAAGGCCAGCGAGCGTGTCTTCCTGCCCGGGAAGAGCCTGTGCTGGATGTACATCATGTGTTCGGCGGGGAAGTGCCGCGGCACGGCGGAGGGCCAGTTCTTCCGCTTCGTCTCCTCATCAGGCTCCGGCGAATACTGCCCCAGGTTGACGTGCACATGGGCGTCGAAGACCGCGTCGGGCAGAAAGGGGTCCAGGTGCTCGGAGAAGAGCGGGAGATCGACCCGCTCATAGCGCTCCGGGTCTATGTCCATCATGGGATAGGGCTGATCGGCCATGGCGTGATTCTCCTACAGCTCCATCGTGTAGTGGACGGATTGCACCAGCGGCTTGAACCCCAGCTTCTCATAGACTGCCCTGGCGGCGGCATGGCCCTCATTGAGCCCGGTTGTCACGGCCGCTATGCGCATGCCGCCCTCACGGAGCGCCTCCACCGCGCGCCGCACCAGCTCCGTGCCGATGCCGTGTCCGCGGAACTGCGGATGGACGCCGTTGTAGCCGACCGTGCCGATGCTGCGCTCCTCGTCAAACGACCAGCTCGCCCACCCGGCCAGGTAGCCGTTGACCTCGGCAACGATGCAGCTGCCCTGCGATACCCGCGCCTCCATGGCGCTGAGCATGCTGTCGGCAACATGCTCCTGCCAGGGGCGTCCGGCGATCAGGCCGTGGCGCTGCTCCATCGCCTTCGCCGCGCCCATGTCCCACATTTCGCGGGCA
The DNA here is from genome assembly GCA_003542955.1 of Armatimonadota bacterium. Lineage (GTDB taxonomy): Bacteria > Armatimonadota > Zipacnadia > Zipacnadales > UBA11051 > UBA11051. Next base: position 1,498 of record DPJP01000261.1, read on the forward strand.
ACCTGCACGATCAGGGGGATGTCATCGGCCGTCGCGGGCCGATAGAGGACTTCCGCACTCTCAGTCATTTCCATCCAGCCTCGTCGCAGTTGAGTGAACTACCTGTGGAAGATGGTCCTGATTGCCGCCCCGGTATACGGCGCCCGCACCAGCGCGACTGCCGCGGCGGTCTTGAGTACCAGGCCGGGAACAAAGGGGAAAAAGCCCATCGTGAGCACCTCGAGTGCGCCCTGACCGGTCAGAACCCTCAGCCAGGCGCACCCGAACATGAAGATGATCGCATGCCCCGCCAGGCAGGCTGCCAGCGCGCCCCAGGTGGTGCGGAAGCGCGCATAGATCGCCCCGACCATCACTGCGGCGATGACCATGCCGACGAGGTAGCCGCCCGTCGGGCCGACCAGCGCAGCCGGGCCGCCGGCGAAGGCCGGGACGCCCAGCAGCCCGAGCCCCAGGTACTGCACCTGACTCAGACCGCCCCANNCCAGGCAGAGGCCGGCCATCAGCACCACGAACGTCTGGAGTGTCACCGGCACGGGGCTGAAGGGCAGCGGTATCCTCACATGCGCGGAGATGACCATCGCCAGCGCGAAGGCGAGGCTGAACGCGGCATATCTGGCGACAATCGAGCGAGCCGCGAGCGCCTGCTCGGCAGTGGCGACGGCGGCGACTGAATCCTGTCTCGGGTCTCTCATCTGGTGGAACCTCCAGCAATGCGGATGGGACGCTCACATGGTCATCCGGCTCACGCCGCAGCCGAACCAGAGTATGATAGACGGTTCCCCGCGCTGATGCAAGGCGGGAGCGGCCCTTCCGCCGGCGAACAGCACCGGCCGTCCATGAACCCTCGCCGGCGTGCACAAGAACAAGCCAACGTTTCGACCCGCCGCAGCCACATTCCCTTCAGTGGTCGCGGGGGACCCGCTCGTGGGTTGGCCGCATGACCATGCCTCGGAGCGGACGCGAGGCGTGCTTGCGTCGCGGGCACCGGCATCCGTCGCAGCGTCTGACACTCGGCAGGATTCCGGGCCTCGATGAACGAAGGGATTGCACGGTCCTCACGCCGGCAGGGGCTCTGTCGCCGTGTTGCCAAATCGACACGATGGAGGGTATCGCATGGGCATTGACGATATCGATGGACTGCTCGACATAGAAGAGCTTGACGACGACGAGGAAGAAGGCGACGAAGACGACGATGACCTCGACATCGAACTCGAGGATGCCGAGGAGCTCGACGCCGAGGACGAGACGGACACTGACGCCGAAGAGGACGAACTCGACGTCGAGGTGGAAGCAGAGGCCGCCGCCGAGGAAGAAGACGTCATCAACCCCAGGGATGGCGAACTCATTGACACCGTCGACCTCGACAACGACGGCTACGCCGACATCGAACTGCGCGACTCCGATGACGACGGCAAAGTCGACTTCGTCGAGGGCGACCTCAACGACGACGGCTTCATCGACATCACCATGCACGACACGGACGGAGACGGCAAGGCCGACCAGACCGATGGGGAGGAGAACTGGGGGCTGATCTCGGGCATCGATGAGTACGACCTGGACTACGTGAACCGGGACGGCGACGACCTCGACAGCGACCGCGACGGCGTCACCAACTACGACGAGGTCGAGGCGGGCACCGACATCCTGTCCAAGGACACAGACAACGACAATGTCGAGGACAAGACCGAACTCGACCAGGGCTCCGACCCGACCGACTGGGCGAGCGACCAGCCCGCCGAGGAGGTCGCCTACGAGGCCGAGCAGGAGATCGAGCACGAGGCCGACATGGCCGAGGCGACGGAGACCGATAGCTGGGACGCCGATGACGCGATGGCCGATAGCAGTCTCGATTACGATAGCGGCGTCGATGACTATGACAGCGGCTACGATGCCGCGGACACCAGCTCCGACTACTGAGCCGATGCTCCCGCCACGGGAGTTCCCGAACCGCCCGCCAACGAGGAGGACTGACCATTGTTCTGCATCAAGTGCGGCACGCAACTGATGGATGATGCCGTCTTCTGCCACAAGTGTGGAACCGCCGCGCCGAGTGAGAGCGCAGCCGCGCCCGCCGCCCAGGCGCCCGTCGCGCCCGCGCAGGCGATAGCCCCGCCCGCGGTCGAGGCTGCAGCCCCCGCCCAGCTCCAGCAGCCGGCCTATCAGGCGATTGGCTCAAACGCGCAGCCGGGCCCCAACATCGTGAGCTTCCCGGGCCTATCAGGCGTGCTGCCCATCGTCGACGGCCTTGCGGGTTCGCCGGAGGAGACGCGGCAGGCGGGAATCGACGATGCAGTCGTCGCGTCGCTGCGTGCCAGGCTGCAGACCGCCTTCGACTTCCTCGCCGACCGCCACGGCGCCCGCAGCAGCATCAACCGCGCCATGAACGTCATGAAGCAGGCCGGTCAGGCGATAGCCCACTGGAAGAACCCCACCGAGGCGCTCGGCTCCGCCCAGCCCCAGACGTGGCTCTGCACCATCGAGCTGACACAGCCCGAAGCCGACCTCTACAACACCTGCGCGCGCCAGTCCGAGATCGCCGAGGGCTATGAGACGCGCCTGCTCAGAACCTGCCGCAGTTGCCGCCAGCAGCGCATCATCAACCCGCGCTTTGAGAAGATGCAGAAGGAGAAGAAGCAGATCCAGGGCTGGATCATGATGCAGCGGAATATCCTCCTGGCCATGTCACGACTGCGCCCCGATCCTGATTTCGTCTGCACTCGCTGTCAGGGGATGGAGGCGGATGAGCGCCAGATCGTGCTCTGCCCGCGCTGTGGCACCCCGCACACGCGCGTGCTGCTCGGGCCCTGCGGCAAGTGCGGCTTTGACCTCTCCGGCCCCGCGCCGGAGACCGATGTCGACGGCGGGCCCGCCGCTCCCGTCGTCCCGGCAGCGCCCCCGCCGGCCGCCGAGGCCGCCCCGGAGCCCCCCGCAAAGCCCTCCGGCAGGATCATCCAGGGCCGCTGCGCCGACTGCGGCAACGTGATCCGCGTCCCGCTCGAGAAGATCCCGCCCCGCGGGCTGAAGGGAAAGTGCGCCAAGTGCGGCCGGGAGCTGACGATCCGCCCGCCGAAGCCGCCGACCGAGACGGGCTGAAACCCGGCGGCAACCCGTCCAACTCGCCAGCGGCGCGCGGCGGACGCCCATCGCGCGCCGTGTTGCTGCCGGGACTGCAGGCACAGCGTCCACACCCGCGGCCGATCCCGCCCGGGGCTCGACCCAACGAACGGAGAACCGCCCGGTGAGCCTCAGAATCCTCCCCGGCCTGACAACAGACCCGTACTGCGACTGGCGCGATAAGGTCGCTGAGCTTGACGAACTCGGCCTCAGCGAGATATCGCTCTTCCCGACCTGGTTCGAGCCTGAACGGCGGCGCGAGCTGTACGCGGCCCTCGAGCAGACGCGCCTGCACGCGATCCCCCACGTCCACCTCCGCCATGATGTCGACCGCGCCGAAGTGGATTACCTCCGCGCCCGCTTCCACACGGAGGTGTTCAACATCCATGCATTCGAATCGACCATCGACTTCATGCGGGCCAATCCCGACCTGCGCGAGATCGTCTACGTCGAGAATACGCGCGCGCTGGATGAGCGCTTCCTGCGCGCGTTGCCGCTCTGCGCGGGCCTGTGCGTGGATTTCGCCCACCTGCAGGACTACTGGGTGCTGCGCCACGTGCCCGAGTATGAGGGCTTCGAGCAGCACCTGGAGCGCTACCCGATCGGCTGCTGCCATGTCGGCGCGGTCCGCGAGGAACTCTGGTTCATTGATGGAGAGATGGGCTACGAGAGCCACTACATGGAGGATATCTCGCAGCTGGAGTATCTGAGGGCGCACCTGCACCTGCTGCCTGAGATCGTCAGCATCGAGTTGACCAACAGCTTCGCCGAGCAGGCGGCGGTAGTCGAGTTCATCCACCGCGCCACCGCT
>DPJP01000261.1:5490-5653 GCA_003542955.1 Armatimonadota bacterium
GCTGCGAGTGAGGTCGGCCCGCCGTCCGCCCGGGGGCATCCCGTAGACGCGGGACGGCGTGGGCGAGGCGGCGGAGGTCGGCCCTGACGAGCAGGCCGGCGAGGCGTCACACGCGGTACCGGGCGGTGGTTGATAAAACCAGCAATCGCGCGAGCCCCTGAGC
>DPJP01000502.1 GCA_003542955.1 Armatimonadota bacterium
GGAAGTAGAAGAATTCATAGCCGCCCGGCTCAGTCTCCTCCAGCGCGGCGTAGTACACCTCATCGGCGGTGATGGAGCGCTCCTCGCCCGGCGGAGTCCAGCCGTAGCGGCCACCCAGCATGCAGAGGAAACGGGGCCGGCATTCATCGATGATCTCGCGACAGACCGAGAGCGCGTCCTGCTCGGAGGTCACGCCCCAGCGGAGGTCGACATCGACCAGGTGCACGCGACGCTTGAGCAACTCCGCACGCAGGCGCGGGAAGACGAAGCGCACGAGGTGATCGCGCTCCGCCTGCATGTCCTTGAAGGTCGAGCTGATGAAGACGCGTATTGTGCGCCAGCCTGCGGGCATATACACCTCGGTCTCGAGTGGTATCTGCAGGCACATGGGAAGGCCAGGCCTTCCCCCGAACGCCTTCCGCACGGGCCAGTCCCGCGAGGACGCGATGCGCAATGCGGGGGCCGGGCTCGGTCGCGCCTGGTACGACGCCGCCCCTCCCTCGAGCGTCCCCTCCCCTACTTCCGCGCCCGCCGGTCGGCCGACCTTCCCGCCACGGCGAGATGTGGCTCGCCCCCGTGATGGTACCCGATCATGGGCCGACCTCGGGCGCTTCGGTACGGCTGAAGCGCACCTCGTGCAGCCCCTCCCCGCAGGCTGCGAGAGCCCGCGCTACTGAAACTCGGGCAGGTAGGCGGCCTGCAGCGCGAGCATATCATCCAGCAGCGCGCGGGCGTTGCGGATGCTCTGCATGCACGGGTCCAGCAGCAGGGCCCGCAGCAGCAGGCGCTTCTCGCGCGTGCGGTACGCCTCCGTCAGTGTGGCGACGATGTCACACTGCAGGCGCAGGTGCGCGGCAAAGGTCTCCGGCAGCGGGCCGACCGCGAGGGGCTCGATGCCGCTGCGGCTGACGAGCGCGGGGACTTCGACGGCGGCGCTCTCGGGCAGGTTGTCGATCAGCGGGCCGGTGTTGAGCAGGTTGACGGCAGCGACCCGCATCGGCTCCTCCCGCTGCAGTGCGGCGATGACTGAGACGGCTATCTCGCCGCTGGGAGCGGCGACCTCGGCGATGGGCACCTCGCCCCGCAACACCCGTGCGATGACGCTCTCGCCGGGCTGCTCGCCTGTGACGGGTCGGCTCTCCTGCCCGTAGTGCCACTTGCGCCCCGTGAACTCCTCGGCAAAGCCGAAGTACTCGCCGATGTGATCGTCGGAGGGGTAGCTGAGAACATCATAGATGCGCGCAAGCTCGCGGTACAGCGGCGGCACATCGACGCTTTCGTCCTCCTGCACCATCTTGAGCATCCGCGGCATCTGCTCGCTGCCGTCGCAGGTGTCCTTGATGCTGAGCGCGCAGAAGATGTGGTTCAGACCGGCACTCGTCAGCTCGATATGCTCCTCGGGGATCTCGAGCAGGCGGGCGGCAAGGCGCTGCAGGCCGAAGACGCCGTGGCACAGGCCGATTGCCCTGACCCCGGTCAGGTGCAGGATCGTGTGGAGCACGCGCGCCTCGGGGTTGGTGAAGTTCAGTAACAGGGCATCCGGGCAAAGGCGCTCGATGTCGCGACAGATGGGGATGATCAGCTGGAAGCTGCGCAGGGCGTGGAAGAGCGCGCCGGGGCCGCCGTTCTCGCCCAGCACGTGCTTCACCCCATAGGCCTGAGGGACGCGGAAATCCTGCTCCCACAGAGCCATGCGCTGGATGCTGACGGCGGTGATGACGAAGTCGGCGCCGGGGAGAGCCTCGGTGCGGTCGGTGGTGCTGGTGATGGTCGCCGTGCTGCCGTTGTGGTCTTTGAGCAGCCCGGCGAACCGGGTCATGATGTCGAGGGCCTGCGGGTTGAGGTCGACGAGGCAGACCTCGAGGTCGGCGAGACCGCGTGCGGGCTCTCCGAGCAGATCCGCGAGGACGCCGCGCCCGAAGCTGTTGCTGCCTGCGCCGATGACGACGATCTTCATGTGAGTCAACTCCCTGTGGTGAGGCAACTCCGGTCTGTCGCCGTGCCGGGCTGCCGGGCGTGCGGGGCCGGGCCCGGTCTTCGCGGCGCCCGTCATCCCGGATCGGTGTCAGCAAGGAAGCGTTCGAGACTCTGCTGCAGTGATGCGAGAGTCTCATCGCAGTGAAGGGCCAACTCCTGCATTTTGTCCCAGCGGAGGTCAAACGTATAGGAGTGCCGGAACACGTGACGGAAGGCCAGGTAGAGGTGTAACCTGTCTCGAAGCTCACTGTCGATGACGCGTGACCGAGCTTTCGTGATCGACGCCATCTGTTCGAGGAGCTGCCTGTGCCAGGTGTCGCCCTGGGGCAACTCCTCGTTGTTTTCAACGGCAACCCTCTTGAGCAAGTTCTCGACGCCGTTGTAGAAGGAATGCAGCATGGCGGCCAGCGCCGCAAGCTCGACGGCGTCGGGGCCAGCCGACCTGCACCGCTCAATCAGGGGCCGGTACGTGCCCAGCAGTTGCTCGAGCTGCTCGAAGGCCAGCCTGACTTGCGCCGCCAGCCTATCCGACACGTTGCAGGTCCCCCTCCGACTTCAGATAGCGAGTGAACGGCGTGTCATCGTCGAGGTCGACAAGACTGAGAGGCCGATCGAGTTCGGCCGACGCCAGAGCCATGGCCTGAAAGAACCGTTCCGGCGGCAGGCCGGCGATGGCCAGATCAATATCGGAGCCATATCGGAGACGTCCCGATGCTGCCGAGCCAAACAGGTATACCTCGGTAGCCCCCGCATCGCGGAGTACTTGTGCGGCACGCTGAACTGCCGCATATTCAGCTTCGCTCAGAGCTTGCGAGGCCATGATGCCCCTCCAGTGGACTCCTGGTTCACACCTCGTCGCCGCCGAAGATGATACCGGCGACCTCGTGCGCGCTGGTGATGCCTGCGTTGATCTTGGCCAGCCCATCGTAGCGCAGGCTGCGCATGCCGGCCTTGAGTGCGATTCGGCGTAACTCGGAGGCGTCTGAGCCGGCCACGATCGCCTGTCGTATCTGCGGGTTCATGAGCAACAACTCATAGAGCGCCACACGGCCGCTGTAGCCGGTGTTGCGGCAGTACTGGCAGCCGCGCGCGCGGTGGAACTGGACGTTGGCCGCCTGCTCCTTGCTGAGCATAAGGCTCTCGAGCTCGATATCGGTCGGCTCGCAGGTCTCGCGGCAGCGCTTGCAGAGCCGCCGCACCAGCCGCTGGGCGAGCACCCCGATCAGCGACGAGGCCGTGATGTAGGGCGGAATGCCGATGTCGACCAGGCGGGTGGCGGCGGAGGGGGCGTCGTTGGTGTGCAGGGTCGAGAGCACGAGGTGACCGGTCAGGGATGCCCTGAAGGCCATCTGGGCCGTGTCCTCATCGCGGATTTCACCGATGAGGATGACATCGGGGTCCTGGCGGAGGATGCTGCGGAGCGCGGTGGCGAAGGTCAGGTCGACGGCCTCGTGCACCCGCACCTGGTTGAGCCCCTCGACCTCGTACTCGATGGGGTCCTCGACGGTGGTGATGTTCTTGGTGTCGTCATTGAGCGAGTGCAGGGAGGCGTAGAGCGTGGTTGTCTTCCCGCTGCCGGTGGGGCCGGTGACGAGGATCATCCCCTGCCGCTTCTGGATGAGTTGCTCGAAGTCCTTCTGGGTGTCGGGCCGGAAGCCGAGCTGGTTGAGCGAGACCAAGGTCCGCGATTTGTCCAGGATGCGCATGACGGCCTTCTCGCCCCAGTAGGTAGGGAGCGTCGAGACGCGCAGGTCGATGGGGCGCTCGTCAACGATGGTTGCGAAGCGGCCGTCCTGTGGCTTGCGGGTCTCGGCGATATCCTCGCCCGCGAGGATCTTGATGCGTGAGAGGACGAAACGATGCATGTCGGTGGGCAGAGTCGTGATGACGCTGAGTTGCCCGTCCAGGCGGTAGCGGACGCTTACGTGCTCGCCACGCGGCTCGATGTGCACGTCGGACGCGCCCATGCGGACGGCATCCTTGAGGATCTCCTGGACGATCCTGACAACCGGCGCCTGGTTGAGCATGTCCGTGAGCGAGTCGTCGACGCCCTCGGCGAGGTCGCCGACAACGGATGCGCCAAGGTCGCGCGTGTCGGCCATCTTGACCTTCGAGCGCGCCTGCGTCGAGTAGAAGACCTCGATGGCCTTGGTGAGTTCCTCCTCGTCGACCTCGATGGGCTCGACGCGCTTGCCGGTGCGGCTGCGGACCTCATCCATGGCGAAGACATCGGTGGCATCGGCCATCGCGACCAGGATGCGATCCTGGCTGACCTGAATAGGCAGGATCGTGTACCGCTCGGCGACGGAGCGTGGGACGCTCTGGAGCGCCTCCGGGTCAACCTCATAGTCGTCGAGAGTGGCCTTACCCGGCGTGCGCTTGCGTGTTCGCGGAGGCGCCGGTGAGGGATCTTCGGTGATCGGCGCGTCGGCAGCCTCGAAGGTGACGCTGTTCTCGGGCACGGCATTGTCGTCGATCTCCGGCTCGTCGTCGGCCATGACCTCAGTTGCGCGGGCGATGTCGTGCGCCGAGACCATGCCGGAGGAGAGCAGCGCCTGGACGAGGTTCTGTCCGCCCGCTTCCTGCATCTCGCGGGCCTGCTGGATCTCCGCATCCGAGATAACGCCAATCTGCACGAGGGCCTTGGCCAGTCGCTCATCGCTTGGTGAGGGCATCCGGAACACTCCTTGATGGCGGGTCGGCGGGGGGCGTCCCGCAGACGCGTCGATATTGGGTGGCCGCCCATCTTGCCGGGGTATCGGGATACCCGCAGGGGCGGTCCGGCGGGCGGCGCGGCTTCGTGAGCCGGCAGATCACGGCGCTTCGGGCGCGCCCGGCACGCGTTGACTTGCCCGGATTCGCTCTGCTATACTCGACCGGGTACGTCGTTGTGCCTGATATTCTACGCCGCCTGAGTCGACTCCTTGCCGATTCACCCATACCGAGGCATCCGGAGGTTGGATCAAGTGAGCAGGAACGAGCCGGGCCTGACCAACAGCGAACTCGCCGCCTTCTGCCGCCAATTCTCCAGTCTGATGCACGCGCAGATCAACGTCCTTGATATCTTCGACTCGCTCAAGGAGCAGTCAGACAGCGCGTTGCTGCGCGAAATCGTCGACAGCGTTCGCCATGATGTCGAGAACGGGCGGAGCATGGCGACGGCGTTCGGGCGCTACCCCAACTGCTTCTCACCGTTCTTCGTGTCGATGATCCGCCAGGGCGAGCTCGAGGGCGAGATGGACCGGGTGCTCGACGACCTGGCAACCCACTTCGCCTCCCGGATCGACGAGACTGCGGACATCACCACGCGCGAGTTCCCGGGCTTCGACTGGGAGCGCGCGATCACCCTGCTGGTATGGGTGTTCACCTGGGTGACGGCGCTGGTGGCGACATGCGCACTGGGCTCGGGCCTGATCTGGTATGCCACGGGTGACCGGGGCCTGCCCGGCGATCCGGGCGCGAATATCCTCATCTTCATCGGCGTTGTGCTGCTGCTGGGCGTGATCCTGTTCGCTCGCGGGCGCAGGAAGGTGTAGGCGCATCAGGACGCGGCATCCCCGTGTCCAACCTCGGAGACAATGTGGCGGTTGCGGCCGGCGTGGGCGACTGCAGCCGTGATCTACCCCCCTGCTTGCGGCCCTGCAGCGGCCACCAGCTCGGGCAACTCCCAGGCGACACTCGATCGACTGAAACCCATGTATGTTACTCGCTCAGCAGGCGTGCAGGCTGGTATTGACTTGCCGGGTGGGTTCTTGTATAGTTACGGTCCCTGGAGGTTATAGACTATGCGCAAGCTCGATTTCGACCGCTTTGCCCAGTGGGACAGGACCGCCCTGCTCGAACTGGGAGATACAATCGAAGAGCAGATCCGCCGCGAGGCCGAAGAGAAGAAGGCCGAAGAGACGAAGAAGGCCCGCAAGAAGCGCAAGAAGCGCGCTGCCGCGGCCCGCTAGGTGACCACCGGCCGGCCCGCCCGCATGGCTGTGACAGGCGAGGGCGCTTGTCCTGCTCGCGGCGGGCGCGGCATCAGGAACGGGTGGCGGGGTAGCTCAGATGGTCAGAGCGCGCGGTTCATACCCGCGTCGTCGGGGGTTCAAATCCCTCCCCCGCTACCAACCTTTCCGACCCAGTGAGAGATGAAGCGACGACGGGTAGCCGCCCGTCGTTTCGACTGTGTCTGGAGGGTTTTGCACGGGTCACCTTCGGCCGCGACAGGGAAAGCGAGCGCTGTGATGGACCGCATCTCAGATGACGACATCGTCTGGCTGCTGAACCTGCTCGATGAGGAGCAGTTGGCCGAAATTGACGTCGAGGACGGCGACTGCGCGGTCAGTGTGAAGGCTTTCTGCGCGCAGGCCGTCCAGATGTCGGTTGGCGAGCGAGCGGTGGCGCCGCAGCCGTCGGGGGACTCCCAGGAGCTGCCCGACCACATGATGCCGGTGCTTGCCCCGGTAACCGGCACCTTCTACACAGCACCCTCACCGGACGCGAAGCCCTACGTCACCGTCGGCGACACCGTCGAGACGGGCGACACCGTGGGCCTGATCGAGGCGATGAAGCTCTACCATGACGTCACCGCCCCCTGCCGCGGCACCATCGCCGAGGTCCGCGTGCCCAACGCCGAGCACGTCGAGGCCGATCAGCCGCTGATCATCATCAACCGCGGCACGTGATCCCCGGCAGCGCGTCGCCCGTGGTTGCGGGGTGGCGCTCTGTCATCGGTGGACCGGGTCCGGCACGATTCGTGCAGGCTCCTTGACACGCATCCCCTGCCATACTCCGCCGCTCAGAAGCGTTTGCTCGCACGTGCTCGGGATGCGACCCGGATCAGTCCAGTCTGAGGCGGGCGCGCGCATCGGTCGCGCGTGTTGCCCTCTATCATTGCAGCGCAGCGCGAGGTGAGCGAACATGGCACGCGAGACAATCAACGTCGGCATTCTGGGCTATGGCATCGTCGGCGGAGGCCTCTACAAGGTGTTGACCGACAACGCCCAGAGCATCACCCAGCGCGTGGGCAGACCAGTCAATGTGGTGAAGGTCGCCGACATCGACTGGGACCGCCCGCGCGAGTTCGACGTGCCCCCCGAACTGCGCACGACCGACGCGAGCGAGATTCTCGAGGACGAGAACATCGACATCGTCGCCGAGACCATCGGCGGCATCAAGCCCGCCCTGGGCTTTGTGATGGCTGCGATTGAGGCCGGCAAGTCGGTCGTCACCTCGAACAAGGAGATGATTGCCAGGCACGGCAACGAGATCCTCTCCGCGGCGGCCGCCAGGTCGGTCGATGTGGCCTTCGAGGGCGCCGTGGGCGGCGTCGTCCCGGTGATTCGCACGCTCAAGGAGAGCCTCGACGCGGACAACATCCATGAGGTCATGGGAATCGTCAACGGGACGACGAACTACATCCTGACGCAGATGAGCCAGAACGATATGGCCTTCGAGACGGCGCTCAAGCAGGCACAGGAGTTGGGCTATGCGGAGGCCGATCCAACCGCCGACGTCGAGGGCATCGACGCAGCCAACAAGCTGGCGATCCTGAGCGCGCTCGCCTTCGGGCGGCGCGTGGACGTCTCGCAGGTCTACCGCGAGGGCATCTCGAGGATACTGCCCGAGGATATTGCGTACGCGCGGCGGATGGGTTTTGTGGTCAAGCTGCTGGCGATCGGGCGGCGCACGGCCGAGGACCGGCTCGAGGCGCGCGTGCACCCGGTGCTGCTGCCGAACAGCCACGCTCTGGCGGCGGTGGTCGGCTCATTCAACGCGGTATTCATCCGCGGCGAGGCGTGCGATGACGTGATGCTCTACGGGCGTGGCGCCGGGGCCCTGCCGACGGGCGCGGCGGTAGCCGGCGACGTGCTCGACTGCGCGCGCAACATCGTCCACGGGGCCTCGGGTCGGACGCCGTGCGCATGCGCGGGAGAGGCCGACCTGGTGCCGATGGGCGAAGTTCGCTCGAAGGTTTATCTGCGGATGCGAGTGAAGGACCAGGCGGGCGTGCTGGGCACCATCGCCACGATCTTCGGCTCGCAGGAGGTCAGCATCAACTCCGTCATCCAGGAGCAGAGCGACGGGAAGACCGCCGACATCGTCTGGATCGTCCATGAGTGTGTCGAGGACCAACTGACCAGCGCGCTGAAGGCCATCGAGAGCCTGCCTATCGTGGAATCGATCCCGGCCTGCATCCGCGTCGAGGGCTAGCCGGGTAACCGAGGTGGAAGCAATTGCCTGACACGAGCGCTTTGCAGTCAGCTTCATGCGAGGACTGGCCCGGCATCATCCGGGCATACGCCGACCTGCTACCGGTGACCGACCAGACGCCGATTGTGACGCTGCGGGAGGGCGATACGCCGCTGATCGGCAGCGAGCACATCGGCCCGTCGCTTCCGGGCAACATCCGGCTGTTCTTCAAGTTCGAGGGCGTCAACCCGACGGGTTCGTTCAAGGACCGCGGGATGACGATGGCGGTCTCGAAGGCCAAGGAGCGGGGCGTTGGCATCACGATGTGCGCCTCGACGGGCAATACCTCCGCGGCGGCGGCGGCCTACTCGGCGCGGGCGGGGATGGAGTGCATCGTGCTGATCCCGCAGGGGAAGATCGCCTTCGGCAAGCTCTCGCAGGCGCTAATCCACGGGGCGCGGACGGTGCAGGTTGACGGCAACTTCGACGACTGCCTGCGCATCGTGCGGGAGATCACCGACAGCTACCCGATCGAGTTGGTCAACAGCCTCAACCCGATGCGGATGGAGGGCCAGAAGACGGCGGCCTTCGAGGTCTGCGATCAGCTCGGACATCCGCCGGACATCCACATTCTGCCCGTCGGCAACGCCGGCAACATCACCGCCTACTGGTGGGGTTACCTGCAGTACCGGGAGGTCGGCCGCATCGACCGGCTGCCGAAGATGATCGGCTTCCAGGCCGCGGGCGCGGCCCCGCTCGTGCACGGGGAGCCGGTGCGACAGCCGGAGACCATCGCCACGGCGATCCGCATCGGCGACCCGGCGCGCTGGGATGACGCGATGAGCGCGATGACCGACAGCGGCGGGCTGGTGGATATGGTCACCGATGAGCAGATACTCGAGGCCTACCAGTTGCTGGCCGCGCGCGAGGGCGTGTTTGCCGAGCCGGCCTCGGCCACATCCGTGGCAGGCCTGCTGAAGCTGGCAGCAAATGGCTACTTTGATGACAGACCCGTGACGGTCGTCTGTACGCTCACCGGACACGGGCTGAAGGACCCCGATACGGCAGTGAACATGCTCCAGAAGCCCGATATCATCCCGGCGCGGACGGAGGCGCTGGTCGAGCTGCTCGGGCTGTAGACTTCAGGAAAGAGAGGCCGCTATGGAGAGCCCACAGCAGGCTTTGCTGTCAACGGATCTGCCTGGCGCGGTAGCGCGCCGCCAGGGCAAGGTCAGGGACGTCTACGAGTACGAGGACGGGGTGCTGCTCGTCGCAACCGACCGCATCTCGGCATTCGACTGCGTGATGCCGAACGGGATTCCGGACAAGGGCCGGGTGCTGACGCGGCTCTCGCTGTTCTGGGCTGACAAGCTGGGGGACCTTGTCCCCTATCACCTGCTGAGCGCCGACCCGGCCGATTACCCGCCCGCACTGGCCGAATATGCGGACATGCTCGCGGGGCGGAGCATGTGGGTGCAGAAGGCCGAGGTCATCCCCATCGAGTGTGTGGCGAGGGGCTACCTGACCGGCTCGGCATGGAAGTCGTACCAGCAGACGGGGGCAATCTGCGGGCACGAGTTGCCGGCGGGCCTGCAGGAGTCGGCAAAGCTGCCGGAGCCGATCTTCACGCCCGCGACCAAGGCCGAGTCAGGGCATGATGAGAATGTCTCGCGCGAGACGTGCGCGACACTGGTGGGCTCGGAACTGGCCGAATGGCTCGAGACGCTGACGCTGAAGCTCTACAGCACCGCGGCCGACTATGTAGCGGAGCGCGGGCTGATTCTGTGTGACACGAAGTTCGAGTTAGGGATCGTCGACGGCGCGGTGACGCTCATCGATGAGATGCTGACACCCGATTCATCCCGCTACTGGGATGCGGAGGCCTATGCGCCCGGCAAGCCGCAGGAGTCCTACGACAAGCAGTTCGTGCGCGACTACCTGAACAGCCTCGACTGGGACAAGGAGCCGCCTGCGCCTGAGTTGCCGGCCGAGATTGTGGCCGAGACCAGGCGGATATACCGCACCATCTACCGGCGCATCACCGGCGACGAACTCGACTAGCGCGCACGAACACCCCCGCTGCCGCCGGGCATGGAGAGCACTCCGCGGCGGAGCGTATCTGCATGGCGGATAACCCGAACCTGACGGTTGAGCGGTTCCGGCTGGCGTTGGCAGACTTCTTGATGCTGCCTGCCGCCGGACGTATTCTCGTGTGCGTCTCCGGCGGGCAGGACTCCGTCGCACTCCTTCACCTGTTGAGCAGTCTGCCCCCCGGAAGCCATGAGGGCCTGGTGGTGGCGCACTTCAACCACCGGATGCGGAAGGCCGCGGATGCCGATGAGGCGTTTGTGGCAGTGCTGGCCGAGCAGATGGGGTGTGGCTTCACGCGCGGCGAGGGTGATGTCTACGGGTGCGCGCAGGCGCAGGGCGGCAATGTCGAGGTCGTGGGACACGAGTTGCGCTACAGGTTTTTCGCCGATGCGGCCCGCGAGCACGATTGCGCGGCGATTGCGCTCGGGCACACCGGGTCGGACCTGGCGGAGTCGGTGTTGATGAACATCCTCCGCGGCGCGGGCGTCGACGGCCTGGCCTCGATTCCGCCGACCAACGGGCTCTACATCCGTCCGCTGGTGTACATCACGCGCGCGGAGACGGCGGCCTACTGTGGGGCTCACGGGCTGGCCTACCGCACCGACGAGACCAATCTTGATACCGATACAACCCGCAACCGGGTCAGGCAGTGCCTGATGCCGGCGCTCGAGGCCGACTACGGGCCGGGGGTCGAGGCGGCGCTGCTGCGGGCGGCGCTGGCGGCACGGGCAGAGGTTGATTGGACCGCGCCACTGGTGGCCGAGGCAGCGGTGCNNNNTCGAGGACGGCTCGGGCAGGGCCGATGTCACGCTGGATGCGACGAAGCTGACGGAGCTGCCGCGGGGGCTGCTGCTCCGGGTCCTGCGGCATGCCTGCGAACGGGCCGGATTGCCGATTCGCGAGATCGGGTGGGAACACTGCCGGTTGATGGCGAACATTATCCGTGACGAATGCGGCAGCGCGGCAGTCTGTCTGCCGGGGGGCTTCCAGGCCCGCAGAAGCTACGCGCGTCTGAGCATCAGCCGGGTCGACATGACGGCGACGCCGGAGCCATTCGGGGTCGACCTGAATGTACCGGGGGAGACCGAGCTGCCCGACGGGCGGCGCATCGTGATAAGCGAGCACGGCGGCAGACCCGAGCAGTGGCCTGAGGCGAGTAGTATGGAGGGCGTCTTCGATGCCGCTGCCGTCGGCACATGCCTGCGGGCGCGGAGCCTGCGTGGCGGCGATCGGATGGCGGTGCTGGGGATGCGGGGGACGAAGAAGATCAGCGATCTTCTGGTTGATGAGAAGGTGCCTGTAGATGAACGCGCGGGGCTGGTCTGCATCACCGATTGCACGGACACCATACTGTGGTTGCCCGGTCTGCGCATGAGCCGAGACGCAGCGATCACTCAGTCAACTACATCGTACTACAGAGTGCGGCTGACACGCCATGGCCGCGGGACGGACGGGTCGTAGCAAGGAGAGCGGAATGAAGCAGAACCCGGTTGTACTCATCATCGTGCTGGTGGCGATGGTCTACGCCTTCTACATGATCCCTCAGTTGTCACAGCAGGCGCAGACCCACTACAAGTACGAGTACTACTCTGAGTTCTACAACGACCTGAAGAACGGCGCCATCAGCGAAGTGAAGCTGGTGAACCAGGAGCAGGCGCAGGGCAAGTTCAGGCCCGGGGGCAAGGAGAGCTTCGAGGAGTTCGAGGTCGCGATTCCGCCTGATGAGGACCTCGCCAACACGCTGATCAAGGTCGCGCCTGTTGGTACGAGTATCGGGACATCGACGGGCGGGTGGCGCGGCAAGGTCCTCATGGCGCTGCTCAACTTCGTGCCATTCCTGATCATCTTCGGCGTATTCTACTTCTTCCTGATGAGGCAGATGCGGGCCTCCGGCGGCCAGGCGTTGTCATTCGGGCGCTCGCAGGCGCGGATGCTGGCGGACAACTTCCCGCGGGTGACCTTCGCCGATGTGGCGGGCATGGAGGAGGTCAAGGAGGAGCTTCAGGAGGTTGTGGAGTTCCTGCGCGAGCCGGAGCGGTTCCGCTCGCTGGGGGCGAAGATACCGCGCGGCGTGCTGCTGGTGGGCCCGCCCGGGTGTGGCAAGACGCTGCTCGCGCGCGCGGTTGCCGGGGAAGCCGGGGTGTCGTTCTTCTACATGTCGGGCTCCGACTTTGTCGAGATGTTCGTGGGTGTGGGGGCCTCGCGGGTGCGCGACCTGTTCGACCAGGCCAAGCAGAACGCGCCGGCAATCGTGTTCATTGACGAGCTTGATGCTGTGGGCCGCCTGCGCGGCGCCGGCCTGGGTGGAGGCCATGACGAGCGCGAGCAGACGCTGAACGCGCTGCTGGTCGAGATGGACGGCTTCGACCCCAATGACGACATCATCCTGCTGGCGGCCACGAACCGTCCGGATGTGCTCGATCCCGCACTGCTGCGTCCCGGGCGCTTCGACCGGCATATCGTGGTGCCGAACCCGAATATCAACGAGCGCGAGGCGATTCTGCACATCTACACCGACGACAAGCCTGTTGCGGATGATGTCGACCTGCGGGTGCTGGCTCAGCGCACGCCGGGCTTCTCGGGAGCCGACATCGAGAACCTCGTGAACGAGGCGGCGCTGCTCGCCGCGCGGCGCGACAAGCAGATCATTGACATGATCGAGTTCGATGACGCAATCGAGCGCGTCATCGCCGGGCCGGAGCGCAAGAGCCGCGTCATCAAGGAGGAGGAGCGCAAGGTGCTGGCCTATCACGAGGCCGGTCATGCCCTGGTGGGCAACCTGCTGCCCGACTTCGACCCGACCTACAAGGTGACCATCCTCCCACGCGGGCAGAGTCTCGGCTACACAATCAGCCTGCCGGAGGACGATCGTTATCTCATGACGCGCACGGAGCTGCTCAACCACATGGTGCAGGCCCTCGGCGGCCGAGCGGCGGAGGATGTTGTCATCGGCGAGATCACCACCGGCGCCGCCAATGACCTCGAGAAGGTCTCCGAGATGGCGCGCAACATGGTGACCGAATACGGCATGAGCGAGGACCTGGGACCTATCACGTACGGCAAGAAGCACGGCCCGGTGTTCCTCGCGCGCGACCTGAATGAGGAGCGCAACTACTCCGAGGACATCGCCAGGCGCATTGACGCCGAGGTGCGTCGCATCATCGATGACTGCTACAACAAGTCGCGGGACACGATCAGGGCCAATCGCGAGACGCTCGATCGCCTGGTCGAGGTGCTGCTGGAGAAGGAATCGCTGAACAAGGAGGAAGTCGCGGCGATCATCGAGACCGGGCAACTGCCGGCTGATGACGGGGAGGCGCCGGAGGTCGTCGAGGATGGTGACACGCATCCGCCGACGGGCG
>DPJP01000445.1 GCA_003542955.1 Armatimonadota bacterium
GTTGGGGGTTCAAGTCCCCTCGTCCACCCCAATATCGAGGATTGCCACTCCGGCGGCGCCGTCGCGCGGGGTGTTCGTGTGATTGGTCGCTTGCGCCTGTAGCTCAGTGGATAAGAGCAACGGACTTCGGATCCGTGGGCCGGGGGTTCGAATCCCTCCAGGCGCACCAGACCTTCCGGCGAGCCCGATCAGTTCGCCCGATCATTGAAAAGATGCGCCACACTCGCTTTTGGTGGGCCGGTAGCTTAGTCGGCAGAGCAGGGGACTCTTAATCCCAAGGTCGAAGGTTCGAATCCTTCTCGGCCCACCAGTATACGTTTTGTGTCGTACGCGGTACCGGGCCGCCCCACGGCCATGCGCGGGTCGCAGCAGCCAACCTCCACTTGCACTTTGTGGGCGCGTGATGGAATTGGCATACATGCATGACTTAGGATCATGTGGGGCAACCTGTGCGAGTTCGAGTCTCGCCGCGCCCACCAACCACCCTCCGCCCGGCCTCAATCCGGACGCGGCGGACCAGGCTTCCGGGGGCGGCCGCCGCCGTCGGCAATGCCGGGTGTCTCTAGAGCCCCAGTCGTGTCTCCACCGTCGTCCAACCTGTTGGGCGACGTCATTGTATTGTCGGTACACACTCTCCGTGCGTGCCCCACGCCATGGACGGGAGCGATAGTTGTGGAAGTCACCAAGACTGCCCTGCCGGGCAGCAAGCTCGAGCTGCGCCTTCAGATGTCCGCCGCCGATGTCGACAGTGCCTATGCCAAGGTCTACAAGGAACTTGCCGACCAGGGCGGCATCCCCGGCTTCAGGCGCGGGAAGGCCCCCGCCAAGGTCATCCGCCGCAGAGTCGGCGAGGAGCCCGTCCGCGAGATGGCCTGGATGCGACTGCTCGAGGACCACTACCCGGCGATGCTCGAGGCGGAAGACATCCAGCCGCTGACCGATCCCGTCTTCCCTGATCTCGAGGACCTTCCGCTTGCCGAGGGGCAGCCGCTCGAGTTCACCATCTCGCTTGTCGTGCGGCCGATACCGGCGATCAAGCAATACAAGGGCTTCAGGCTGCTGCGCCCGTCAACCGACGTCACCGACGAGCAGTTGAGTGAGGCTCTCGAGCGCCTGCGCGAGACCGCCGCGGAGCTCTCCGAGCCCGATCGCGATGTCGTCGCCGAGGGCGATGCCGTGACGGCATCATTCTCAGTGGTGCCGGAGGGCGAGGAGCCCGACGGCGAGCCCACCGAGCAGGAGTTCATCATCGGCAGCGGCGATTACGAGCCTGCCATCGACATGGCCATGGTTGGCAAGAAGGTCGGAGACGTCGTCACCATGGAGCACGAGTATGCGGAGGACTATCGGAGTCGGCTCGTGGCCGGGAAGAAAGTGACCGTCACCGCCACCATCGAGTCCATCATGCAGCGCACCCTGCCGGAGCTGAACGACGAGTTTGCGGCCCAGCAGGGCGATTTCGAGACGCTTGACGCACTCAAGGACACCCTCCGGGAGCAACTGGCACGCCAACTGCAGGCAGATGCCGAGCGAGAGGTGGAGCAGAACGCGCTGGGCGCGGTGATGGCGAACACAACGATCGACCTGCCGGAGGCGGTCGTCGAGCGATTGGCCGAGACGGGCTTCGGCGAGTTCTCGGTGAGCCTCGAGCGGGATGGACTGGACCTAGAAACATTTACAGAAATCGCCCAGATATCCGAAGAAGATATCAGGGAAAACCAACGCCTCCGTGCTGAGGCGCTGATGAAGTTCCACTTCACGCTGTCGCACATCCAGCGCGAGGAGAAGATCGAGGCGACGGACGACGATCTGGAGGCCGAGATCGTCCGGTTCGCGGACGGCTCCGACACGGAGGCCGACTTCGTCCGGCAGGCCATGGAGGTTCAGGAAGAGCTTCGGGAGCAGTTCCGCGAGCGCGCGATGCGGAACAAGGTGGTCGCGCTGATCGTTGATAGCAGCGAGATCGTCGACATCCCGCACGCGGACTACGAGCAGGCCAAACAGGCCGAGCAGGCACGCCTGGTGGAGCTTGCCGAGCAACTGCGGGCCGAGGCAGCCGCGGCCGCGCCGGCAGCAGGGGAGCCCGCGGAAGCCGCCGCCGAGGCGGCCGGCGAGCAGACGCAGGACGCCGTCGAGACCGGTACGGAGGCCGCCGAGGCGGCCGGCGAGCAGACGCAGGACGCCGTCGAGACCGATACGGATACCGGGGAGCAGGCCGCCGATACGTCTGAGACGCAGACCGGGGCGGAGCCCTCGGACACACAGGCCGAGTCTAAGTAGCGCGGCCGACAAAGGACTGGTTATGTACGTACCGAATGTCATTGAGCAGACGCCCCGCGGCGAGCGGTTGTACGATATCTTCAGCCGGCTGCTGCGGGAGCGGATCGTGTTCCTGGGCACGTCAATTGATGACACCGTCTCCAGCATGATCATCGCCCAGTTGCTGTTTTTGCAGAGCGAGGACCCGACGGAGCCCATCGCGATGTACATCAACTCACCGGGTGGGTATACGTCGGCCGGGCTGGGTATCTATGATACCATGCAGTACATCGCCCCCGAGGTGCACACCTGGTGCCTGGGGATGGCTGCCAGCATGGCTGCCGTCCTGCTTGCCGCCGGGGAGCCGGGGCACCGCTATATCCTGCCACACGCGAAGGTGCTGATCCATCAGCCCTGGTCGCAGGGGATATCGGGCCAGGCCACCGATGTGGCGATCCAGGCCGAGGAGATCATCAACACGCGCAACACGCTCAACCAGATACTCTCACAGCATACCGGCAAGGACATCAAGACGATCGAGCGGGATACCGAGCGGGACTTCTATATGGGGCCTGATGCCGCGATCGAGTACGGGCTGGTCGACGTGATCGCCCGGAAGCAGCCGAGCGCCGAAGACAGCGGATAGCGCAGCCACGTCCGACACGCATGACAGCACACATCTCAGGAGCGAGGCCATAATGGACATCAATGGGTCCGGTAGCGGCGACGACGGCCGCCACCTCCGCTGCTCGTTCTGCGGCCGCGAACGGCCGACACAGGTCAAACAACTGATTGCGGGCCCGGGCGTGTACATCTGCAAAGACTGTGTCGCCCTGTGCAACCAGATCATCCGCAACAAGGAACAGCAGAGTATCGAGGAGGGCCTCGCGGATACGCGGGTGCCCACGCCCAGAGAAATCTACGATCACCTCGGCAACTACGTCATCGGCCAGGATCGGGCCCGGCGGGTTGTCTCCGTCGCCGTGTACAACCACTACAAGCGCATCCGCGTCGGCCACGGCGGCGACATCGAACTCGACAAGAGCAACGTATTGCTCATCGGCCCGACCGGTTGCGGCAAGACGCTCATCGCTCAGACGCTCGCGAAGCTGCTCGACGTTCCCTTCACCATCGCAGATGCCACCTCGGTTACGGAGGCAGGCTATGTTGGTGAGGACGTCGAGAACATCCTGCTGCAGCTATTCCTGGCCGCCGACGGCGATACCGAGCGGACCGAGCGCGGGATTGTCTACATCGACGAGATCGACAAGATCGCCCGCCGCGCCGACAACCCGTCGATAACCCGCGACGTCTCGGGCGAGGGTGTCCAGCAGGCGCTGCTGAAGAT
>DPJP01000071.1:0-4120 GCA_003542955.1 Armatimonadota bacterium
TTTGATCCTCTGATCTTCAGGTCAGATGCACGGAGTTCGCGGCGGCGGAGGAAGATCAAACGATCAAAGCCCCGACCCCAATCGCTGCGCCCCGCTCATCCCTCCCACAAGTCAGCAACATGCGTCTCGACCTGCCTCGTGAGTTCGCAAGCGCCGGGAGTGCAGCGCCACTCCAACAGGGAGCCCTCGCCGGGCGTGTCGGCGAAGATGTCGAAGATGAAGTCGCCCAGGCAGTAGCAGATTGAGCCATCCCCGTAGTGCTCGACCTCGCCCCGCACGTGGGCATGGTGCCCGACGAGGATATCCGCCCCCAGGTCGACAGCCAGGTGAGCCAGGTCGCGCTGCCGGGTCGTCGTCGGCACTACAAACTCGCTGCCCCAGTGGCATGACACCACCAGCACGTCGCACCGGTCGCGTAGCGGCGGAACCGTGCGCCGCAGCGTCTCCTCGCTCAGTATGAGTATCGCCTCGCGCTCCGGGGCGTGCACGAAGTTGACCTCCGCGAAGTCGCTGAAGGCCAGGAAGCCGAAGCGCAGCCCATTCGCCTCGACTATGGCCCTCTGTTCGGCCTCCGCGAGCGTGCGCCCGGCCCCTGTGTAGGCGATGCCGACCGCGTCAAGCAGCTCCATCGTCTGGCGCAGGCCGGGGCGGCCGCAATCCACGACGTGGTTGTTGGCGAGGCTGACGACATCGAAGCCGGCCGCGGCCAGCGCGTCCGCCATCTCGGGGCGGGCACGGAGGGGGTTCACACGGGGATAGGTCATCGGCTGATCGCTGAGCACGGCCTCGAGGTTGCAGAAGGCTATATCGGCGCCTGCAAGCCGCTTCGCATATCGCTCGAAGGGGTAGGCGTTTCCCTTCTCAAGGCAGAGATCACCCACGCCGCGCCCGAGCATCACATCGCCCACACAGACGAGTGTCGCCTGCGGTGGGGGCCTCCGGGCGCAGCCGCACAGTGCCGTCAGCAGGACGGCCGTCAGGCAAAAGACGGCAGCCGAGGATGTGGCTGTTCGCGGGGTGTTGCCCATGCTGAGGAATTGGCCGTGGAGGTGCGGGATGCCTGCAATGGAGTGGGCAAGGCGTCGCCCGGCTCCCCCCTTCAGGAGATGTCCACGCGTGGGCGAGTCTCCCGTCGCCACGAACGGCCGTGGCGTCGCTCGGCTCGCCCCTCCGAGAGATGCTCGTGGCCGGCGACCCGCCGGCGGCGCCCCTACGGATCCACCGCCACATCCAGCACCATCGGCTGATAGGCCTCGAGGTCGAGGTGCAGCGTATTGCCGGTGAGCGGGTACGTCTCCCCTGACAGCCGGTCGCGCGCCGAGGTGACATCCACCGGGAACGACAGCCGCAAGCCCTGCAGCGGCTGGTCGGAGTAGTTCACCAGCACCACGTGCAGACCGGTGGCGCCTCGCTTGATGAGCATCTCGACCGGGGGCTCGGCGGGATCGGTCTCGAGCCGGATTTGCGCCTCAGGAGCCAGCACAACGTCCTCGACGCCGCGCAGTTCGCGGCCGATGGCCTGCATATCCGGCCAGTGGGCGGCGTCGGTCTTGTAGCCGTGGTAGAACGAGTACCAGGTGAGGCCCTTGGCGCCCGCGGCGACGGCGAGGAAGGCCATGCAACGCATCTCGGTGGGCGTTGGAAAGCGACCGCCCTCGTAGGCGTACCATTGCAGCACCGGCCAGACCGGCTTTTCGTCGCTGACGGTCCGTCGCGCCTCGGCAACGGCGCGGGACACAAAGCGCAGCGGGCGGCTGTTGGTGGCTCGGATCGGGTACGGGTCTGGCATCAGCACATCGAGTGAGTCGACATAGCGGTCATCGGTCCAGCCGACCTGGCAGACGACTTTGGGGTGGCACGGGTCGAGGCGGTCGACCAGGTCGTAGGCCCAGGCCATCTCCTCTACCGTCCTCCCGTGCAACTCGGGCTCATCATAGACATACCATGCGCCGAGGCCGGGGTGATTGCGGTAGCGCTCGATGAACGCGGTCATGATGCGCTCTGCCTCCGGCTTCTCGCCTGCCAGCAGCTTCGGCCAGAAATCCTCGGTATCGTCGCCGCGGATACCGAAGCCCGAGAAGCAGCGCATGCCTGCCGCCGCGCCGGTGTCGAAGTAGGCCTGCCAGTCCCAGTCGGTTGTCGCCGGGTCCAGGCGTGTGTAGCGGGAGCTTGCATAGGTATGAAACAGTGTGTAGCCGCCGTCGGCTGCCGACTGCATCATGCCCCTGGAGTCGAGTGAGTAGAAGCCGGTGGGGAAGTGGGGCGTGCCATTGATGAGCATGTTGTTGTCCCGGCCGAACCATATCTCAGTCTCGGCCGGGGGCAGCTTCTGGATGCTGAGGCCCTTCACGCGGGCGAGCATCTCGCTCTTCTGGTCCAGCAGACCGACCTCCAGCTCGTATCGCCCCTCCGGGAGGTCCGCACAGGGCAGCTTGACCGTTATCACACGATCCGTGACGGCAGCCTGGCCTGCGAGCCGGCCGGGGGTATCCTGCGACGGCACCACGACCAGGCGCATGCCCGGCGCGAATTCGCGCAGCGCCACCTCACACTCGATTTCGACCTCGCTCAGGTGCATCTTCGAGAAGATGCGGCCGCGGTACCACGGCACAGCCACGCGCGCCCGCAACAGCGGCGGGACGACAAAGCTCGTTGGCGCGGAGGCGCACAGCAGTGTGCCGGTGGCGGCATCGGTGCAGGTGACGCTCGCCTGCCACTTGCCGCGCTCATTGATACTGAAGGGCAACTCGAGACGCTGCTCCTGCCCCGGACGGGCAGTCAGGGCGCGCTCGAGATCAATCACGCGGCCGGTGGGGGAGAGCAGTGTTGCGCGGATGGCCATCCGNNCCCCGTGAAGCGCTCCGTGGCTTGAACCAGCACAGCCAGCTTCGAGCGTCCCGGAGTGAGGTCATCCACGCCGGCAATGGACGCGGTCACGGGTGTCTGGGCGACGTCGGCCAGCCCGACCATATCGCCGAACCGGCGCGGGGAGTGAAAGCGGCTGCCGGTCGCCGACCATGCGGTGTTCTCACTGTGCCCGGGTGTGTGTCGCTCCCGGCAGACGTTGAGACCCCAGATGTCGCCGCTGCCCGCGAGTGCCATCGATGCGAACGGGATTGATGCCTCGATGCTCCAGTGGTCGCCGCCACGGTGCGCCTTCGCCGTCCAGCCGGATTCCCACGCGGTCCCGTCGACGGCGCCCTCACCGGAACTCGAGTCGTAGTCCGCTCCGCCGACGCTGATTGCCAGGTGGTAGTAGGTCGCGTGGTTGTTGTCGGCATCGATGAACAGCTCGACAACCTCGTCCCCGAACGGCCCCGTGTCATGGCCCACCGCAGTCGGTGAAACGGCGTCCATGTGGGGTTCCTCGCACCGCGCGGCAATCAGCAGATTGACGCCGTCATGGCCGATCAGCCAGGTCGTGTTCGCCTCGGCCGGCGTGCCGTCGGCGATGCGTACCATGCCGGTGATTGCGGCCGCGCCGCGCCATTGCTCATCCTCGATGCGACCGTCGATGGTCGGAGCGGCCGGCAGGCGCGGTATGGCCAGCTTCGGGCAGTAGTCGGCAGCGGGGCCGGAGCTGTCGGTGACTTCGACCAGTTGCACGTCATCGAACCACGCCTGCGCGTCCTTGAGGCGGTTCATGAGCAGGATGCGCGCTGATTCGGCGTCACCGGGCGGGCTCACCACCCGCGCGAAGTGCTGCCACTGCAGCAGCGTCGTCGAGGCCGTGCCGATGTTGTAGTAAGCATCCTGGCCGGTTGCGCGGCGCACAATGAGCATGGCGGCAATGCCCTCGCCCGCGGCGCCGCGCCTGATATCGGCCTGGAGGACGTAGCGCTTCCCGCGTTCAATGGCTACGGCGCATCCGAGATCGACTGTCTCGCCGTCGCTACTCAACTGCAGGCATGAGCCGCCATCGGTCCGCTCCACCACACCGACGGCAGTGGGCCCACTTGCATGCGAGCGATACCACCCGGTTGTGGCCTCCTCGAAGCTCCCATTCGCGACCAGATTGGCCGCTGCACAGATCGAGGTGGTAGCACAGAGAAGCGTCAGGATGGCGGCGAGTACACTTGTTTGCAATGGAATACCTCCACAGAGAATGATAGCATTTGTG
>DPJP01000071.1:4141-5514 GCA_003542955.1 Armatimonadota bacterium
AAACGGCTCCGCGCGCCCTCGGCCGGCCCCTCCAACACCTCCCCAGCGCCAAAGTCAGCGCATATGGGGCAGGGGGGTGAGGCCCGGCTTCTCACGCCTTCCCCTCGAAGAACGCGATTGCCTTTGCGAGGGCCTCGTACTGGCGCTCCGCGCGTGGGCGGATGTAGTTGGTGCGGAACTGCAGAAGCCGCGGCTGGATCGACTCCGCCACCGGGCACAGCCCCGGCGCATACCTCTGCGGCGTCCCCTTGTACAGCGGGCAGTAGTTCGGGCAGCCCTTGCCGTAGAAGCGCTCCTCGGCGAAGGCGGGCTCCAGGTACGTCACCCGCCACGATCCGTACACCGGCTCGCCGCCGAACTCGACGATCTTGTCGCGGAGCTGGTGCCAGGTGATCTCATCGGAATCCAGCAGCACCGTGTAGCACCAATAGGCATTGACGAGGCCCTTGGGCACCAGTTGCGGCGCAAGCCAGTCATGGCCCTGTATGACCTCCGCGTAGCCCGCGGCCACCGCCTGCCGCCAGCCGACGAGGTCATCGAGCCGCTCGAGTTGGCCCAGCGCGGAGGCTGCCGCAAGCTCCGGCAGCCGGTAGTTCCAGCCGAGCGCCAGATGCCGGGCGAAGCCGGGGTCCTGCCGGACCTCCTTCGGCGGCGCGGTGGTTCCCGCGGAGGCCGCCTCGATGGTCGAGTAGGCGAAGACCATCGCCTGCCGCACACCCTTGGCGTACCTCTCGCTATCGGTGATGACGATGCCGCCGTCGCCTGAGGTCATGTGCTTCGAGCCCTGGAAGCTGAAGCTGGCCATGTCGCCGATGGTGCCAACCAGGCGGCCCTTGTACTCGCCCAGGAAGCACTGCGCGCAGTCCTCGATCACAACAAGGTTATGCTCGCGTGCAATCGCCATGATCTCGTCCATGTCGGGCGAGAGTCCATAGAGCGCCACCGGGATGATCGCCTTCGTGTAGGGGGTGATGTGCTCGCGGATCGAGGCGGCGTCGATCTCGAAGGTGCGCGGGTCCAGATCGGCATAGACGGGCACGGCGTTCTGGTGGATGACCACATACGATGTCGCAGCGGCGGTGATCGGCGGCACGATCACCTCATCCCCCGGCCCGACGCCGGCGGCGATCAGGCACGAGTGCATCGTCCCGGTGCCGGAGTTGTGCGTGATGGCGTAGTTGACGCCGAAGCGCTCGGCGAAGGCCAGCTCCAGCCGCATGTTGACGCCGGGGCTCGAGGTGTTATGCCAGCCGAAGTCGAGCACCTCCTTGACATACTCGTACTCATTGGTCCGCGGAGCATTCAGCTCCTCGTCACTTGCCGGCCACCATGTCATGTGGAGGGCCTCCTGGTTGCAGAATGCGTGCGTAACG
>DPJP01000071.1:5520-16364 GCA_003542955.1 Armatimonadota bacterium
GCCCCGCTGGGGGGCTGCGAGCCCCCCAGACCCCGCGATAAGGAACAGCTCAGGACTGCACCCCGAGGGGTGGAATACGCGGCGCAACGGCCGTGCGGATTACAGGCGGATGCTGTGCATCCGCACGTAATCCGCCCACCAGGCGCCGAACGTCGCTTGCCGGCAGCACGTAGCCGTCATGAGACTGTAGGGCGCACAGTCATCCGGCACCCGCAGGTGGGCTACTCCGGCAGCCTGTACAGGGCGATGTCATCATGGAGCGCGACCGCGTCGCCGTTGAGCCCGTTTGCGCCCGGCATGACGATCAGCCGCACCGCGCCCTCGGGGATAGTCACTGTCAGCACCAGCGGCTCCCAGTCTCCGATGTCGCCGTCTACGGCGGTTCGCGGCTCGAGGTCCTGGCGTGGGTGCCAGCCGCCGCCCTCCTTGTTGTAGCGAATGCTGAGTGTCACTTTCGCCGATGCCTCAGCATTCACGGCCCGGACCCAGCCGGTGAGCAGGTAGCGCTCGCCCGGCTTGACCGGCACGCCCTGCAGGAAGCAGGCGTTGCCTGTGTCGCGGATGGTCGCCGCGGTGGACCCGGCCCGGCCCATCGCCGCGGCCAGCCCGAGTACGCCTCTGCCGCCGCTTGCCCAGGTGCTCCAGCCCTTCGGCGCACCCTCGGTTGCCCAATCGCGCTCGGCCCTCTCGGTGTTCTCACCGGTGTCCTCGAAGTCCGAGTTGGCGAGCAGGTTCTGCGCATCGTTCTGAAGCACCCACACCCAGTCGGACACCAGCCTGCTGCCCTCATTCTCCCGGCCGCTGTCGATGACATCCTGCGTCACCGCCCGCAGCCGATCCGGGGCGTTCTCCGAGTACCACATCAAGGCCTTCACCGCCGCGGTCCATGCGCCGCCCTCGACGGTGGCCGACTGCCCGCCGGCAAGGTAGCCCATCTCCGTCAAGCCCCGCAGGTTCGCTCCGAGCAGGTCATCGCGCCGCAGGGCGGCCTCCCAGAAGCGCACGCGGTCCGAGGCCAGCCGCCCCATCTCGGCAGCCCCCTCCAGTGCCCGTCGCGCCGAGGCCTCGTCGCGGACCGCGAGCCGGCCAAGCTCCTGCGACAGCCCGTAGGCCTTGATCGGGAAGCTCCCGTAGCGCAGCCCCGCTCGCACCGTCTTGATGCGGTCGCGGACCAGCTCCGAGTCCGCCTCCGCAAGCGCCCTGTTCAGCAGCACGAAGCCGGCGTCGATATCCTCCGGAGACATCGCCAGCGCCTGCATCGTCAGATTGCGATGGACCCAGCCCGTGCGGCCCTCCCGCGGGGTATTCCAGGAGCGCTCCAGCAGGTCGTAGTAGTCCTTCATCGTCCGCGCCGACGGCCCGTACATCTTCGCGTAGAAGTCCCACAGCAACTCGTCGACATCCAACGTGTGATCGACCTGCAGGCGCGCAGTGGCATAGATCATCGGGGCGGTGTTGGGCAGGAAGGTGTAGACCTCGATATACATGCCCTCCACGCCGAGCGACTTGTCGAACTTGATCTGCTCGTCGATTGCGTGCGGGTACACGCGCGGGGTCATGGTCCCCATGCCGTAGTAGTCGTAGCGGGAGAGATGCCGGCAGCGCTTCGCCCACTCACGTGTGAGGTCGTGGTCGGCCTGCTTGCGGCCCTCCTGCCACCAGAGTGCGCTCGTCTCGGTGATGAAGCCGAAGACGTTGGGCTCGAGCATGTCGACGTTCTGGGGCAGGTTGCGGGCGATGTTGTAGATGAGTGTGCCGATATAGCGGTCCGGATGGGTCTTCGCGATCTCGCCGGCTATGAGGTTGACGAAGCGGTAGTGGCGATCGGAGAGCTCACGCTTCTCGAGCGAATCGGGGCTCGGGTCCCAGGCGCGGCAGTTCTCACACCCGCACAGATGCGAGATGTCATCCATCCCCAGCGAGAAGCTGTCGGCCGTGGGGTTGGCGTCGAAGTAAGCGCGGATGTAGTCGAGGATGACCTGCTGGACCTCCGGGTTGCTCTCACATGGGCGCCAGTAGCGGAAGCCGTCGTCGGGTGGCACCCAGCGCTTCCTGCCGATCAGGGGATAGTACTCGGGATGGCTCTCACCGTACTTCGAGGGCGGCAGCACTGCATGGATGCGGTTCTGGAACTGCCTGCGCGGGACGATCTCACTCACCACCGACTTGTTGC
The DNA here is from genome assembly GCA_003542955.1 of Armatimonadota bacterium. GTDB lineage: Bacteria > Armatimonadota > Zipacnadia > Zipacnadales > UBA11051 > UBA11051. The sequence goes on from DPJP01000071.1 coordinate 7,694, forward strand.
GGAGACTCCAGGTCTTCCAGTCATCGGTCCACTGATGGCCGCTCCAGATGCGCGGGGAGGTTGTCGGCGTCCATGTGAGCGATTCGGCCTCGACGGACAGCTCCCCCGCAGCACCCTCCGGGACCCACTCCCACTCATCTCCGGGAGCGAACCAGCGCACGCCGAGGGTGTCCTGGATGAATGTCGATACGGCGAAGTGCGTCGGTGTCGGGTAGCGGCCATTGAAGAAGATGCTGCCGTCGCGAACGGTGATGGCGTATGTCTCCGGGTTGAGGTCCCCGCCGGGGATGTCGCCATCCTGCGTCGGTTCGCAATTGCCGACATACAGCCCCGTGCCGGTGACGGCCCTGCCGTCCGCATTGATGGGCAGCTCCACGCCGCAGATGGCCTGGACGTAGTGCTTGAGGTCCTCGGCGGCGAGGCGCTCCTTGTCGTTCGCCTGGGCGGGGATGACGATCGTGGCGGCGGGCTTGCCGCCGGTGGCCAGCGTGATGTGGTCGGCGAGGCCGATGGATGCCGCCAGCACGATGACGAGGGCACAAGCGATGATTCGCATGGTCAGGTCCTTTCACGGGCTCCGCATTCAGATCGGGGGATACTCCGTCGGAGTGAACCTTCGCGGCGTGGTCAGGTACTTCCTCCCGCGCGCGTGCGGGAGAACAGACACACCCATGCGGGGCACAGGGGAGAGACTTGCCCGCCCGAACGCGTCACGGTTCATGTGCGCGGGACGAGGCCATGGCATGATGGCCGCGGCTCGGGGTCGCCTCGCACCGCCATCCTGACGGCATCGGCCCGCTCTGCGTGCCTACCCGTTTCGGTTATCCACGACCATTGTCGTCTTCTCACCGAGCGGCGCCAGGGTGCTCGGCTCGACGAAACGCACGCGGACGGGCATGCGCAGAAAGTCGCCGAGGCGGTCCTGGGTCGCCTGACGCTGCCTGTCCAGGGATGAGAGCCCGCCGCCCGCGGGCGGCCGGGTCAGCTCGATCTGGACCTCGATCGTGTCCTCGTGGCCCTCGCGGTCGAGCACGATCTGCATTCGGGAGCCGACGCCCTCCATGTCCTCGATTTCGGCCTGGATGTCGGCCGGGAAGACCTTCACCCCGCGGATGGCGATCATGTCGTCGGTCCGCCTGTAGACGCGGCTCATCCTCGCGTGCGTGCGCCCGCACTCGCAAGGCTCGATGTGGAGAGTGGTGATGTCGCCTGTTCGGTAGCGCAGGAGGGGGAAGGCCTCCTTGTGGATGGCCGTGAGAACCAGTTCGCCTTCGCGGCCCGCCTCGAGCACCTCACCGGTCTCCGGGTCGATGACCTCGGCGATGAAGTGGTCCTCGGCGATGTGGAGTCCGCACTTGAACGGGCACTCCCCGGCCACGCCGGGCCCTCCGAGTTCCGCGAGGCCGTAGATATCAAGCGCGGTGATGACCAGATTCTCCTCGATGATCTGGCGGGTGCGCTCGCTCCACGGCTCGGCTCCGAACAGCCCGCCCTTGAGCGACAGCGACTGCACACTGATATCGGATTCGGCAATGGTCTCGGCGATTTGGCGGGCATAGCTGGGGGTCCCGACCAGGATCGTTGTGCGGAAATCCTGCATCACCGATATCTGCTTGTGGATGTCGGCGGTGGATGCCGGGAGCACAGACGCGCCGATGCGCTCGGCGCCCTGGTGGAGGCCAAAGCCGCCGGAGAAGAGGCCGAAGCCGAAGAATATCTGCACAACGTCCTCATCAGTGACCCCCGCGGCGGCCAGGTTGCGGGCGACCAGCCCGGTCCAGTGGTCGAGGTCGTTGGCCGTATAGCCGACCACGATGGCCACACCCGTCGAGCCGGAGGAGCTGTGGATGCGCCGGACCTCCCGCAGCGGAACGGCGAACATGCCATACGGGTAGCTGTTGCGCAGGTGCTCCTTGGTGGTGAATGGGAGGCGCCGGAGGTCCTCGAGCGTCGTGAAATCGTCAGGAGTCAGTTGCAAGTCGCGCATAACGCTACCGTAGAACTGCACGTTGCGGTAGCAGCGATAGATCGTGCTCTGCAGGCGCTCGAGCTGGAACTGCTCGAGTTCTTCGCGCGGCATGGTCTCGTTCGGTGGGTCGTATATAAAGGGCTTCACGTCGGCACCTCCATGGCATGCGGATAGCCCGAGTCTGCCAGTACATGGGCACAACAGGTCACGGCGGACTGCCGCAGGCAGTCTGCCGTCGCGGGTCATGTCGGGCGCGCAGAGCCAGTGCCGGTGCCGTGGGCCGGATAGCCGGCACTCTCGCAGGCTCGGGCGCCGGTCTATGCGGCGCCTCCAGTACAACCTGCGACGCCCATGTGAGCGCGCCCACTTCGCCCCTGCCTGGAACGAGATAGGAGACGCGAGCGCGACCCGCGCGGGTCGACCTATATCTTCTCGAAGTCCTTGCCCAGGTAGGCGCGGCGCACCTCGCGGTCCCTGAGCAGCTCCTCCGACGTTCCCTCGAGCACGGTACGCCCGGTCTCGAGCACATAGCCGTNNCCCGCGCGTTCTGCTCGACCAGCAGGATAGTCGTGCCTGCTTCGCGGAGGCGTGCGACCACGCCCATGACCTCGGCTACCAGCGCCGGAGCCAGGCCGAGAGAGGGCTCGTCGAGCAGGAGCATCCTGGGGCATGACATCAGCGCGCGGGCGATGGCCAGCATCTGCTGCTGCCCTCCGCTGAGCGTGCCGGCGGGCAGGTGAAGCCGCTCACCGAGTACCGGGAACAGGTCGACCATGCGCTCGGTGTCGGCCTCGACCTCGCGCCCATGGCCGCTCCTGTAGCGGCGGTAGGCCCCGACGATCAGGTTCTCCTTGACGGTCAGGTCGGTGAATATCTGCCTGCCCTCCGGCACCTGGACCAGGCCCAGGCCGACGATGCGATCGGGGGCCCGTCCGGCTATCTCTGCGCCGTCGAAGGCGATTGACCCCGCGCGGGGCCTGACGACGCCCGAGATCGCATTGAGCGTGGTTGTCTTGCCCGCGCCGTTGGCGCCCAGAAGCGCCACGACCTCGCCCTCGTTGACATGCAGGGAGACGGCTTTGAGAGCCTGTAGATGCCCGTAGTAGGCGCTGACGCTCTTGAGTTGCAGCAGGATCGGCATGCTACTCGACCGCCTCCTGCCCGAGATAGGCCTCGATGACGGCCGGGTCGCTCTGCACCTGGGCCGGCACGCCGTCGGCAATCTTCACCCCGCGGTCGATGACGACCACGCGATCGGATACACCCATCACGACGCTCATGTCGTGCTCGATGAGGACCAGCGTCAGCCCAAGTTCGTCGCGCAGGGCCTTGATGGTCTCGGAGAGTTTGGCCGCCTCGTGCGTGGTCAGGCCGGCGGCCGGCTCGTCAAGCAGCATCACGGAGGGCCGCACGGCGAGTGCCCGGGCCAGTTCGAGATGTCGCTGCAGGCCCATCGGGAGGTTCTCCGCCTGCTCGTCGGCCGCATCGGCCAGGCCGACACGCTCTAGACACTCGAGGGCGCACGCGTGCAGGGCATGCTCCTCGGCGCGGAAGCCCCAGAGCCTGAACGCGGCGCCGAGCAGGCCTCGGCGTCCGGCGATATGCGCGCCGACAAGGACATTCTCGAGCACCGTCATCGTCCCGAACACCTGCAGGTTCTGGAAGGTCCGGGCGATGCCGACGGTGGCGATCCGGTGCGGCGGGAGGCTCAGGAGCGACCTGCCGCGCAGCCGCACATCGCCGCCGCCGGGCTCAAAGACCCTCGTGATCAGGTTGAACAGCGTGGTCTTGCCCGCGCCGTTGGGGCCGATGATACCGAGTATCTCGCCCTCGGTTGCGTGCAGGCTCACTCCGTCGAGTGCGGTGACGCCGCCGAATGCCTTGCGCAGGTCGACAACCTCGAGGATAGCTTCGGCCATCGTCTCAGGCAGCCTCCTCGACCGCGCGCCGGCTGCGTCGCAGGCTCTTCAGCCAGCCCGCCAGCCCGCCCGGAATGAACATCACCGCGATGATAAGGATGACGCCAAAGAAGACCGAGTCCAGGCCTGCGATGGCGGGTATCTTCTCACTGAGCTTGAGCAGTACCTGACCGAGGATGGTGATGATGGCGGCGCCGCTGAGGGCTCCCCAGAGACTGCGGGAGCCGCCTATGATGACCATGATGACGAGCATGATCGAGAAGTGGAGGCCGAACGGGTCAGGGCTAATGAAGGTGATATTGTGCGCGTAGAGGCTGCCCGCAACCGACGCGAAGGCGGCGCTGAGGACGAAGATGCTGAGCTTGAGCGCGGAAACGTGCACCCCGCAGGAGCGTGCGGCGACCTCTGAGTCGTGGATCGCTCGCAGTGCGCGCCCGACACGCGAGTTGACGACGTTCGAGGCCAGAAGCAGTCCCACGATCACCAGCGGCCAGACGAGGTAGCAGAACTTCCGGTCGGTGTCGAACACCAGTGGCCCGATGCCGAGGCGCGGAATGCCTGCAATGCCCGAGAAGCCGCCGGTGAAGTCGCCGCCCTGTTTGAAGATGATCTGCACGATGATGCCGATGCCGAGTGTCGCCATGGCGAGGTAGTGCCCGCGCAACTGCAGTGTCGGCCGCCCGACCAGATAGGCCACGGTAGCGGTGAGCAGCATTCCGAGCATGATGCACAGCCACGGGTCCAGCCCGTAGCGTGTGGTGCCAATAGCGCTCGCGTAGGCTCCGAGCCCGTAGAAGGCGGCGTGCCCGAGCGAGACCTGGCCTGCATAGCCCATCAGCAGGCTCAGCCCGATAGCGATGATGGCGTAGGTGCCGATGAGTATCAGCACCGAGAGGTGGTAAGCGTTATGCAGAGCCAGCGGGAGTACGCCCGCCACCAGCGCAAGCGCGAGGTAGGGCAGCCAGCAGAGCCACCACTTGCGCCGCGGCATCACAGACCCCTCCCGGTGTCTTTCTTTCCCAGCAGGCCGGTGGGTCGGACGAAGAGCACAAGCAGCATCACGACCAGGGTGATGGCATCCTTATAGTTGGAGCTGACGAGCCCGGCGGCGAGGTTCTCGAGCACACCCAGGACAATACCGCCGACGACGGCGCCGATGCCGTTGCCGAGCCCGCCGAGGATCGCCCCGCAGAAGCCCTTGACTGCAAGCGGGGTGCCCATCGAGTATGACGCGAACTTGTTCGGGGCGAAGACCACGCCGGCCAGGCCCGAGATGGCTCCGCTCAGAGCAAAGCCGATCATGGCCATGGTCGAGGTGTTTATGCCCACCAGTCGTGCGGCGATACGGTTCGAGGCGGCGGCACGCATTGCGCGTCCGGTCAGTGTGTGCTTGAAGAAGAGCTGCAGAAGCGTCACGGCGACGATGCTCATGCCGACTATCCAGAGGTCCTGGGGCCGGATCGCCGCCCCCGCCACGCGGATTGGCGTCCCACCCGAGAAGGGCTCCATCGGTATTGCATTGGGGCCCCAGATGAGTTTTGCCGAGCCGCCGAAGGCCAGCGAGGCGGCAATGGTGACGAAGATCAGGATCAGGATCGGGGCATCGCGCAGGGGGCGAATCGCCAGCCGCTCGAGGCCGACGGCCACGAGCGCGGCACCCAGTGTCGAGAGCAGCACGACCAGCGGTAGCGGCAGCCCCAGACCCGAGAAAGTCACCCCCAGCATCGCGCCGACCATCACGAACTCGCCCTGGGCGAAGTTGACGATGCCGGTGGAGTTGAAGATGATGGTGAAGCCGAGTGCGACGAGGGCATAGACGCAGCCCTCAGTCACACCGGTGGCGAGGAATTGTGCAATCTGTTCCTGTAGAGGCATGGTAGTCAGGCAGGTAAGATGCGGCCAGGCGGGGCGGAATCGGCCCGCGCCTGGCCGCTTGTCTACGGTGTTCGCCCGTGACGGGCACGACTAGCTGTTGATTTCGTCCTCGGCCAGCTTCCACTTGCCGTCGACGATCTTGACCCAGACGAAGGCATCCTTGGTCAGGCCGTTGTGATCCTCGGGTGTGTAGGTGAAGATGCCGGCGGTGCCGACGAACTCCTTGGTCGCCTCGATGGCATCTCGCACCGCGGCCGCTTCGGTATTACCCGCAGCGGCAATGGCATCGCAGAGGATGTGGAAGGCGTCGAATGCATGGCCGCCGAAGGTGTCCACCGGCTTGCCGCTCTTGGCGGTGTAGTCGGTTGCGTACCTGCTGAGAACTTCCTTCTGCTTGTCGTCGGCCGCAATCTCACTCTCAACGATCAGGCGGCCTGCGGGCAGCATGACGCCGTTGGCTGCGTCGCCGGCGAGTTCGATGAACTTGGCGTTGGCTACGCCGTGGCTCTGCAGGAGCGGCACGTCGAGGCCCAGGGTCTGCATGTTGCGCGCGACCGTTGCCGGGCCGGGGTTGGTGCCCCAGCAGATGACGGCTTCGGGGTTCTTGCCCTTGATGCGGGTGACCTGGGCAGTCATGTCGGTGTCCTCGCCGCCGAAGCTCTCACTGGTGACAAGCTCGATGCCGGCGGCGGGCAGTTGCTCCTCGATCTGCTTCTGACCGCTCTCACCGTAGCCGTTGCTAACGTAGATGGAGGCAACCTTGGTGATCTTCTTGGCCTTGAGGTAGTCGATGATCTTGGCAACGGCGATGATATCGGTCTGCGGGACGGCGAAGACCCACTTCTTGACGGGGTTGGTGATGGGGGCGCCCGCGGCGCACGAGATCAGCGGGATGTTCGCCTGCTCGCAGATGTCGACGATGGCCATCGTTGTCGGCGTCGTGCTCGGGCCGATGATGGCGACGACCTTCTCGGTGTTGATGAGGTCCTTGGCGGCGAGTGCAGCCTCCGTCGGCTCGGACTTGTCGTCCTTGACGATGACCTCGACCGGCCGCCCAAGGACGCCGCCGGCGGAGTTGATCTGCTCGGCGAGCATCTCGGCAGTCAGCTTCTCAGGCTCGCCCAGCGGGGCGGATGGTCCGGTGACGCTGAAGATCGCCCCGATCTTGATGGGGTCGCCGGTTGGCTCCAGTTGTGGCCCCTCCGGGTGAATCTGTCCGGCTCCCTCATCGACCTGCTCGGCGGGCTTGGGGCACCCTGCGAGCAGTGCGACTACCAGCAACGCGACGATCAGTACCAGCAGCTTCGCTTTCGGACACATAGTCAGGTCCTCCCAGGTTAGTGTGGGTCGACCAGCGCTCCGCCGGCTCGCGCAGGGATGTCTCCACATCCCTGGAGTTTGGCGCGTATTATACACAAAAGCAACGGTATCGTCCAATTCTCGCCTTTGCGAGCAGTCCGATGCCTCAGCTTTCCAGCGCGTTCTCGACGGCTTCGGCAATGTCCCCGACGCCAAAGGGCTTGCGCAGCAGGCCCGCAAGATGAGGCGTCATCTGCTCGACCAGCGTGGGGTCGGCGTCGCCGCTCACCATCCCGATGATCCCGAGCTCAGGGGCCGTCTCGCGGAGTTGCTCGACCAGGTTCGGCGCACCCGGCGAGGTCAGTTCCAGGTCGACGACGGCGACACCCAGTTCGCCTCCGTGCGAGCCGATCAGTTCGAGTGCGGCCTGCTCATCCAGCGCCCGCATGCAGGTATGCCCGAGGTGTTCGAGGATGTCACACGCCAGCCGCGCAACGGCCGGCTCATCGTCAACCACCAGTATGCCGCCGGGGCGTGGCCCGTGGCGCAACTGCTCGCTGCCGGGGCCGGGTTCCGTATCATCGCGGGTCCTGCCGTTCTGGCCGGATGCATCGCTCTCAGCGCCCGCGTCTGCCGCAACGGGGAGATAGACCTCGAACGCGGTTCCCTCGGCGGGCACGCTTGTGAAGCCGATGTAGCCGCCATGGGCCTCGACGATACCGTGCGCGGCGGCCAGCCCGAGCCCGCTGTGGCTCGCCAGCCCCTTCGTCGTATAGAAGGGCTCGAACAGGTGGGGCGCGGCCGTCGCGTCGATGCCGGTACCCGTATCGGCCACCACAAGCAGCACGTACTCCCCGGGCGGGACGGTGACATCGCCCACGGAATGCTCCTGCGTCAGCGACTGGTTCTGAGCCATAACGCTGATCGTGCCGGATTCGGGGATCGCTTCCGCCGCGTTGATTCCGAGGTTGACCAGCACCTGCTCGATCTGGCGCCGGTCGGCCTCGACTGCCCGCAGGTCATCGTCGATCGAGACAATGACCTGGGTGCGCTTGGCGATGGTCTGCTGGAGGATGGCGCAGGCGTCCTCGACGACCGGCGAGAGATCGAGGATGCGTCGCTGTGGCTCCTCGCGGCGGCTGAACTCGAGCAATCGGCGAACAAGCTCGGCGCCGCGCTCGCCGACATCGATCATCTGCTGGAGATCGTTGCGCGCCTCGGCGGGCGTGGCCTCGTCAGTCAGCATCAGCCTGGCGCGTCCGAGTACGGCCTGCAGGATGTTGTTGAACTCGTGCGCCACGCCCGCGGCGAGCGCGCCGACGGCTTCAATGCGCTGCCTGCGGCTCAGGTGCTGTTGCGAGCGCTTCCGCTCGGTGACATCGAGCATCAGGCCCACGACTCCGGCAACGTTGCCGGCGCCGTCGGCGAATGCGGCCTGGCTGAAGAGGAAGTCGCGCCGCCCGCCGTCGGCAACCCGGGCTTCTGCCTCATAGAGCTGGATGCCGCCCGACTCCTGCAGTCGGGCGTCATACTCGATGTAGAGGCGAGCGAGGTCGGCCGGGATATGCGGCTCAAGCTCGGCGATGCTCCTGCCGATGATCGCCTCCTT
>DPJP01000244.1:0-23332 GCA_003542955.1 Armatimonadota bacterium
CCGGTCCAGCTTGTGTGGATTGGCCAGTTGACCCACTTGAAGGCGTACTTGTTCGGTGGTTCATCCGGATGGGCGCGTTCCTCGTCGGTCTCGTAGTATGTGAAGGTCTGCCCCATCTTCGGGCACGTCATACTACCGGTCTCCGGGTACTTCTCGTTAGGGTATACGGTCCCGCAGTACTTGCAGGTGAGCTTGTCGGGGTCGCGGACATCCCACTTGTACAGCCCGCACTCACCCATCGAGGACTTCACGTTCACGCAAGCCGGGCAGTTCTGGCCGAACTCGGTCCAGTTGGTCAGTTCCGGGATCATCTGGTCGAAGAACTCCCGGTCCTGCTCCATGGCGTATGCCGTCTGGCTTTTCCACCCATCGATGATGCTCTGGGCCCACCTGTAACGGGTCGCGTTCTCGCGGGCACGCTGGATGTCCTCGGGCTTGTAGAGCGTGCAGGGGTCGGCAGCCACCATCGAGGCCGCCATCAGCACACAGACGACCAGTACCACGACCATGCGGGCCTCGGTTCCTGCTGCCGCGAGCAACTCTGACATGCGATCACCTTCCACGAGTGGCCTGCCGGGCACTTGTTCTCCGGCATGGCTTCACGCTGGGTTCCTGTTACGCCGGGCCGCGCGGCCGGCGGTGCGCGGTGCGGCTCAGTCGAACGGTCCGCGCACGCGGCAGAGCTTCGCAACGGCCTCCGCGAGCACGGGGCTGCTGCGCAGTATTTCGCCCTCGGCGAGTCGAATTGGGCCCACGGTGCCCGGCGCGGAGAGCGTCTCCAGCGTGGCCGTCAACGCATACTCCCCGGGCCCAAGCCCCCGCAGGCTCAGGGCAACGCCAAGCCTGCTGCCCTCGATCGGGAACAGGCTCGCGCGTCGCAGGACGGCCGCATCGCCCTCGCGCCGGAGGCACAGGCTCAGTTGCGCCTTCGCACGCAAGTCATCGGCGAGGTTGATCTCGAACTCCGCGGCGGCGGCATGTTCGGACAGGTATGTCGTCTGGGGCCGCACGGCCACGTTGAGGGGCTGGATCAGGCGCGGGGTGAAGACCCTCTCCGCGATGGGATCGGTGACTGCTCTCCCCGCATCGTATGCCCGGTAGGTCAACTGTGGCACCTCGGTGCCCGAAAGCCCGTACTCGTGCGTGAATGCCCTGCGCTCACCCGGGGCCAGTGATATCCCACCCGTGCTGCCTGCGCTCAGGTGCCTGAGGTATTGCAGGCCCGGCCATTGTGTGAACAGGCTGGTGTTGAATGCACGCGTCTCGGCCGTCTCATTCACTAACGTCACGGCAAATGTGTTCGTTCCGAGGCGTGCCGGGGGCGCCTGGAAGTCGGCAATCCAGGCCTGCCCGAGGCTTGCCAGCCCGAAACGCTCCGGGACCGCAAAGCCGGTGCCCGTCGGCGACCAGCAGGAGAGTTCAAGCGTCTCCATCGGCCTCCGCTCCCGGCAGACGTTGAGCCCGAACTGCTGCCCGGTCAGGCCGAGGTCGGCCATCGGGATAGCCCATTCCACAACCCAGCGGTCCCGATGGCTCTTTGTGGCAACTCGCGAAGCCGCCCGCCAGCTCTTGTCCTCGGAGTTGTTCCAGCTCTGGGTGCCCAGGGAGTTGGCCAGCACCTGCCTGTAGCTGCGCCCGTCGAGGTTGTCATCGACGTACAACTCGACGCAGTCGTCTTCCCAGACGCGTCCGCCGTCGTCGGAGATGCGCGCGGTGATGGCGCCCATGTTGTCCTCATGGCAGGCAATGCCCAGGTAGAGGGTGGTCGCGTCAGAGCCCAGGAGGACGTCTGTCTGCATGAGCGGGTCGGCGGCGCCATTCATCAGCACGAACGGGTCGAGACGCGCCGCATTCTCCCAGATGGGGTCCGAGAGGTCGCCATCGAGCGTGGGAGCCGCACCCCAGACGGGGATGGTCACCTGATGGGCTCGCGCGCCGGCCTGGGCGGGCGCGGCCGCGTCGGCCTCGTACCAGCGGTGGTCTGTGACGAGGTCTCCGCCGGCGGCGGATGCGGGGGTGCGCACCACTCGCGCGGGTATCTCCCCGAGCGCCTCGAACACGCTCATCGTGGCCTCGGCAATGCGCCAGCGGGCGCGCTCATACTCGCCGTGGTCCCAGCCGTTGGGCTGCTCGAGCGTGCCGCCGATGGTCTTCTTCCCGTCGGCGGTGGCGCCGGTGACGGTCCACCTGGCCTGTGAGCGCACACGCTCTGAGTAGTCGATTGATGCGAGCAGGCCGTCAAGCACCCCCCGGGCCTGCTCGGCGGCCTCGACGGCGCGGCGATTGCCGCTGTCCTGCGCGCGCCCGATCGCCTCCCTGAGGGTGTGGACGTACTTGTAGTCATCGATGCCCTCGCGGGCGCCGATCCACCCGGTCGAGGGCCCGCCGGGCTCATCTCCGAGCGCCGGGTAGACGTGCATCCAGGTCCCGCTCTTCGCGTCCAGGTCGTCATAGGGCGTGCCCTGGAACGAGATGTAGGCCCAGTTGTAGCAGCCGTTGATGCCCGCGGCAAGCTGGAACCAGCCGGCGGTGTAGCGGTTGGTCTCAGGGCGGTACGACTCGACATCGCAGTTGTAGATGACGACGATGCGACCGTCCTCCTGGATCTGCCTGATGCGCTCCGGCTTGACCAGCGCCCCGTTGTAGTTCCACATGTCCGCGTAGGGCCCGGCCTCGTTGTGAAAGTAGTCGTCACCGGGTCCATCCTGCTCGGTGCGCATTCCGGGGATCTGCTTGAGCAGCTTCAGGCAGTACACATTGCGGTCCTTGGCGGCGCGATCCTGCCAGCCCGGCTCGTCGACCGGCTGGACGAACAGCTCCGGCCAGCCGCGCTTCTGCTGCTCCTGCTGCATCATGCTCCAGTAGGCCTTGTAGCGGTTGGCCCAGCGTTCGCTGCTCACGGGGTCGTCAATACCCATCCCGGCGGCGCCCTGTCCGCTGTCAGAGAGCAGCACCACCGGCATCGGGTAGCCCAGTTCGACATAGGTGTCCATGAAGTGCTCGTAGAGGCTTGTGCCGTCCCAGGTAATCGAGCAGGTGTCGTCGGCGGCCCACACAAGCGTATCGGTGGGCGGGCCGAAGCACAGCCCCACGGAGGTCATCCCGTTGGCGCGCATGTCGGCCATATCGGCCTTCATCGTCGCTATCTTCGCCTCATCGGTATCGGCGAACTTCGGGCCGGTGTAGTACTCGCCCCAGTACATGTCGGTGGGCTCGACAAGCCTGTAGGGCAGTACCCGCAACCGCATCGGGATGCTCAGCGCCTCGGCTCCACCGACGCTGATGCGAACGGCGCCCTTGTGGACTTCGGGCGTGGCGTCCGCGGCAATGCGGAAGTCGATGACGAAGCGCTTCGAACTGCCACCGGCGATGTCGACGCTCGCGCGGCGCTCGCAGAGCACCGGCATGTCGGCGATGTACTCAGTCGACGAGTAGGTGACCCGCTTGTTGAGCGTGCGCACCGGGAGGACCTCAGCCTCGATCGGCAGTCCCTCGACAGTGACGCTCACCTGCTGCAGGTCGCGGAGAGCATACAGCGAGAGCGTCGCGGCTTCGCGCTCCCCGAGGGTCCCAAAGGCGTCTACGGTCTCGATGCGCTCGAGGGGCCGCGGCACGCTGTTGTTGAAGACGACGTCGGTCAACGGGCGTCGGTAGAGGATGAAGCCCCGCTGCTGCTCTCCGGCGGTGGGTTGCGGCGGCGGCGTATCATCCACGTAGTAGAGCGGCGTGAAGCGGTCTCCCATCGCCTCCCAGCGGAAGTTGTCCAGGTAGAGGGTGTAGTCTTTCCGGGGCATTCGGCAGTAGGGGTAGATCCGCTCGATCGCGGACATGCCCGTAATCCAGATCTCGACCCTGTGGGGAGTCCGGGGGGGGATGGTCTCGCCGCCGAACTGGTTCTCCCCGCTCTTGAGGTCGATCCGCCAGGAGAGCGACACCGGCTCCTCGCCGGGGTTGTAGGCATCGAATACGAGTACCTGGAACTGAGTCGTGTCCACGTCCGGGCGGAAGTTCACCCCCGGCCAGGAGTCTTTCTCACTGCCCGGAAAGAGCACCCTCAGTGCCCATTGGCCGTCGGTGGCGTGCTCCTGCACGCGCTCCATCTGCACGGCCCCCGGCGAGAAGAGCGCCATCTGCTCGTCAGTCTCGAAGGAGCTGATGGTCTGGGCCGCGACGACACTCCAGGCGAGCAGGGATGCGGCAATCCCCAGGATAGCTGCTCTGCACATATGTGGTCCTCCTCCGGGCGTAGCCGGTTCAAGGGTCTTCGATTCGGTCCGCGGCGTCAGACGGCCTCCTGCAACTCCAGAATGGCCCTGGCGATGAGCCATCGGTAGACGTCGAACTCCTCCGGCGCCCAGAGACCGTCGTACTTGTACTTGAGCTGGACATCGATTGCGTTCCAGACATAGTCGAGCTCCTGCTGCGCCTTGTCAGCGGCGGCATTCCTACCTGCCGCGCGGGCCTGCTCGATGAGTGTCTGGAGCGTGTAGACATAGCGGTAGTCGTCATAGCCCTCGCGGAAGCACTCCCAGAGCGCAACCGGCATCGGGCTGCCGTCCTCATCGTGACGGTTCATGAAGTCCATCGAGCTGCCGTCGAGGTAGTTGAAGGGGTCACCGACATCAGCCGAGTAGATCCACGGGATGAGTGTTCGGTAGCCGGAGCGCCAGAAGCCGAAGCCGTAGGTCATCCGCGCCCCGGCCACCGGCGTGTGGTCGTTCTCCCCGCTGATGTGGTTGGGGTAGCACCAGAACTCGATGCCCCGCTCGGCGCTCTCCCTGATAACCCGCTCGCGGTCCCATGAGAAAGGCTGCATGCACCAGACATCGACATACGGCATCATCGGCCCGAAGGCATCATGGGCGATGTCGGCGGTGACGTAGGTCTTCACACCCGCGGCGCGCACGGCCTTCATCAACTCGGTCATGTACTTGACGGAGGTCTCCTGTGTGCTGGGCTCGTCGATCGGGTAGTAGAGGAACTCCGGCCATCCGCGGTTGACGCGTTCGGACTCGACAAAGCGCGTCATGGCAGTCATCTCGTCGAAGTACTCCTGCGGCGGCATCTTGACCCGGCTGAGGTGACTGCCGGGGCTTTCCTTCATGTACTTCTGGTAGACGCCACCGGCATTGATGCTGACGACATACGGCGGTGAGAAGCCGTACTTCTCGTTGAGCTCGAGCTTCTTCTCGAGCCCGGTCCAGTCCGCCGTGAACTGACCGTTCTCGTCGGCCGGCCGGCACCACGCGCTCATGACGATGTTGCGCGTCCCGTGAGCGACCAGGTCCGCTCGCTCCATCTCCGCCTTGCGCAGGAAGTACTGCTTCGAGGGCTCGTCGGTGGCATTGACCCAGCTGTCGATGGGGTCGCGGTAGTAGATGCCGTAGAGCTTGCTCGGGTCCTCCTTCAGCGTGATACCGAGCACACGCAGCTTGACGGGTATCACAGCCTCGATGCGGCCCTGCTGCCGATGATCGGTGCTGAAGGTGATCGAGCCGTCGTACACACCCGGCTCCGCATCCGGCGGCACCTGCACCGTCAGCCAGAAGCGGTGCGATTCGTCTGCCGGGAGGTCCATTGCGTCGAAGGGCTCGAGGATGTCGGGCGCGATGTGGTAGCTGTGGAACATGCTGTAGTTGGGCCTGACCTTCATGTAGCGCACATGGCGGACGTCGATGGTGCCGGCCTTGATGGGGCCGATGTCGCCCGCGGAGACGCGCACATTGGTGAGCGGCGAGAGAGTGCGCACCGCGAAGGTCAGCGGCTCATACTCCCCGGGTGTCGCGAAGATGCGCAACGTCGGGTTCAGCTCGTGGGCATAGGGGTTCGTGTTCGGGTAGATGCACTCGAGGTATGGCTTATGGTAGATCACGAAGCCCCGGAACAGGTCGTGCCTGCTGAGGGCATCCTCGGGGAAGGGCGGGGTGTCCGGGAGCGGACTGAGCTTCCACTTCTCCATTTCCTCCGGGGGCAGACCGTACATCTGGGCCTCCAACTCGGCGATGTTGGCCTCAGTGGCCCCGCCGTCGGCGGCATCCCAGACCATGATGGCGTTGGCCACCCACTTGCTCGCCGGGCCAAAGCCGATCTCAAGGGGAGTACCGTCGGTCTTTGCAGTGAAGCGAAGGTTGCGGAACTGGTAGGGCCCCTCGAAACGAACGGTCCGCACCTGGTCGCCGACGGCTACGTCGAAGTCGAAGTACTGGTAACGCTGGTTGTGGCTTGTGCCGCAGAGGACATAGACGGAGTACTCGCCGGCCGGGAGCGCGATGCTGAAGCTCCTGGCCTCGGAGCCGATGACGCAGTCCTCAGTCAGCGCATTGGTGTAGATGGGCGGCGGCTGGTCGCTGCCGCGGCTCTCGTTGAAGATCGGCTTGTCGTAGACCTGGACGTAGGGCTTCATTCCGGCGGCAGCGTCCCAGCCGAACCCGGCATCCGGGGTGAAGGCGCTCGTGTCCGTGACGCGGGTGAAGTCATCCATGATCGCTGAGTCGCCGCTCCCCATGTCATAGAGGTAGGCGGCGGCGAAGACCGATGCGGGCATCAGCATCAGGATCAGTGCAACAGCAATCCGGCGCATGGGTATTCCTCCATTCACGCTCCGTGGGCGTCGGCTACTGAGCCCACGGTGAGCTGACAAGGCGTATCTGCACTGCTGCCGGCGGGGCAGTACCCACCTGCACGACGATCTCATACACCCCGTCTGACAGGCCCTCCCGCAGTTCAAAGGGGACGGTGTTGGTTCCCCGCGATACACCAACCTGCAGGGAGGCGAGTTGATCGCCGCCAGACTTGAGGCTGAGTGTGGCGGGCGTTTCGCCATCACCGGGTATGCCGAGGGCCCGGAACGCCACCTTCACCGTGCGCAGGTCGGAGTAGCCCACCCGAGGGAGTGCGCGGCAGTCTGAGAGATGGGGCTCGGCATAGCGAAGCAGGCAGATGTCGTCGATATGGAAGTCAAGCACATCGCCATGACGGTAGTCTGACTCGCTGATCGCGAACTGGATGCGGGTCACCTGGTCATGGTTGGCGATCCTGGTGAGCGGTATTTCGATCCTCACCCACTCACCCTTCCTGAGTTCGCCCATGTTGTAGTTGAACGAATGCGCCTTGTCGGGTGTGTAGATGATCATGCCCAGCGGCGTCGAGGGCAGGGCGTCGCGGGAGGTGTCGGAATGCACCCACAGGCGCAGCGTGTCGAATGCCGACCAATCCTGCTGCCAGGGCTGGTCGAAGGGCACCGAGGCTCGCGGCCAGCCGATGGGGTATTTGGCTTCGCCCGCGAAGTAGTCAACATCAATGTGGAAGTGCAACGATGCCTCCCCCGTCTTCCTCATCTCAGGGGATGATGCCATGGTCGCCTCGGCAACACTCCAGACCTCCGGGCGGGCGCCTGCGGCCAGCACGAGCTTCTCCATCTCGCCCTCGCGGACGGGCTCCTGCGCCCAGACGCAGCCTGCAAGAGCGAGAGCCAATACCCAGACTACATACGGTCGCATAGAGATCACCCCTTCAGAGCACTTCGGCTCACTGCACGTCCCATACAAGCAGGCTGGTATCCTCGCTTGCGGAGACCAGTCGCGTATCGTTGTCACAGAGCGCCAGCCCCGTCACTGCGCCGCGGTGGCCGGGGAGTTGCGACGTCTTCTCCCCCGTGGCAACATCCCAGCGGGTGATGAGGCCGTCCGAGCCACCGGCGAACAGCGACGCGCCATCGGCAGTGACGGCAAGCGCGCTCAGCCGACCGCCCGGCTGCATCTCGACGGCCTGCTCGCCGGTCTGCAGGTTCCAGAGCAGCATGCGCCCGTCACGCCCCACCGAGACGGCGCGCGTCGCGTCGCCCACGAACCCGACTGCCTGGACCCATCCGCGATGCCCGCGGCACGTCTGCAG
The DNA here is from genome assembly GCA_003542955.1 of Armatimonadota bacterium. Classification (GTDB taxonomy): domain Bacteria; phylum Armatimonadota; class Zipacnadia; order Zipacnadales; family UBA11051; genus UBA11051. The sequence goes on from DPJP01000244.1 coordinate 7,894, forward strand.
CAGCTCGCCGGTCCCGAGGTCCCACAGGCGCACGGTGGTGTCGCGCCCGCCGCTGAGCAGGCGTGTGCCGTCGGTCGACACGTCGAGGGCAAGCACACCCCCGAGGTGCTCCTTCATGGTGCGGACGGGCTCGTCGCGCTCCATGTCCCAGACATGGATGCGGCCGTCGCCGGCGCCGCTGAGCAGGCTCTGCCCATCCGGCGTATACGCGAGGCAGCGGATGTAGCCGAGGTGGCCCTTCAACTCGCGGATGAGTGTCCCGGCGGGGAGGGCGTACTCGCGGATGACGCCGTCCTTGCAGCCGGCTGCCGCCCGGCTGCCGTCGGCGGCTACAGCCAGCGCGTAGGCGCCGAGGTTGGCGCCCTCGAGGGTGACGGCACTCGCGCCGTCGAGGATGTTCCAGCCGCGCACTGTTTCATCGGTTGACCCGCTGATGACTGCCTGGTTCTTGGCCAGCACGCCCGCGGGCACCGCGGTCACGCACTCGACCGGGCCGTCATGGCGATCCCAACTCAGGCGCGACTTCCCGGTCTCGATGCTCGTCTCCGCGACGACTCCGCTGCCATAGGAGAGCACCCACTGCCCGTCCGGCGATACCCGGATGTGGGTGCAGTAGGCGTTGTGCGGGCACCAGCGCAACAACGGCTTATCAGTCTGCTGACGGTTCCAGCGGCGGATCGAGCCGTCGCGCGAGCCGGTCAGCAGCTCGTCGGGGTTGCCCGTGTAGGCCACCGCGGTGACCGCGTGGCCGTGGTGGCCGCTGAACTTACCGAGAGCCTGGTAGCCGTCAATCAGCCACTCCGTGGCGCTGTGGCGACTGCCGATCAGCACCCGCTCGCCGTCTGGTGAGAGCGCCAGGCTGCGGCGGTGAGCATAGTAGTCCTTCACCCATTCGCTGAGCAGGTCGCCGCTTTCCAGGTCGTAGTGGGCAAGGACCTCATTGGACCCGGCGCTGCCGTTGACGAAGCAGCTCTTGCCGTCGGCGCTGTAGATCGCCTCATGGAAGGAGTGCATCTTGCCGTCGATCTCGACCGTCTGCGTGCCGCCACCGAGCTCGAACTCCCTGATGCGCGGCTTGCTCGAGCGGGTCACCAGCACGCGTGTGCCGTCGGGGCTGTAGCGGGCGGCCGTGAGGGCACTCTGCCCGGTGTCGAGGCTCTGCTTCACCTCATGGGTGGCAAGGTCCCACACATGAACCAAACCGCCACCCTCGCCAACGAGCAATGTCGCGCCGTCGGGGCCAAGGTCCAGGGAGGTGATGCTGCCCTTCGCCACCGGGTAGCTCCCCTCCATCGTGCCGGTTGCGAGGTCCCATATCTCGACGTTTCTCCCGAGCGCGACCGCGCCGCGACCGTCGGCGAGGTAGATCAGGTCCCCGATGCTTCCCGAGTAGCGCAACTTCAGCGTTCCGAGCCGCTGGATAGCGCCCTCAGGAAGCGGGTCACCGAGGGCATCCACGGCCGCGAACGCAGGCAGCGCCCACAGGAGAAGCGACGTCAGAGCAATGAGCTTGAGCGCGCGTGTCATGGTTGATCACTCCTCCAGGATTCTGTCCGGACCGTAGACGTTGCGATAGACATGTGTATTGCCGCCTGTCGAGACACTCTTCTCGGCCGGGTTCGCGAACCAGTTGTGGTGTATCTCGGCGCCGTCGGAGGGCACGCCGCGGATTGCCACGTGTCGATGTGTGCCGATGAAGGTGTTGTGGTGGATGTGCATCCAGTCGCCGGCGATATCGGTCGCGTCGCCGCGATCGCGCCCGCCGTGCATGTCGAAGTGGTGGCTCGTGGCGTTCTCGAGCACCAGGTTCCAGGCGGCCTCGTAGCCAGAGCCGGGGCTGCCGCTCGAGGCGATATGGTGTCGGCAGTAGTCAAACTTGTTGGCGATGATGTGCGCGTCGGAGGAACTCGTCGAGACGCCGTAGCCCAGTCCGCCCATCTGGTTGTGGTGGATGTAGTTGTGATGGACCTGCGCGTTGACGGCGTCGGGGCCCAACCCGATTGCGGAGGAGTTGAAGTTGAACACCTCGCAGTTGTCGATCTCAAAGCCCCAGTGCCCGACGCCGATGAAACTCGAGCTGGTGGCAACGCGTCCGGTGCCGCCCTCGGCGCCCTCGAAGCGCAACCCGGTCAGTCGCACACTCTCGCCGCCGGTCGAGAGCATCCGCCCCGACTTGCGGTAGGCGATCAGCCCGCCGGGGGAGCCGTTGAGCCCCCGACAGCCCGCCAGTGTTACTCCCGCGGGGATGCCCAGCGTTGGGTGTGGCGTCAGGTCGATCTCGATCTCTCCGGGTACGCAAATGATCTGCCCCGGCTGCGCCTGCTTGAGCGCGGCGATCAACTCATCCGCGGTGGTGACGATGAAGTCACCCGTCGTGAAGATCGGCGTGTAGCCTTCCCCGCCGCCGATGGGGTTGCCGGTCGGGTTGGCTTCACAGCCGAAGGTCTCTTCGGCCTCCTGCGCCTGCGGGCCGCAGACAAGACAGGCGGCGAACAGCAACACCGCAAAGACACCCGACACATGGAACCTGCCCATGGTGGTCACCTGCTTTCATGATGAAGTCTCGGGCTCTGCAGGTCGGAGCCCGGTGCGATTGCTCGACGCGAACTCGATAGGGTATTTCCCCGGTGAGGGCAGGCAGACCTGTCTTGGTGAGGATCGGGCAGTGTGCTCTCCCAACAGGGGGCCGCCGGGAGGAGGAGGCCGGGCGCCGTCCGTGGAAGCACGCCGGGTCGGCGACGGCCCCTCTGCGGGCCTGATGCCGGGTGTCTCCACCGCGTGAAGGAGGGCTGTGGCGATGTCCACGGGCGCAGTCGAGGGGAACGCACGCACGCTCTACGTGTCGAAGCTCGGTGACGGGTCGGATGGGCTGACGTGGGCGACGGCCTTCCGGAGCATCCAGGATGCCCTCTCCGCGGTCCCGGACGCCGAGGGCGGCCGGCGCGTCGTCGTGCGCCCGGACACCTACTTCGAGGCGAACTTGTTCCCCGCGCACAGGGGGGCAGCCGGGGCCTACAACGAGCTGATCGGTGACGTGGACGGCCGGTACGGCTCGGGGAGGACGGGCCGAGTAGTCATCGACAGCGGCGACTCGGCGCAGCAGGGCTTCAAGAGCTACGACTGGTGGGGACCGATCCGCGCGTATGACCACGGCTGGTCGCCCCAGCACACCGAGCCGACCTTCTCGGCCATCGGATGGGATCGCTGGGCATTCCGTAACCTGTATGTCACGGGCGGGGACGGCGGGCTGTTCTTCGACGGCACGGATCACGTAGAGCCCTTCAGCGTACTCGTCGAGGACTGCGTCTCGATTGGTCGGGCTTTCGGCGGCGGGGTCGCGAGCGTGCTCTCGCGGCCGGAGGAGCCGATCACCTTCCGGCGCTGCAAGCTGTGGGCACTGGACTGGTGGGGTGACACCGCGGCGGCCTACCTCCGCGTCGAGAACGAGACCATGCCGTCGGAGCCAGACGTGCTGCTCGAGGATTGCACGATGGTCAGCCCCGTGTGCGCTCTGAAGGCCGGCAACTACGGCTTCCACACCTTCACACGCGTGCACGTCAACCGCTGCGTGCTCATCGCGCTGAACTTCTCCCAACCCCACGGGACACCCAGTCCCGGGATCATCCAGAGCGTCCAGGAGGGCAAGCTGCTGCACGTAGACCTGCAGGACAGCACGCTGATGGGTTACCAAGTGTTCGGGGTGTTGGTTGATACAGAGACCAGCCACGACATCGGCTATAGCACGAAGGGCGACGTGCGCGCCTACGTGCAGTTCCAGCAGGGGGTCCCCACCGGAATGCACCGGCTTGGGGGCTGGCCGGTCGAGGCCTTCGAGGCCGTGGCGCTCCCATGCCCCGCGAGCCCATCGCGCTACGTCAGCCGCGAACTGGTCATGCGCGACATGTGCGAGGTGACGCCCTTCATCTGGCGGGAGCGGCTGTGCCTGCTCGAATGCCATCGGCCCGCGAGCGGCGGCGCTATCAGCGAGCACTACCTGGCGCTGACCGACGCCGACACCGGCGAGGAGTTCGCACGGCTCGCGGAGGGCTATGGCCTTGCCTGCACCCTGGTCGAGGGTGAGACGATCCATGTCTTCGCTTCCCGCTGGGAAGACGGCACCTGGCGCGATGTCACAGTGTTCAGATCGGAGAACCTGACGGACTGGCGCCAGGAGGTCGTCATCCGGGGTGAGAGCGAGGGCCTCTTCAACACGTCGGTCTGCAAGGGGCCCGACGGCTTCGTGATGGCCTATGAGTCGAATGACGCGACCTACCCGCCCTTCACCATCAAGCTGGCGACGTCGGCCGACCTTGAGAGCTGGGAGAAACTGCCGGAGGGCACCTTCGGCATCGACCGCTACGCGGCGTGCCCGTGCATCCGCTACGCCGAGGGCTACTACTACCTCATGTACCTGGAGCACCGCGCTCCACGCCACTACTTCGAGACGTACATCGCACGCAGCAGCGACCTGCTCCACTGGGAGTGGAGCACCGCCAACCCGATCCTATCGCCCGAAGGCCTGGATGAGGGGATCAACGCTTCCGACCCCGACATCGTGGAGTGGCGTGGGGAGACGATCTTGTACTTCTGTGTGGGGGATCAACTGACCTGGGCGAATGTCAAACGCGTGACCTGGCCCGGACCGCTGACGGAGTTCCTGCAGTCGTGGTTCACCGAGCCCGGAGTCCCAACGCGATAGAGGTATCAGGGGGCGGCGACGGCCGGGGTCACGTCCCGGATCTTGGTTCCGCTGAGAAACCGTCGTTCGCGTTCGGAGACCAAGGCAACGAAGCCGGGGTCACATATTTGATGTACAGCCGCCAGGATATCTTTCAGAACAGAACACGTGAAATTGGCGGGTGTAGATCGAAGATATGACCCCATCCGTCAAGATCCACGACATTACCCCTACCTCCGGACCGTCACCATCCGGAGGGCGCTGGTGCGGGTGCCGTCCTCGGCCGCGGCGGTGATCGAGCAGAGGTAGCTGCCCGACGGCACGCGCGCTCCGGCAATGTTGCATTCGCTCCAGGTCGCCGTGTTCAGACCTGATGCTGAGAGGCCGCACGGGATGCGGCCGACCAGCCGCCCCGCGATGTTGCGGACCTCAATGGTGACCTCGGCATCCGCAGACAGCGTGTAGCCGATGGTCGTCACTCCCCCGGCCGACTGCGCGACCACCGACGCCACGGTGACTGCTGATGGGCCACGGGGACCAATGCGCAACTCGAACTCGCGCTCTCCCCCACCCGCATACTCGTAGCTTCTGCAAGCCCGCAGGTTGAACATGGCGCCCGTCCGCAGATCGTGCAGGTAAACGGCGTGGGTGGCGGGCACTGCGCTCAGGTCCGGGAGGCTCAGGCGGACGGGGGCGCCGTCGGGCGCGGTGACCGAGAACTCCCAGGTGCAGTCCCCCGCCGACAGCGGGCGGATGAACCCTCCCCGGCGCAGCAGTTTGTCCGAGGGAATGACGGCGTCTGATGGGGCCTCCCGCAGTGTGGGAATGTAGAAATCCTTGATGCGCACTCGTCCACTACCTTTCCATACTCAGCCCGTGGGCTTACTCTGTCTCGAGACCGGCCTCACACACCTGCTCTATCAACGCGCCGAGCGCCGCGAGCGCATCGGCGACACCCACTGTCTTCACGACCTCGCCACGCCTGAACAGCGCGACGCGCCCACGTCCCGCGGCGATGCCGACGTCGGCCTCCTTCGCCTCGCCCGGACCGTTGACCTCGCAGCCCATCACCGCCACCGTTACCGGAGCAGTAATCCCCTCCAGCAGCGTCTGCACCTGCGTAGCGAGTGCGTGGAGGTCCACATGGCAGCGCCCGCAGGTGGGGCATGATACCAGGCGCGGACCCGACGCCAGCCCCAGTGCAAGCAGAATGTCGCGCCCTGTCCGCACTTCCTGCACGAGATCGCCCGTAAGCGAAACACGAACGGTGTCGCCGATGCCGGCGGCAAGCATCAGGCCCAGGCCGACGGAGGAATGAACGATCCCGCTCCGTCCGATGCCTGCCTCTGTGATGCCCAGGTGCAGTGGGAGGTCCGATTGCGCGGCGAAAGCGCGGTTCGCCTCCAGCGTGGTGAGCACATCGGACGCCTTGATCGACACGACGATGTCCTCGAGCCCCATATCGCGTACGCGGTCGACGTTGTACAGGGCGCTCTCGGCCAGGGCTGCGGGTGTTGGGTGGCCGTGGCGCTCCAGCACGCTCTTCTCGAGCGACCCGGCATTGACGCCGACCCGGATTGGTATCCCGCGGTCAAGTGCGGCTTCTACGACAGGCCGCAGGCGGGTATCGTCACCGATGTTGCCGGGATTGATACGCAGCTTGTGGGCCCCGGCCCCGGCGGCGGCCACGGCCAGGCGGTAGTCGAAGTGAACGTCGGCGACAACGGGCACACCGGCGTCGGCGACGACCTCCCGGAGAGCATCCGCCGCAGCCATATCGGGTATCGCCACACGGACGATGTCGGCCCCGGCGGCTCTGGCGTCATGGACCTGGGCCAGCGTGGCCGCAACATCGGCGGTCGGTGTGTTCGTCATTGTCTGAATCCTGATCGGGGCTTCGCCACCAATCGTGACATCGCCGACACGGACCTGCCGCGTTGCTCTGCGCTCGAATGCTCCCGGCATTAGTGGGCCGCCTGCATCAGGGGGTGCCATAGCGTATCAGGTTGATGATGTCGTTGGAGCTGATGATCAGGAGGAAGATCACAATGGCGATGAACCCTCCCATCGTCACCGCGAGTTCGAACTTGGCCGGAGCGCGGCGGCGCATGATGCCCTCGACGCCCAGCAGACAGAGCCGGAATCCGTCGAAGGGTGGAAATGGGATGAGGTTCATGACGGCGAGGTTGGCGCTGATGAGACCGGTCCAGCTCAGAACGGCATCCCAGCCGACTCTGGCATGCTCCGCGGTGGCCGCCATGATGGCGATCGGGCCACCCGCACCGCCACGCACCTGGCGCGTCGCCAGTAGCCAGAGGCTCTGGACGACCATGTCGACCGCGCCATAGGACTGTCGTGCGCCAATCCTGACCGCATTTGCGAGGTCGACGGGCTTCGACGCTCCACCGAGGACCACGCCCAGACGCCCGACACGCTTGTGGGGCGCCTCGATGGCGCCGGAGCGATCACGCTCCGCACGGCGTGCCCATGTCGCCTCCGTCGTCGCGATCAGAGTGATCTCCTGCCCGTCACGCTCAACGGTGAACCCCACTGCCTCGGCGGGGCGCAGCGCAATCGCGTCGGAGACACTCGCGCTCTGCAGTCTGCCGAACTCAATGCCCCACGCGCTCGAGATGAGCGTGGTCGGGTCTGCGTCGGCATCTGGTGACTGTGGAGGAACCGGCAGGGAAAGGAACCGCTGCTGATCCGCGAGGCTGGTGGCATCGGGATCGAGGACGGCGAGCTCAACGCCGTCGCCAGATGACTTCACCGCCAGTTCGTATATGGTGCTGGGGAGCGCAACCTCGCCACCATTGACCATGGTGATGACCGTACCGCGCTTGAGACCGGCCTTCGCGCCTGGGCCATCGCTGCGCACCTCGGTCACCAGCACCGAATGCCGGCATCCCTCAACCGCGACGATCTTGTCGCCCGGCAGGAAACCCGCTTCGACGGCAGGAGCGTTCGGCATGACCTTCTCAACGTAGATGCCGCCGTCGCTCGGGTCTGGAACCCCCCTCCACAGCGTGACGCCGCTGTACACGAGCACCGCCAGCACAACGTTCATCGCGACACCGGCGAACAGAATGACCGCGGACTTGTACCTCGGTAGGGTGTGGAAGCCACCCGGCTCAGGTTCCGCCCCCGGCTCCATCCCGGCAATACGCACATAGCCGCCGAATGGCACGAGGTTGAACCGGTATGTGGTGCCCCGCCATTTCTTTGCGATCAGCGACGGGCCGAAGCCAAACGCGAAGTCGTGGACCGTGCATTTGAAGAGCTTGGCGGCGAGAAAGTGCCCCGCCTCATGGAAGTACAGGCACAGCCCCAGGACGACGGCGATGGCGGCAAGGCCGTTGAGACTGGAGAACACCGCGGCGAAATCCATGGGTTGAGCAGCCTCTCTATCGCACTGCCGGCGGAGGGCGATGGCGTGCCTGCCGTGGCAGCATGTCTCTATGCGTGGTCCGTCACGTACGTCTGACCCCAGTTGTTGACAGTCACAACATCGCCCTGTGAGCTTGGGCAAGTTCCGTCATAGTCATCAAGCGCGGCCCCAACCAGCCGCGGAATGTCCGTGAAGCCGATACGGTCATCCAGGAACAAGTCGACGGCGGCCTGGTCAGCCCCGACAAGAACCGCCGGGTATCCCCCGCCCGCTCTACCTGCCTCCATCGCAAGCCGTAGACACGGGAAACCGGCTGTATCAGGCTCGGCGAATGTCAGCGAACCGATCTGCGCGAGATCGAGCCCGGGCACGTCGGCGTCCATCCGCTCGGGATAGGTCAGCGCGAACTGAATCGGCACACGCATGTCCGGCCGCCCCATCTGCGCGATCACCGAGCGATCCCTGAACTCGACTAGCGAGTGGATGATGCTCTGGTGGTGGACGACCACCTGTATGCGATCAAATGATACATCAAAGAGCCATCTGACCTCAAACATCTCAAAGCCCTTATTGGCCAGAGTGGCGGAATCGATGGTGACCTTCCTGCCCATCCGCCATGTCGGGTGCGCAAGCGCCTGCTGTGCGGTGACGGCCCGGCGCTGCTCCGGCGGCAGTTTGGCGAAGGGCCCTCCCGAGGCGGTGAGCAGCATGCGGGCGATATCCTCGCGCCGCTCACCGCGCAGGCACTGGAAAATGGCAGACAGCTCGCTGTCAATCGGGATGACCTCTGCCCCACCTCGACGGGCTGCCTCGATTACGAACTGCCCGGCGGCGACCAGGGGCTCCTTGTTCGCCAGTGCTACATCAATGCCCGCCTCCAGCGCCGCTATGGTGCTTGAGAGCCCGTCGAAGCCCGATATCGCACCGACAACGAGGTCCGGCGAGGTCGCCGAGACCATCTCGAGGAGCCCATCGGGGCCCGCGAACACCGTCGCGGTCGAGGAGACTTCATGCAGTCGCCCGGCAGCGTCCGCACAGGCCAGGCCAAGCGCGCCGACCCCGAACTCGCGGGCCTGATCGGCCAGCGTCTCGATACTCGAACCTGCGGCAAGGCCGACGATCTCGAAGTCGTCGGCATGGTGGCGGATCACATCCAGCGTCTGTGTGCCAATGGAGCCGGTTGAGCCAAGTATGAGAATGCGTTTGGGCGGCATGGTCGCCTCGCATGGGTCGATAGTGCGCAGGACTGGCACCATAGCAACGCACTGGGAGGTTGTCAAGCGCGTGAGCCAACGGGCTCCGGCGCGCGTGGAGCGGCCGGAGCCCGGAGTTGTCGGGAGCACGGACTTCTGAGCTACCTCAGCCGCAGCATCACGTCTGCCCGCGCGAACGTCAGGTAGGCGTCGGCCTTCGTTTCGGCCGCAGCGGGGTGGTACTCCGCGTTCGGGTCGCGATCCCACAGGTAGTAGTCGAGCATCATCTGGATGCCGCCGATGCTGCCGTAGTGAGGCTTCATGCCTCCGAGTTGCAGCAGTCTGGACATCACTTCCGCGAACTCCCTGCGCGCGATGCTGTCATTGCCGGCAAAGGTCGTGGCGTCACGCCCCGACATGATGCCCCGCGTCACAACGGTCTGCACCGCCGAGGCCGCCCAGTGGCCCCGCGGGATGTCGGTGAAGGTCACAGGCGCCACGGTGCTCTGCGACTGCAGGTTGTTCGCGGCGATGATGCGCTCCGCCATCGCCGCAACCTCATAGCGGGTGATGGTCGCCTCCGGCGCCGGTGCGGGTGTCTCACGGCTGAGCAGCGCACGATCCACCAGGTACGGTATCGGGTTGGCGGGATCGACTCCGGCGAAGCCGGGCCCCTCAGTCCACTGGAGCGCATCGGTAGTCCCATCGCCTCTCCCGCGCGGGCCGGCGGGTCCTGGGGGGCCGGCAGGGCCGAGGGGTGCCGCTGAGGTCACCGCGTACGTGGGCATGAGCGCGCCGGACTTGAACGCCCCGCCGCCCCGTGCCTCATACTCCCCGAATACGCCCTCGTAGCTGACGCCCTCGGGCATTGGCACGGGCACCTGCACGGTCTTTGCCTGTCCGCCCTCGGTCACCGTCTTCTCCTCGACGGCGACAAACGATGTGTAGTTGGTCATCAGCCGGAACTCCAGGCCGAGCTGCGTAACCTCACCAACGAGTTCCTGCTTCTCACCGGCGTACATGCGGGCCATCAGGTCCTCGACCCGTGCCCTGGCCCAGAGCGAGGCCATCGCCTCGTCCTCGGCGTTCGCCGACGGCAGTTCGACGGCGAGCGGCTGCGAGTAGGCCTCCCCGCCCACGGTCCCCTTCAGCACGATGTCGGCCTTGCCCCCCTGCGTGTATCGGCCGTGGATGATCACCGGCTGCGCGCTGAACAGGTCGGGAATACGGCGCGGGTAGAGGTCGGTGACCTTCAGCCCGTTCCAGTCGATGTCGATATCCATCAGGAATGGCTTGTCAATCCGCTCGTAGAAGCGGCTCACGCAGGTCTCGGTCTCCTCGTCAGGTCGCACGTACTGCACCATGCCGCGGCCGACCTCAGCCATCCTGTCCAGCAGGTAACGGTTGACGGAACTGCCGACGCCGAACGAGAACAGCCGGGCATTGCCGAGCAGCTTCTCGATGGCCGCCAGTATCTCGTTCTCATTGCCGATGTAGCCGTCGGTCATGAAGCAGACGATGCGCACGCGCTCGGGGTCCGGCGGGTAACTCAGAGATGCCTTGATGCCCTCGATCATCTCCGTGCCACCCATGCCCTGCATGTCGTCAACGTACTTAAGGCCCTTCTTCACGTTCCCGGGCGTGTTTGGCAGAGGGCGGTCACTGAGTGCCGAGGCGCTTTCGGAGAAGCGGATGACCTGGAAGGAGTCGTTGGGGTTCATGCCCTTCAGGCACCGCCGCATGGTCTCCTTGGCCTTCTCGATGGGATAGCCGCTCATCGAGCCGGAGTTGTCGACGACGAAGATCATCTCCTTCGGCGTGATCTCCTCAGCCCGCAACTCCGCCTTCGGCTGGATCATGAGCATGAAGTAGCCATGCTTCGAACCCGGCTGCCGATGGGTCAACAGCGCCATCTCCGGCTTGTCGCCGACGACATCGTACTCGAGCACGAAGTCCTTGTTCGGGATGCGGTCGCCGGGCAGCAAGATCACACGCGCCCGGCTGTCGCCCTCGGTGCGGATGTCCACCTCGTGAGACTTCGAGCGCAGGCCCTTGATGCGTACGCCTGCATCAAGACGCACAGTCACGCGGATGTCGTGGCCGGAGCGCTCGTCTGGCTTGAGCACGGGCGGGGTGATGCGGGAGGCGTCGGGCACCTGGTCGGTATCGGGCGCCCAGCCACCGGCCTGCTGCCCCGTCGGCGTGCCGGGGATGTAGCGCGGCCCCACGACCATCGGGAAGACGAACGTGTAGGTCCCGTGGTCGTACTTGAGGTCGGCGACGTAACGGATCGTGACCAGTATGGTCTTGCCGGGCTCAATGTTCGCCACAGACTGCGTGAAGATGTTGGGGCGTTCCTGTTCGAGGAGGGAGGCGACATGCCCGGCCTGCTTGGCCTCGTCGTATAGCTGGCGGGCCTCGTCGCGCTTCTTGATGAGCCCGCGCACCGTCCTCTCGCCCACCTTCATCGTCATGTCATTGACCGCGGCGTTCTCAGGTAGCGGGAAGACGTACACAGCCTCGATTTTCTGGTCGTAGGGGTTACCGAACTCCTGGGTCACCTCGACGTCTGCGACCATGCCGGCGATGGAGGCCCGCACCTCTGTGTGCTTGAGCGGGAACTCCAGATGCTTGACCTGGCCATCCTCGCGGATGGTCGCGGAGAGAGCCCCCTCCCCCGGCACTGCATCATCCTGTGCGACAGCAGTACCCGGTGAGGTCATCGCCAGCAACAGCAGTAGCGCCGGGGCGAGGTACTTGAGCGGGTTCATCATGGTCGGCCACCTGCCTTCATGGTGCGTGTGTGCTTGCCCATTGGATGCAGGCAGCCGACGAATTGTTCCGCATGCAGGGAGTTGGGGGGGCAATGCGGTGGGCGGCGAGACGCGCCCGCCCCGCTGTGCGCCGGCGCGGACTGCCTGTTGCTGACGGGCGACTCGTCCGGCGCACCGCGGCCCACTCAATCGCGCAGTCTGGCGTCCATGACGATCTGAGCCGGGGTGCGGGCATAGTCGTACAGGCGCAGATCATCGACCAGGCCGTTCAGACCGTAGGCATAGCCGCCCCGATAGGAGCCGACCCAGACCGTCCCCTCGCCCTTCGTCAACGTCAGCCCCGGGTCGCTCTCCCCGACCAGTGCGCCGTCGATGTAGGTGCGGAAGACCGACCCGTCATAGGTCCCCGCCAGGTGATACCATTCCCCGGTCTTCAGCGTGATCTCGGTTGCGTCGGAGCTGCAGCCCCACGTGTTGCCCGCGCCGCCCTCGCCTGAGCGCAGGCTCAGCGTCGACCATGACAGCACAAAGCGGAACCCCGGACCGCGGTCCGCGACGCTGTTCGAGACCAGCTCATGCGTGTCTGGCCTGTTGATGCCGGTAAACCTCACCCACAGTGCCACGGTCAGCCCCTGCGACCAGTCGACCCCTTCGAGGCCCAGCAGGCTCACTCCGCCTGCCTTGCCGCGCTCCTTTTGGTCGCCGGCTTCGAAGGCCAGCGCTCCGGCGTTTCGGCCCGCGACGCGCTGGACGCCCTGGGAGTTGTTGAGGATCAGCCCGCGGCGTCCGTTGCCCGATGCATCGAGCAAGTCCAGGCCGTCGGGCTCATCAAAGCGCCAGAAGCCGACGGGGCCTCTCTCAGACGCATCATCACACGTGGCAATGGCGGCCAGCACGCCCAGGGCCGCGGCGATGGCCGCAAGCACAATGTGGCTTCTCATCTCTCGTAGACCTCCACTTCGGTCACCATCGAGTTCTTCCCGTTCGCAGCGGTGACCAGGATGCGGACGCGATCGGTCACCACAGGCTCGAACTCGTGGGTGATGCTCTCGATCTCCTGCCCCTGGACGCTGCCGACCGTCTGCCAGTCCCCGGCCACGAACGCCTGTACGCTGTAGTCGCGCAGGCTGTTCTCGAACGGGTAAACCACGATTCGACCGACTGCATGGGCCTGGGGCAGCCTGATCTCCAGCCAGTCGGGGAACTCATCATCGGTCGCGTCCTGCCACGTGAGGCAGCGGTAGTGATCCGTCTTGTCGATGACCCCATCCACCACATGCCACAGGCCGGTATCGGGTCGCCGAGACCCGGCCGCCCTGCTGGATGAAGCGGAGACCACGACGCCGTCACCCTCGAACTCCTGATAGACGAGGTTCCCAGGCTTGCGCCGGGCCTCGTTGGCCGCGGCAATCTCGGCCACGACTTCGGCGACCGTGGGCAAGTCGGGAGCAGGCGCGGTTGTGTAGACGTGCACATCCCAGGGGCCGAACGCATCGTGGATTGTCTCTCCATTGGGCGAAACCTCGCGGCCCTCCGGCACAACGCGCAGCCGTCCGCCCGGTGCGGCGAGGCCCGGCACTGTGATGGCGACCTGGCGCGGCTCCATGGATGCATTGCAGGCGAGCAGGTAGAGGTTGCCGCCATGGTGCTTGAGTAGCATCTTTACGCCATCGCAATCGGCCGTAGGGGTGACATCCGGCGTGGGAGCGAGCATGATCGGTCCCAGGTACGCGAGTTCCTGTGTCAGGCGTGGCATGCCGATGTACAGCTCGGGGTAGTGGGCGACCATCCGGTTGAACTGGATCGTTCCCCGCGCGCCACAGATGAGTGCGAGCAGGTTCTGGTTGCGGTACTCGACATACGTGGGGATGCGGTTGTTCACCGCCCCGTAGTCACCGTAGTTGAAGCCCTGGTGCAGGTACGCGACGGTCTGCTTGTGGGGCGAATCCCTGAAGAACTCCACTGCTCCCTCGACGTACGCGGCCACCTCATCGAGGTCGTTCACCTCGTAGTCGCGGAGCACGACCGGGTAGGGATGCAGGCCGTTGATGTCGCCACACCGGGCGTATGCCTGCAGCCCGTGCATCGAGTCGTTGCTGATGATCACCGGGTGGTAGGGGTCCTCATCGGCAAAGATATCGTAGACGTCCTCGAGTACAGCGGCCTTGATGTTCCCGACCTCGGGCTCGTCGCTGACGTAGTAGGCGAAGAGCTGCTGGTCATCGCGATGTCCCGCCGCATAGTCCCTGATGTACTGCGCATCCTCCGCCGACAACGCCTCCGTCCTGACGCTCTTCGTCTTGTAGTGCAGGTCGTTCATGATCCCGGTATCGAGCCACTTGACACCGGTGTCTCGGGCGCTGAAGGCGTTGTAGTCCTCGCAGAAGTCCTCNNNCAGGCGCCGTTGAGGAAGAATGGTTGCCCGTCAACGCGCCACTGCATGTCACGGTCCAGCCAGACTTCGCCAGGCAGCGCCGGCAGCTTGCGCAGGGGATGCGAGGTCTCCGCGATCTGTTTCCCGTCTGCATCGCGCAGCGTGGCGACGATCCGCATGCGGCTCTCCGGCAGCGGTCCGGCCGGGAATGTGACCCGATTGCTGTCTCGCACCTGCGCGATGGTCGTCTCGGCAAGCACCTGCCCGGCGGCGGCATCGGTGATGGCTACGTGCAGGCTCCCGGCGGCGCCGGCAGCGGCATCCAGGCTCACGTTGACATCCAGTACCACCTGCTCGAGCTTCTGCGTGGCGAAGATGGCGTTACGGTACCAGGGCTCGAGCAGCCTGATTGTCAGCGGGACATACTCGATCGTCAGTGAGCTTTTCCGGAGGGCCAGGGGCTTCTTCGTGATGGCGTCGGCCACCCGCACATAACACGTATACTGCCCCTGCTCGGTCAGTCGGATCGGCCCGAGGTCGAAGTCGGCCTGTGTGCCCGCTGCGGGGCTGATGGCACTGGCAGCCGTGTGTACGTCACCATCCGGCCCGATGAGCCACCCGTCCAGGAGGCGCTGCTCGGCGGCGCCGGTCTGGTTGACGATTGGGACGGTGAGGGTGAGATCGAGTGCTCCCTCGGCGATCCTGGTCGAGGTCCGCACGGGCGCGATCTCGTAACGGTAGGCGGACAGATCGGCCTGGATGCCGGTCAGCTCAGCGAACCGCGTGGCGATGTTGAAGGCGCCCTGCTCGGCGATAGACGACTCCTCGGCGGGCTTCTTCTTCTCGCGGCAGACGTTGATACCCCAGGTGTCCCCCACCTTATCAGTGATGCCAAGGCAGTAGAATGGGATGGCCAGCTCGCAGGCCCAGAAGTCCTCCCCGATGGCCGACGCCACATCAATCTGGGCGTCCCAGGTCCAGTCGCCGATATAGCCGCCCTGCGTGCAGGCGCGGTCAGAGATCGATCCCGAG
>DPJP01000244.1:23345-43044 GCA_003542955.1 Armatimonadota bacterium
TCGTTCTTGCTGCGCTCGGGATCGATCATGATCTCAATGCAGTCGGTGCGGAAGACATCGCCGTGGTCGCGCGGCAACGGCCGTGTGACGATGCTCGAGACGTCAGGCTCCTCGCACCGTACACCGATGTAGAGCGCCCAATTGTCGTAGGTCAGCATCACTGCCGACGCGTGCGTGGCCGGCGTGTCAGTGTTGTTGACCAGGAACCGCGTCATCGGCACGGCGCTCTGCCAGCAGGCGTCATCAAGCACGCCGTCAATCGTGGGCGCCGCGGAGGCGCGTGTTGCCTCGACGCGTGGCTGAGCGATGCACATGATGGGGAGACAGACAATCAGGAGCAGACAAGCAGCAATGCGTTTCACGGCACTCACACCTCACTCACAGCGATTCGTCCGTGCTCTGGGCCACGGGAGCGAGTTCGTCGCCCGGTCCTGCGCGCCCTTTGGATGTCGGGGCATCACCAGTACAACTTGATCATGTCTGTGTCCGCGAGCGGAAGACTCAGATGGACCAGCGTGCCATCGATCCGTGCCTCGACTGCCCCGGCGCGAACACTGCCCACTCGCGAAGGACGCCGGCTGCAGCGGATCGTCACGTCCAGTGACCCAATCGGCCTGAGGCTGTAGTTGGCAAGCGTCACGACTGCACCGTCCGGGCCCTCCATGTAGAAGCTCTCGATCAGTCGATGGCTCAGGAGAACGGGTTTGCGCACTCCCGCGGCGCGCACCGGCTCAAGCACGAACTCGCGCTCCGCCTCGGGGTACTCCCATGGATTGTAGCTGACATCTTGAGGGCGCAGGTTTGCGAAGCTGCCCAACGTGTTGAACTCGATGGGGTCCTCGAGGTCGGGAGCCGGAGTCCCGGCAGCATCCCGCGCCAGGAGCGCCTTGCGGATGTAACTCAGGCCGGGCGCAAAGCCGCTCACATACACGCGCCCTTTCCCGGCAGGCACGGTGCATGCCGCCGGGCTACCGTCGTCAAACCGGGCCGTGGTGATCGCATCCGCTGTGCCGTCAACCGGCAGCGCCTGTCGCAGGGCAACGACGTCGGCGGCCGCATCGCCGAGCGTCACCGTGCCCACCGACTTGAGCTGCTGGAGGTAGCGGCCCGGCCAGAGGCGGACCTCATGCTCGGTGACATCGCCTCGAGTGAGCCCAAGAGCATCATCAAGCGGCCGCGCCGGGCGGTTGTACTCATCAGCCACGGCGCTGCCCGCAGCCATGTAGAGCACTCCGCCCGCCTTCACCCACCCGGCGATGGGCTCCGCCGCCGCGGATAGCAGGTTGGGCCCAAACACGTAGAGGGCCTTGTACCGCGCCAGGCTCCCCTCGACGATATCCTCCTCGCTCAGGATGTCCACCGGTACCTGCGCATGCGTGAGCGCGAGGTAGGTGTGCATGCGCTCATGCCCGTAGAGGCTGTTCGCAAACGCCGTCCAGATATCAGATGTCGTCGAGTAGAGCAATGCCACCTCAGACGGGATGCGCCGCGCATCCATCAGCAGGTCCTCCGCCCCGCCGATCTCGTGGGTCAGTTCGCGGATCGGGCCATACATCTCCGTGTTCAGGTACCAGTTCGGCTCATGGTTCGCGTAGTGCGGGCCGTATGCGAAGCTCCAGAGCGTGCGGGCGTCGCGACCAAGGCTCGAATACGCCTTCAGCTTCACGTCCAGCGGCTTGCGGCCATAGCTGGTGATGACGTACATGCCGATTGGCTGGCGGTGGTACTTCGCAGCCGACCGCAGCAGTTCGACATTGTACCCGCAGCACTGGTAGGTCGAGGAGATATTGCTCCAGTCCTCGCTCCAGGCCATCGAGAGTGCCTTGGTGCGGAAGATGTGGAAGTAGTCGGCCCCGCCCTCATACATGCCCGCGTTGTAGACCGTGTAGTCGCTGAAGTTGGCCGTCGAGCGCGGCGCGCCCGCCCACAACTCCGCCATCATATCCGTCTCCAGGCGCAGGAAGTCCGCGAAGGCCTTTGCCCTGAAGCGCTGGGAGTAGTAGTAGAGTGCCGGGGCAGTGGCCTTCGCTGCTGCATCAACGGGCTTCACCTGCCCCCAGTCGTCCACGCCGAGATCGGTCAGGGGCACCTCGAGGTCGTCGCGCAGCCAGGCTCGGAAACCTCCCTGACATGCCTCACACCCGCAGAGATGACTCAGTGGGTTGGCCGCAGGCTCATCCATGATGCTGACAAAGCCGGGCGGTCGGTCGGCCCATTGCGCGCCGTTGGCGATGAGGTTGGCACGAATGCGCTCGGTCTCCGGCTGCAGGTAGCACCTGTCGGTCATGAACCATGCCCCGGCCCCGCCGCGGGTGTGCGAGAAGCCGAGGGATGCAAGCAAGGGGTCGATCTGGTCATAGGCGCCGTTAAAGCCGAGCTTCGCGGCAACCGAGTACTCATCGCGGCGCAGGTCGGGCGAGTACAGGCCATCCTTGAGCCCGAGACTGATGAAGAACGGGAAGCGCTCGGGGCGCTTGCCGAAGCTGATCCCCGGCAGACTGTCGGCCAGCCGCAGGTTCTCGGCGCAGTACTCGTAGTCGGCCTTCAGCCGATCTGCGCTCTCGGGGGCAAGCACGCCGGGGACGATGATCGACAGCCCGGCGCCCTCCCCCTGCTTGCGGAATGACTTCACGATTGCCGCATCATCGGGCGCGGTGGCGAAGTCGAAAGTGGCGTCGAGCGCGGGCAGCCATTCCGTGTAGGAGTACTTTTCGGCCCCGCGCAATTCCATGCGCGCCCCGGTATCCTCATGGATGGCCCGTGTGACATCACACCACGGCGTGGCCTCACCAGGGCTGAGATAGGTCTTCGTCCCGCCGCTCGGCGCCACCCGCTCCTCGTAGCCGCTCTTCGACAGCGAGAAGTGTTTGTACCAGGGCGCACGAAAGTGGTCGCAGAAGCAATGGATGTAGATCGGCGGACAGGGCGTGTCCCCGAGCCTCACACGCAGCCACACCTTCGGCTGGAAGTCGCTTACATCCGGTGTGTAGCCGGGGTCGGTGGTCAGCACGATGCAGTCGATCTGCCGCGTCCAGCCTGAGCAGTTGATCGGGTCGAGCTTGCTCAACTCGAGTGTCACGGGCCCCGCGGGCAGTTCGGCCGGGAAGCTCGCCCAGTCGTAGCGATGGATCTGGCCGGGCGTCACCTCCGGCGGCTGCACATCAAGCTCCGCTACCGCCAACTCTACATCCGCCTGTTTGACCGCAAGTCTGAATGGCCCTCGCGTCCAGGAGCCTGCCTCGCCCGCCATGACCGTGTGGCGCACCCAGATGGTGTACTGCCCGGCCTCGACGATGTCTACCTGAGCCGTCGCGACGCCCTGCCCCCCTGTGGCGCCCGTCAGGTGCTTGAGGCCCGAGTCCGGGGCATATCGGCTGGATTGCTCCGCGCCCCTCCAGGTCTGGCCATCGCAGTCAAAATCCTCGCCCTGGATGACAGTCGGTTGGGCCGTCGCCGTGGCGACAAGGGCCACGAGACTGACGACAGGCAGGACAGCACCGTGCACGCGCATGGCGACCTCCTTGAGACCGTTGTGTCCGTCAATTCGCGCTGTCGGCGCACGGAACCTGTCCCGGTCCTAGCGAACCTCCGTACCGCCCGGCGGCAGGCTCTGTGGCTGCGACGGCGAACAGTGACTTGCCGAGGATGCAACTGTCCCTATCACCTCGCCGCGAGGGGATGCACATGAGGGTAGGACTGTGTGGGTGCCGAGTACTTGTTGCTCTTACGGCCGCTGCCCTGGCAGCCGCGGCGGGAGTCGACGCCCAGCAGCAGCCGACGTCCGTGCTCTTCCTGTCGGCCGATGTGAGCGCGAAGCCCATGGGCGAGACCAATATCTTCGCCATGCGCGCATTCCTCCCGGATGAGAAGCTGCAGCAGAGGATGGCTGCCGAGGGCATCGTCTGGGGCGCCGAACGGCTCTCAACACAGATGGACTACGAGTACCTCAAGCAATTCAATGTCATCGTGATGCTCGATTTTCCCATGATTGAGAAGTATCCGGACCTGCAGGATGTCGTCAGGGAGAATGAGCAGATGCTGGCCCGCTACGTTCGCGACGGTGGCGGGCTGCTGCTGACGGGCAACACTGAGTATGGCATGTGGGGGCTGGAGCGCGACTTCGAACAGATGAACCGCTTCCTGCAACCGTTCGATGCCCAGGTGCTCCACGAACAGGTCGGCGAGGGCAGCCCGGGGCTCGTGATCCCCGATATGGGCGCCGGACCGCTGGCATGGACCGGCAACGTCGAAGCACACGAGATCACGGAGGGAGTTCGGGGGCTGCTGTACCCCACCAAGTTCGCCTGGTCGTACTGGACGCATCCCGTCAAGGTCGGCGCGAACTGGCAGGTGCTGCTGAAGGGCTCCGACACCGCCTATAGCTTCAGCACCGAGCTGGGGGGCTCCGCCACCGCCGCGGATACGCAGCGTCAGGGAACGTACGCGAACGCGCCGCCGCTCATCGCCGTGCGTGATGTCGAGAAGGGGCGCATGGCCCTCTGGCCAACCGTGCCTTCGGCATTCATCATCGACGGCTACCACGCTTTCTGGGGCGGTGGCATCGTGATGGAGGGTAATCGCGGAGGGAAGCCCTCCGACGGCCGGCCGCTGCTGCTGAACATGCTCAGGTGGCTCGGTGCGCCATCCGCGGGGGCATTCGGGGGCTACACGCGCCCCCCGGACATCGGGGTGGGTGACGAGGCAGGCTTCCAGCGCATCGACTGGGACAAGGCAAGGATCGAGGGCCGCCTGCAACCCAACACGTTCAGGGGCTTGATCGGGATGCGCAGCTCCCTGTCAACAGGGACGGCAAGCCCGGAGCAGATGATCGAAGCCGTCCGGGCGGCCGGCTATCACTTCGCGGCCTTCACCGAAGACCTCTCGGAGACGGATGCAGCCGGCATGCAGACGCTGCGCGCGGTGTGTGAGGCCGCATCCGGTCCACAGTTCCAGGTCTACCCCGGCATCGCCTACCGCGACGAGTCCGGCAACGGCTGGGCGACCTTCGGCAGAACGGTCACCTGGCCGAAGGACGAGTGGTGGTCGAAGACCTCCCCCGGCGCAATCGGGGTCAGCAACTTCGTCTTCCGCGGCTACCAGTTCCCGCCGGTGATCCTCGTCGACAGCGGGCATAATCCCGAGCCGGCATGGCTGCAGGGCAACTTCAAGGCATTCGCGACCCACACCTACCGNNCGCCGGAAAGCTCACCGATGACGCAGTGCCGACCTACATCGACCTGCAGCGCAACGGCTATGACCTGATCCCCATTGTGATACACGACGCGCGCTCGCTCGACGAGCTGAAAGCCGCGATAGCCGCACCATATCAGACCTACTCCCGCTGGTGGGAGCTCGACGACATCGCGAGCGGGCTTTCGGGCACGGCAGCCAAGCATGCCGGCAACTACGTCTTCCATCGCGCCGGGTTCGTCTCATCGGGGCCCATGATCGACGACTTCCGCATCTACAACTTCGGCTCGGCCGACCTCGCAATCCCGGAGAATGACCGCTGGCGAATGCACCTGGAGGTCTCCTCGCCCAATGGTATCCGTGAAATCACCATCGCCGACGGGGAGAAGCTGTGGCGTCGGGTGCTGCCCGGCGGGGCGCTGACGTGGACGTGTGACTTCGAGGGCTACCAGGCCATGAACCGCCACTTCATCGCCACTGTCAGCGATATGGAGGGCGCCACCGCCATCAGCACCTGCGCGTGGACTATGACGCAGGAGCTGGCGATGGTCCGCTGCAGCGACAACCTGAACACCTACACGAGCGGCAAGTTCGAGTCGGTCAAGTACCATGCATTGCGCGGTCTCGAGTCCTACATCGACCAGCAGGCANNACTCGGCGTCGACGAAGACCAGCGCCCCGCGGTCGAGCAGCGCCTGACACTCGTGAGCCCGTTCGGCTATGTGAAGGATGACATCATCGAGTACAGCTACCCACCGACTGCGACGGCCAACTGGAACCGCAATGACATCCCGGAGGTGGCCGTCCCGCAGACCGCTTTCAAGGGCAGGCTCCGCACAACGCTGTTCACGCCGCGTGCCGACCGCTCGTCCGCCTACCTCGTCGATGGCGACTATGAGATACTCCGTGACATCGACATCCCCCGCGGAGACATCCCCTGCTTCCGCTCCCGGTGGGTCAAGGACGCCAGGACGCTTTTCGTCTCACACTCCGACGCCCGCCCGGAGTGTCTGACGCTCGAGGACCGCAGAGCATCACATAAGGGTACTCTCGACGGTGTCGAGTATGTCGCGCAGATATCGCCGCTCGGGGGCTCCCGCGCGATCGTGCCACTCCAGCCGGGCCTCAGGTATGACGCGATCTACAACGGTGAGAACTACTACCTGGCCGCCAGTGTCGACCTGCCACAGAAGAAAGTCGCCGCCGGGCAGCGCGTCACCTACCGCTANNGGGACACCGTGGCCGGCAAGCCCGACATCAGCTTCGTCGAGGACATCTACGAGAAGATGGGCCTGCGCGGGGAGACAGCCTACGCCGTGACGCCGACCCACGGGCAGGTGCTGGATACCCGATTCATCCTGCGGCTGCAGGCGGATGGGGGCGGCTTTGCGGGCACTATCACCCAGGCCGACCTTCCCGTGAACCTGCCGGTGTACATCGAAGGCCTCAATGAGCGCTGGCCGGCAGGCGTTCTCTACAGGGGGGAGAACAAGCTCACCGTCGCCACGTGGAAGTCGGATGCTGTTGGCAACCGGTATACGGAGTATGTCCCCGTCCAGGGCGAGAACCAGCTGCAGCGCTTCGGCTTCATCGACGGCGTCGGCATGCTCCAGGTTGACACTGAGTTGGGTAACCGCGATGTCTACATCGGCAACCTGCTTGTCTGTGACAACCCTGACGTGTTCCTGGAGCTCGACGATGCGCGTCCGGGCAAGCAGGTCATCAGCGCAAACAACCCGACCGACGGGGAGGTCACCATCACCGTCCGCCCCGGCCCGGGCTTCGACCTGCTGGGCGAGTTGCAGAAGACGGTCACCATACCGGCGGGCGGCGTTGTCCGGCTATCACTGTGAATGAGGGAGTCTCGAGGATGTCCCCAGACAAGATAGGGTTCAGCACTGCGTCCATGGCGGCTTTGACCATCCCCGAGGCGTGTCGCGCCGGCAGGGAGATGGGCCTGAAAGCCGTCGAACTGCTCGCATTCGATGGCTATCGCCACAGCCAGGGCGTTCTGGCCGGGTTCTACTTCGACCGCCTCAGTTCACAGGAGAAGGACACACTCCGAGACGCGGTATCGGGCTTCGAGCATGTGTCTGTCCATGCCCCGTTCTTCGAGAACACGCTGCTCTCACCCAATCAGGCCCTGCGCGATGTGGCAATGCACGAGATGCTGGCCTCCTTCGACGGCACTGCGTTTCTTGGCGGAAGAGTCGTGGTCACCCATGCCCCTGCAAAGGGCACCTTCAGCCTCGATGAAGCATGGAGCGAATTGGTCGACGTGTATCGACAACTCGGCGACTACGGAGGCGAGATCGGGATCAAGGTCACCATTGAGACCTGCTACCCGGCGGAGATCGACAGATTTGCGGAATTGGTTCACACCATCGATCACCCGGCCGTCGGCGCGACAGTCGATGTGGGCCATCTGAGGGGGCTCGTGCCGCCGGAGCTCGCTGGAGAGGCTGACCGAGCTGAGTACTACAACGATCTCATCGAGGCGCATGTGCGCTCGCTCCGCGACAAGCTGTGGCACTTTCACATGCATGACACGCGCTTTTCCGACCTCCGCGACCACCGCGGCTGTGGCCTTGGCGGCATCGACTACGCCCGGCTGTTCAGCGTCACTGACGAGATGGGCTACGGCGGCTGGTTCATGATCGAGATCGAGGAGCCCGACGGCGTCAACGCGGTCGCCGCGAGCNNCAATGGCTGACGCCGCGGCAGCGGGCCGTTGAGGCCGGGCACAATCACATCTGTGTGGGGAGCCGCATGATGGGCATCAAGGCAGGCTTTGCGGAGGCCGACATCACGCCCCAGGACTGGCCCGTTCGCAAGTACGGCGGGCTACGCAAGACCGTGTATGCCCACTGGGCGTGCGATCCGCCCTGCGCCCGCGCGGCGGTGTTCGAGGCCGACGGCAAGCGCATTGCCATCGTCAGCCTCGACATCGTCATCATCGAGTGGGAGCACGTGCAGGCAATCCGCGCGGAGGCCCAGCAGCGCCTGGGCATCCCGCCCGAGAACGTCCTCGTCTGCGCCACGCACAATCACTCCTGTGCCGCGGTCATCACACGCCCCGTCTTCGACCGCGAGGAGGCGTACCTCGAGTTCATGCGCGAGCAGGCTGTCGCGGCGCTCGAGACCGCCTGCGAGCGGCTGACTGACGTCAGCGTGGGCATGGCATCAGGCTTCGAAGGGCGCGTCTCCTTCAACCGGCGCTTCATCATGCGTGATGGCACGATCAAGACTCTCCCGAAGCGCGCAGACCCCAACATCCGCCACGTCGAGGGCCCGATCGACCCGGAAATCGCCACCATCTGCTGCAAGGACTCCGAGGGGCGCGTGGTCGGCGTACTCGTCAACTTCGCCTGCCATGCCACGCATCGGATGGGGGGAGACATGCTCTCCGCCGGTTACCCGGGCGCGCTGTGCCGGCGTGTGCGCGAGGCGTTCGGCGTCTGGTGCACCTGCGTGTTCCTCAACGGTGCCTGCGCGAACCTGATCCACATCAACCTCAGCGACCCCGACTACATCGACGACCCCGAGCACATCGGGCGAGTGCTCGCCGCGGACGCGGTGCGGCTCATTGAGGGCATGGAGTTCTCATCGGAGCTTGACGTGGATGCGCGGGCAGCGGACATCCGGCTGCCACTGCGCGACTTCTCCGCGCTCGAGGAGGACATCAAACGCTCCGGCTTCACAGACCCGTTGCTGGCAGGCGTGGATGTGTACGAGGCCTCACTTCAGATACTCAAGGACATCCGCGCCGAGCGCGACTACGAGCCCGCGCAGGTGCAGGTGCTGCGGATTGGGGATGTCGCGCTCGCGTGCATCCCGGCGGAGTACTTCACCGAGCACGGGCTGCGCATCAAGATGCAGAGCCCCATCGAGAAAACGCTGGTGGTGTCGCTCGCCAACGGCTGGGTCGGCTACGTCCCCACAGTCGAGGCCTTCGCACGCCCTTGCGGGCATGAGACCACCAGCGCGCTCTGGAGCAAGCTCATCCCCGAAGCCGGTGACATGCTCGCCGATACGGCCATGCAACTGCTGGGAGAGCTGTAGGTGGTCGTTGCGCTACCGAACTGATGGCTCAAACCGGAACTGCTTGACCACCACCTCGATCTCCCGCCCATCGCCGGGTGGAGTGCTTTCATAGAACCAGAGGTTGATCCGGGGATTCTCGTTGCCGGGCGGCGGGATGTCCTCGCCCGTGTAGGTCCACTGCTCGATCGCATCGCCCGTAGCGGCCGCACCAGCGCCGACCGGCTGTCCTTCAACTGAGGCGAAGGTGACGCCGTCAGGGCGCCAGTCGAAGCTGTGGGTCGTCGTCACAAGGCCGGCCGGCAGGTCGAAGCGGTGCCGGTTGCCGGGCGTATTGAAGGGCTGGACGACGAACTGAGCGTTCTGATCGCCCGCTATGCCCCATCTGGAACACTCGATATCGATCTCGCGGTGGTTGGCCTCCTCCGCGTCATCCCAGGTGAACAGCCCCAGCACCGCCCATTCGTTCATCTGCGAAACATCCGTCCCGATAGTGAACGTGTACCGTCCGTAGCCCAGCGACTGCGTGCAGACCACTTCAGCGCATTGCCATACAGCGCCGTCGGTGGTGATCTTCAGATGCAGACCCGCACCGTCAACCCAGACGTTCTCGTCGCTATCGGAGAAGTAGTTGGGCCCGGGACCCACCGGCGTCGCGCTCGCCTTCACACCCCACTGGTAGCCGCAGAAGTCGATGATGCGCCTATAGGGCGGACGAGTGACCTCCACCGATGCGACGGCCATGTGAGCATACGCCGGGGCCATTGCGGCTTCACCGGTCATGAGTGGCGGCGTGAGCCCCTTCGGCACAACATAGGCGGCGATACGTGTCGCAGTCACATCGCCCCCGCCGGTGGTGATGTCGCATGTCCACGTGCCATCAGGCTGGATGAGCGTCGCCGGTTCGTCCCATGTCGGCTTGGTCCACCACCCGTACACGTAGATACACACATAGACGCTGTACGCGTCAGGCGCAAGCCCATCGACTCTCCCCCGCAGATCTGCGGTGCTCCCGTAGGCCGGAGTGCTGGTGAACACCACGCTGCCACTCGTCTTCGGCGTCTGAACCGAGTACTGGTCGCAGCCGACTGGGAGCAAGCACAGCACGGCCGCCGTCGCCACCATTGTTGCTCGCATGAGCATCCCTCATCGCACGCCCTTCCATACCGTTCCACGATCGCGCACACGCCTGTCGACTACTACGCCCCCTGGCTGCTACAATCCTGCATGTATTGACCCATGCAGGCGAATTGGTCGTGCATGGTGAAAAGACGTCAGGCTGCGGAGCAATCTGCCGAGCGGCCGGCAGTAATGCGAGTGGCGAGTGGGTGTTTGCATTCGCGAACCGATGGGGTGATTCGGCTCCGATGAAGAGCGGCGAGGGCGTCCGGTGGCAGACCATTGTGCTCTGCATTGTCGTAGCATTCATTGCGGTCCTCTGGACGCGCGAGGCGGAGTTGTATGCCTTCGCGTGCCAGATCAGCGAAGCAGTGCCGCCGATGACCGCGCTTGCGGCGTTGCTGGTGCTGATGGCGGTATCGGTCATCGGCCGGGGCATGCGCCGGCGCGGCCTGCCGGGCATCCGCATCTCCGGGCAGCAGATCATGTACGTGTACGCCTTCACCATGGTCGCGACGGTCATCTTCTCCGTCGGCGTACTGCAGACACTGGTGCCCGAGATGACCACGCTGGCCTACTACGCGGAGCCATCCAACGACTTCGCCGCTGCCCAGCCGCACATCAAGGACTGGCTGCAGGTGGCCGACCCTGAGGTCGCACGGCAACTCTACGAGGGCGTCGACACGCCGCCGAGGGTACCGGAGATGGGCAACATCCCGGTTGTCAGCCCGCTGCTGAGCTTCCTGGCTCGCCCCATCGCCCGCACCGCCATCGTGCCGTGGCGTCACTGGGCCATGCCGATCATCGTCTGGTCGGCGTTCATTCTCCTGGGCCTTGTGACCATGCAGTGCATCGCGGGATTGGCCGAGCAGGAGTGGACGGTGGCCGAGCGTCTCCCCTATCCACTCGTCGAGATACCCCTTGGCATCACCGAACAGCACGATTTCGTCAAGGATATCCCCCTGTTACGTGACTGGGTCATGTGGATCGGGTTCATCATCGGCTGCATCTATGGGCTGCACGAGATGCTCGCCTCGATCATGTTCTTCCCGCAGTGGGGACGCCAATACGCACTGAGCGCGCTGTTCACCGAGCATCCGTTCAGCGAGCTGCGCGGGCAGTTGGACGTGTTCCTGCTGCCGGAGGCCTACGGCCTCGCCTACTTCGCATCCCAGGATGTGTTACTGTCGACGTTCCTGGGGTGGCTTGCCTACTGCTTCTTCAGGGTAGGGACGGCCGCGCTGGGGCGAACCGTCCCCGGCACTGCACTGGTTGATGCCTCAACCGGATCGTTCATCGCCTTTGTCGCCGCGGCCGTCTGGGTCGCTCGGAAGTCGCTCGCGAACGCGTTCCGGAAGGCCCTGGGGATGGAGCCGCCCGATACGCCACAGGAGGATCGCGTATCGGAGGCGCACGGCTGGATGGCGCGCGGAGCGTTGCTCGGGACGGTGCTGCTGTCCGCGTTCGTGTTCTGGTTGGGCGTCCCGCTGCATTACGCGCTCTACTTCGTGGTGTTGTTCCTGATCGTGGCAATCGGCCATGCGCGGGTACGTGCCATGGCCGGAGCCGCCACGCCCTGGCTATTTCCCTACAACTCGATGAATCAGGGCTTCGTGCGGCTGTTCGGCTCGGGCGCCATCGGCCGGCCGGGCGACTACGGCCCCTTCGGCGCCCTGTTCCACACCAGGTGGGTCGACAGGGGCTACTTCGAGTCGGGCCTGGCCGCACAGCTCGAGAGCTATAACATGGCTCGGCGCGGCGACATGCACATGCCCGACATGTCGCGCGTTTTGATGCTCGCGATCCCCATCGGTCTCGCCTTCGGTTGGTGGATGTACCTCACATCATTCTACCAGGATGGTGGCAACATTCTCGGTGGGGCAAGCACCACCGGGGGCGTGCGCACCCGCTACGCCTGGCTCGATGCGGACTGGGCGATTGGGCTGGTCAACGCGCCGACGGCGCCGGAGGCCGCCGCGTGGGTTTCGCTCGCGGTCGGCGCACTCGTTACCGCCGCGTCTGTTCTCGTCAGGCACTTCTTCCTGCGCTCCCCGCTGCATCCTGCCGGGATCGTGATTGCGCTCAGCCACGGCTCACGCTTCTGGGCTCCCTTCGGGCTCGTGTGGTTGATCAAGGGGGTACTGCTGCGCCTCGGCGGGGTGCGCCTCTACCGGCGGCTAATGCCGGGGTTCCTGGGAGTGGTCGTCGGGCACTTCTTCTTCACGGGCATCATCATGGGACTGGCCAAGATGACCGGGCTGGCGCTATTCGACAAGCTGCCGATCATCTGGTTCTAGCGCCGGTCTCGGCTCCGCCCGGGGATAGAGATCAGCCTACACGTTGGGGAAGCTGTTAACCCACAGCGCGCCTTCGTCCATCAGTACCCCGTACTCGACAATTGCCGGACAGCAACTGAGGTCGCGGTAGACTGGCCTGGCGAAGCAGAACGTCCCCGGGCGATCGGCGGCGTACCGCTCCATCTTGCGGAATAGCTTCCCCGTCTCCGACCATCCCCTGTTGACCGCTCGCGTCTGCGGGAACAGGTTCACGTCCAGTGACCCTCCCGCGACGTGTGAGATGAAATGCCCGCGATCATAGTGGGCATCAATCCCCTGCGGCGGCGACATTGGGTAGCCGCGGATGCGGCTCGCGTCCCGGTCAGAGGCCTGGCGGAAGGTCACGCCGAATGCCGCGACAACACGGTCCTCGGCCACATCGTCCTCACCGAGTGCGCTCGTGAAGTCGAACAGGAAGGTGAATCCTCCGTCCTCGAACTCCAGGATATTGCCGACGCCATCGGTCATCTCCAGGTACCGAGCGCACCACACGTCCGGCAGCACGCCCATCAAGTACTGGACGAGCCCCGATTGGGCGCCCGTGTGGGCCTCCATGATCGCTACGTAGTCGATGCCGTAGCCGCACATCGCAGTTTCCAATTGCCCTGTGGTGTCCCGGTTGGGGCGACGTCCCGCACGGCCGTACGCACTTGCCTTAGCTGTTCCACGCCACTCACTCAAACATGAGCCGCACTACCCCCCCGCTCCGGGTGACCGCGACCACGCCATTGGCATCCTGCCAGATGTTCACGATGCCATCCGGCGCGTCCGGCGACCATTGGGCGAGGACCTTCCACTCGGCATCGTAGACGGTTAGCCCCGGGTCATCTCCCCCAACGATGAGTTCGGGCCTCCCGTCGCCCGTGACGTCGGCGATGAGCAGCGCATTGACCGGCGTCCCGACCAGCCGCTTCCACAGCCGCTCCCCGGTGTGCGCATAGCACACGAGAAAGCCCGTCTCGTTGCCGGTCAGTATCTCGCGTATCCCGTCGCCGTCGAAGTCGTGGACGGCCACGGCGCGCGTCTCCCCATCGGTCCGCTTGTACCATCCATCCGCCCAGATCGCCGACGCCGCACGGGAGCCATCACGCCAGGCGTCATCCACGAGTCGCGCACACCCGACCCCGACAGCGCCGGCATGGACGAACCACTGATCAGGGCCGCCGAACTCATGCACCGCCTGGTAGCTTGCAGGGCCACCCCAGCCCTGCAGCCACCCGTTGATGACGGTGCCGGCCACGGGGTCGACGAGCTTGAGCCCACCCCCGGCGCTGTTGGCGACCAGCCATGGCCTCGCCTCGCCCGACAGGCCGACGACGCTCGTCGGCATCACCATGTGCGCGTAGACCGGCGTCCACTGCAACTCGGCCGGCTCGCCCCGCACATCGAGTAGCAGCACCCCCCCGTGGCATCCCAGTGCAACCGGTTGCGAGCCATCGAGACGGAAGTCGGCTACCGCGATGCTGTAGACGGCGAGCTTCGGCGTGTGCTGCCATCGGCGGTTGTGGTACTGCCAGAGCAGCCTGCCGGCAAGGTCGTAGGCCCTCACCTCGCCGTCTTGCGCCCCGCAGATGAGCGTCGGGACGCCCTCCAGCCTACCGGCCCATACCGAGCGCAGCGGCGCGCTACCCGTCTGCACTTCCAGCGGAGCCTCCCCGCCGGGGTGGATCAGCACCAGCCGCCCATTCTCGAGCCCGCAGAGGACCTCTTCCTGCCCGTCGCCAGCGATGTCGGCGTGCACAACGGCATTGACGCGGCTATCGGGCGGGAGCAGTTGCGCTGCGCGTATGCTCAGTGGCAGCGCAGGGCGGGGTTCTGACGCCGGGGTGGGAATCGGCGTGTCGGCGTACGCGCGTACGGCATCGCGGATGGCGTCAGAAAGGCCCGCGACATCGAGCCGCAGGCGCTGCCCATCGGGCAGTGTGACACCCTCCGCCAGTTCACCATCGGTTGCAGTGACGCTCCACTCCGGCTCCCAGACAACCGTACCTGTGCAGCGCACGGTCGGCGCCTGCACGGTGACCGTACGCTCCCGGAAGTCCATGGCGACTGTTACGGGATGTGCGAGCGAGAGTGCCGGCTCGCCCGGGAGCAGCAGTTCGCGGAGTGCGATGAACTGGGCGCCATCAGGGCTCAGTCTGAATGCCCCCGCACGGCATTCGATGCTCCGGGCTGCCGCGGGTCCATCTGCGCCGACGCCATACAGAGCGATGGGCTCTCCCGAATTCGACCTGACGAGCATCATGTCGGCACTCACGGAGACAGCCTCGTAGCCGGGGTCGGCCCCGGTCGGCAGGCCGTAGAACAGGTTCGCATAGCGGTATGTGTCACCCCTGGCGAACTGCCGGGCGGCTGTCTCGCGCAATACGGAGATCCGCACGCCCTCGCCCCCGGTGTTTGCCCCGGCCTCTTCAACCGACAGGCTCAACTGCGGCACCGGGCTCTGGCCGCTGACGGGGACGCTCTGCAGCGCCAGGTCGGCATTCGCCGCCCGCACACGCCAGGTGTGCCCGTCGGGGCCGATCTCGCCCTCGCCAAGCCCGCGGAACGTGCAGGCCAGTGAAGCCTCATCAGTGTCTGCAAGGGTGAGATCGTCAACCACCACGAAATAGCGGCCCTTCTCCATGAACAGATGCCGGACGTGGCGACTGCCGCACTGCGGATCGACCTCGGAGGCGACATAGCACATCGGCCCGATGTCGGCCATCGCCAGCAGGCGCGCGAAGGTCCCGGTCGCATCACCTGCATTGCCGCGCGAAACCGACACGGTGTTCTGGTAGAAGGGATCGTGCTGGACTGTGTATTGGACCAGCAGTGGCTGCCCGTAGCGGGAGTACTCACAGATTGCGTTGGCGTCATTGCCACTGTACGTGATTCCGCCGAGCCCGTCGTAGAGCAGGTACTGGTCATCCTCGCCGAGACCATCACGGAACGTGATCTTGGTGAACGTGTCATCAAGCGGAACATCGTTGACCACCGGGATGCCCGCGTACAGCCGCCCGCGACCGGCAACCAGGTCCTCATGGATGGGCGTCGAGACGCGCAGGCGATTGAGGCCCACCAGGCGCGTTGGCTCGCTCGGCTCCAGGCCGGGCTGGTACCAGTGTGCAAGCCAGTTGAGCGACATGATGAAGCTCTTGTACGGGTAGGTCTTCATGCCCCTGTCGAGCATCCACCGATAGCCGCCGTCGTGCAGCACCGTCTCCGCGCGGCCGAGTATCTGGTAGGCGTCGTAGCCCTCCCGTGCCCCGATGTTCTCGGCGCCGAAGTTGACAAAGACCCCCGCGTTGTTCATGCACATCGTGGCATAGTCGGCATTGAGCCGCAACGTCTCGGTCGTGATGTACTCCGGGTACGGCTCCTCGAGCGCCGCCTGCATCAGATGCCAGTTGCCATCCAGCCCCCACTTGTGGTCAAAGCCGGTCGTGTACGTGCTGAGCATGGTCCGGATGACCGTGCCAAAGGCCTCTCGATTGCCGGAGATCGTAGCCGCCAGGGCCGGTCCTGCCTCGCAATGCCGCTGGATGTACCGGCATAGTGCGTCGCCGGCGAGGACGCCTGAGTACTGGTGCCGAGAGAGGATGCGGTAGCTCGTGGTGCCATACTCGTCCAGGTTCGGCCGGTACATCTGCATCTGCCCGGCGAGAAAGCCCATCACGGAATAGCCGCGGCTCCTCTGCTCATCGGTCAGGTAGCCGCTGTTGGCGACCTGTTGCCACGCGCGCAGCCAGATCTCGACCATGTAGTGCTCATCGTAGTTGCCCTGCCGTCGCTGCTCGACCCAGTCGAGGTTTACGTAGACCGCATCCATCGCTTTGCCGACCGCCTCCGCGAACTCGCGCTCCCCGGTGGTGCCGAAGTGCAGGCCGAAGTAGGTCAGGTGGCGGTTCAGGATATCGAGGACATACTGCTCGGGTGACTTCTCGGGGTGGGAAGCCCGGTACTCGTCGCTGCCAGGTGGCAGAAGATCACCGGCCCAGGCTTCCGGCCACGGGCGACTGGTCCCCGCGCGATGCATGATCTGATCCATGCCGACGCCGATGCCGGGGGTCACGCTCAGGCAATACGGCGACCACGCCTCGCCCTCCCGCCCCTCGATCAGCGCCGCGTACTCGGAACAGGCGGCACGCACATCTTCGGGCCGTGGACCGCCCAGAATGACCGCATTCCAGCCAAGCCCCGTCGGGTCGACGATCGTGCGTACGGTATGCCCTCCCGCTCCCGGGTACGCGGCATCTTCGAACGCGTAGTAGTCGATGTAGAGCCGGGCGATCGCCGGGTTGGAGGTCAGGTCGCCGAGCAGGATGAGATTGTGTGCGCCCTCGCCAGGCGGCCGCAGCACCTCCTCGGAGAACCTGAACGCGCGGCCAGAGACAAGCGATGCCCCCGGCAGGAGCGGCACCTCGGTCCCGTAGCGCTCGTAGATCGAGGACTGGAGTTCGCGGGCAATGCCGGCATAGGCCGGATGCGCGGGCACTCCGATCACTGCAACCGGTCCGCCCGCCTTCACCAGCACGGTCGACAGGCTCACAGGGTGCGGGCGCACGCTGTCGCGAACCTCGGCCCATGGGACCCCCACGGCTGCGGCTGACGGCATCTGCATGACAATCACCACAAGCATGGCGACGACGATGCGGGACATCATCTGCGCGATCACACTCCTGAGTGCAGGTTAGCCGGCCCGCAGCGCTGTACCTGCAGGGGCTGCGGCATACCCGTCTGCGGGCGGTTGGTGCAGGCACAACGCCCGCCCGGGTCGAACTCAGTATATAGGAGCACTCAGCAGGAGCCCGGAGGAGCCGCCATGGACCGTATGACGCTTGTCCGCGTACTGATCGTCTCCGCGTTCGCGATCATCACCGCTGCAGCTGTCGTTCTCGGCCAGGTGCCGGAGATCGCCAACGCTGCCGCACTCGTCACCGAGCCGATCGAGATCGAGGGTGGAGATACCTGGAGACAGCAGGTCAGCGTTCCCCCACTCGGCGCCGATGACGTCTCTGTGCTCTGGGTGCGCGCACGCATCCCGATGGGGGGCGGCGGCAACTTCTGCATGCGGATCACGATCGATGGCGCGCCGCTCCAGGACAACTGGTTCAAGCCCAGGCTGCTCAACAAGCCCCCGTTCTTCGATCCACCCGGTACTGACTACCACTTCGCCTGGTACCGCGATATCTCATGGGGGAACTTCAGCCACACCTGGTTCACGGTCTTCAGCCCGAAGCCTGACACCAACTGGGCAGGCACCGGGCAGGACTTCGACTACCTGTTCAGCCTCGATGGGCTCGTCCAGGGCGGGAGCTTTGAACTCGGCATTGAGCACACTTTCCCCGGCCTTGCCGCGGCGCTGAACATCGACCGCGCGCCACTGCTCGTCGAGCGCCTCGAGATCGGCTCTCTCCCGCGGAGCGAAGTCGAGCGACTGCAGGCAGCGGCGTGGGGAGGCATAGAGATCGCGGACCGCCCCGTCAACCCCGTAGTTCCCGAGAGTGAAACGGGCGAAGTGGCCTATGAACTCGAGTGGTCGGGCAAGCCGGAGCCGCCCGCACAGGTCACATTTGATGATCTGAGCGGGTGGACGTGCCGCGCGATGGGGTCCTCCACGGTGACGCTACAGGCCTCCGTAGCCCAGCGGCTGTGGCGTCCCTCAGTGGGCAAGCTGACACTATCCCCGGCCGAGGACACCTCGCGCATCATCATATCGCCGCCATCGCCGATCTCCATCGCGGACGGCTTTGATGCCGCCAACTTCTGGGTCCACGGTCATCTGCACTTCATGAGCCCCGATTACTCCCCGATCTCCGCACGGGCGGTGCTCGAGGATGCGGAGGGGAGGGAACTTGTCGTCAACCTCGGCGAGATCAGGATGGGCTACTGGATGCTGCTGCACGGCTCTCTGCCACAGACATTCCGTGAGGGCTTCACCTGGCCGATGGCTTTCAAGGCCTTGCTGCTGGACTGCACCAAGCCGAAGACTGACTACACCTGCTATCTGGAGTCCATCTGTTTCTACGAAAGGAACCGGCAACCGATCTCCTTTCCCCGTCCCGATGACGCCGTGTTCCCAGTCCGCGCTACGGGCATGCTGCCAACCGCGCCCGACGGCGCGGAGACCCGCGTTGAGGCGCTCGCCGACGGGGCACGCTTCGTGAGCAGAGCCGGCGGCAGGCGACTGGTCTACGAGGTCTCCCCCACCGACGGCTGCCTTCAGGGCGTGAGCGCGCGCTGGGCTCAGGGGCGCGTGCTGCGGCCGTGCGACGGCGGCGGGATACTGCCCGAGAGCGGGTCGCAACCGGTGTCGGGTGAGTTGCGCTCCGCCCGTATCGAAGGCGATCATCTGCTCGCAGAGTGGCAGAATGCGGCCGGTCAGCGCTGGAGCGCCGACTACTCGCTCACAGGGCGCACGCTCGTGGTGGACCTCCAGACGGAGGGGAACTGGTCGGCAGGGACGGCGTTTGGCGAGCTTGCGGGGCTCTCGGACCCCCGAGGCATCGAGGTGCCCTACCTGATGCTCAACTATGGGAAGCCGCAGGCGTGGACTGCCGTCGGTGACGGTGTCTTTGTCTCAGTGCTGCCGGATGTCTACTTCTCCGACTACTCGTCGGTCTCGCCGGAGACTACGCCGCCCCACGACGGCCGGATCGGCCTGCTGCAGCGCACCAACTACGTCCAACTCACCGACGGCAACCGCAACCCGCTCCGTGACAGGCTCCTGATTACGGTCTCCGACGAGTTCGCCGATGTGC
Source organism: Armatimonadota bacterium (assembly GCA_003542955.1). Taxonomy (GTDB): domain Bacteria; phylum Armatimonadota; class Zipacnadia; order Zipacnadales; family UBA11051; genus UBA11051. Next base: position 42,775 of record DPJP01000244.1, read on the forward strand.
TCCCCAACCATGATAACCCGCCGTCTCCCAACCGCGAGCGGCTGGCGCCCTACATGTTTGTGATGGACCGGACCATGAACCTGACGCGCTGGGAGACATTCAAGCGCTACGGGTTGGACCACATCATCGCCAATGACTTTGCAGGCATCTTCGTGCGCACCTACTCGGAGGGTTTCGGCTCGCGATGGCGTCCCCACCCGGGGCTGACGATCGAGCAGGTGCAGGCGGCGCGGGAGAAGATCAAGTCGCTCGGGTTTCTCTACGGCGGGC
>DPJP01000244.1:43109-45243 GCA_003542955.1 Armatimonadota bacterium
CCTGGCCGGGGAGCTTCTCCCCCAAGCCGGACTACTGGCCGACGCTGATGCGCTCCGTCGGCGAGAAGGTCTTCGAGCATTACCCACCCGACTGCGTCTACCTGGATGTGAGTACGAACCGGGGACCGGCCGCCATCGACTACGAGGCGGGGGTGCCCGGCGCCGGCATGGCCAGATCTACACTGATCGGCAACGGCGACAGCCTTGTCGAGGCGCGACGCTGGTACGGCTCGACAATCAGTGAGGGCATCTTCCGTTGGATGTTCGCGGGCCTCTGCGACATGGACTACGCCCAACTGCACATGGCGGCACCAATGCCGCTGCCGCTTGATTTCGACCTGCTCAAGCTCCATCCATACCAGCATGGCACCATGATGGGCTATTCACCGAACACGCTGCTGTCGCCGGATGAACTCAAAGACCTCCACGCGGGGCAGAAACCGGCCTCCGTCCCATTCTACAAGTATGTCGCAACCAGCCTCGCCTACGGCCACATGCTGCTGATCGGGTACGGCTACTTCCCGCCGATGAGCGCGACCATCCAGTACTACGCGCTGATGCAGGGCCCGCAGCAGGAGTACCTGACAGATACCGTCAGCGAGATCAGCTACCACGACGGCGAGCAGTTCCTGCCGACGAGTCAGGCCCTGCAGGCTGACGCGCACAAGCTCGGCCGCGTGCGCGTGCTCTACAGCCGTGGGTTGACGGTGACGGTCAACCTGAACCCCGAGCAGGAGTGGACGGTNNTGGCGCAGGAGGGTGTGGACTACGTCCTCCCGCCGTATGGATGGGTCATCAGCAAGCCCGGCGAGATACTGGCCTACAGCGCCACCACCAGCGGACAGCGCCATGACTACGTGCAGTGCCCTGACTACACCTACCTCAACACCGGCGACGCCACGATGCGCGTCGGGCCCCTCGAGGTCCAGGGCGCGGCATGGCTCAAGAAGCAGGATGATGGCTGGCTGCTGGTCCCGTGCGGGCATCTGGGCTGGTGGGCGGCCGATCACACGCTCAAGGACATCCCCGCGGACCGTGGCTGCCCGGTTTTGATCGTGGACCTTCNNCTTCCCGCCCTCGGTGCACAGGGAGCAAAGATCAGCGCCCTGGGAGAAATGGCGGACGCCGTTGACGCAATAACCGAGGTACTGGAGGATGGGCGCCTGAGCATCGAGGCGAATGCGGATACGAGGGCATACTGGATCACGGAAGGCTGACAGCGACCGACCGAAACGGCAGTCAGTCGCAGATGGCGCGAATGCTGGCCACGGCACAGGCGGTGTCCGCATGTTCGCTCGGCGCGTCGGCGCGAGGCTTACCCCCATCGGTGTCTGTTGCGCTGCGCCGGTTGCGGCCCTGTGCCGGCCATTTGCGCTATTCGCGTCATTCGCGGTTCAGACAGGCCGTTGGCCGTCCCTATCGGCTCTTCCGCGGCGGCTCAGTATCTCCCGTAGGTCCTCGCCGTCTCGACCATCGCGCGGAGGTTCTCGTGCGGGGTGTCCCGGCCGCACTGGTCGCCCGTTGAGAGGATGAAGCCCCCGCCCCGCCCGGCATCGTCGATGGCCCGCCGGGCTGCGCGCGCGACGTCCTCGGCGCTCCCCCGGAGCATCACCTCAGTTGTATGCAGGTTGCCCTTGAGGATGATCTTGTCCCCGTAGAGGCGCTTGAGTTCGGCCAGGTCGCAGTCGCCCATCGGTGGCGGCTCCAGCGGATCGATCACCGTCAACTCGGTCTCTTCCACGAAGATGCGCACCAGCTCCTTCTCCGGGCCGCATGAATGGACGTGCGTCGGGACGTCGGNNGGCCGCCGCGGCAAGCTCGATAACACGCTTGACTGCGGGCAGCGCGAGTTTGCGGAAGGTCTCGACCGTTTGCCAGATGAGCGTCCCCGAGCCGCCGACACAGACGAAGTCAGGCGGATCGTCGAGGGCCATCATCTCGTGGAAGCGGCGTTCACCGATCTCGATGCGCTGCTCGGCGATCTCCTCATACTTGCGTGGGTTGTCGTGGTAATCGTAGACGGCCTCTTCACTATGCAACACGCAGGAGCTGACCACGAAGGCGCCCACGAGGCCCTGGTCGCCCATCAGCCGCTTGAGGCGCGAGAAGCCTGCCGGGCCGCGGTCCACCGGCT
>DPJP01000244.1:45263-70140 GCA_003542955.1 Armatimonadota bacterium
GCGCGCCGCGCCATGGCGGGTCGCCAACACCGTAGATGTCGACGGTCGACGCCCACACGCGTTTCCCGTGCTCCACGTACGACGCCTGGGTGACGATGCGCTCGGCGCTCCGTTGAACGATGAAACGCTCCCAAGGTGGGCCTTCGGGTTGCGGATCGCCCGGCAGCACCAGCGGCGCGTAGCCGTCCATGAGCGAGTCGAAGCCGAAGTGCTTCGCGCACTCGACATAGGCCTCCCAGATGGGCGGGTCATTGTACAGGTACAGGTCCCAGAACGGCTTGCCGGTGAGCTTGGCCGGGATCATGTTGGAGGTGTCCGGCATGACCGGCACGCAGTCCGGGATCTCGCCACGGAGGAGTGTCAGCAGCCGCTCGCGGGAGGTCATGGTGCAACCCGCCCTTCTGTCTGCATGATGCGCCGGTAGCGCCAATACGCCGCCAGCCAGGAGGTGACACTGGTTTCGCAGATGCTCTCTGACAGGTACTTGTGCCCCGCAGGCACATGGGCGGGGTCGTACTCCAGGTAGTAGCACATGCGGCGCGGATCGATCTGCGCCCCAAGGACCTTCAGCCCGATCGGCAACGCGTCCATCTGCGGGAAGTAGTAGTCCACAATCGGCGCAAGCGCGGCCATCCGCAGTACGCGCGACGTGCGCACAGGGGTGTTCGGGCCCTGAATCCCGTGGCCATCGTCGCTGACCAGTGTCATGTTTGCCTCCCACTGGATGCCGATGAGCTGCCGCAGACGGTCATCTTCGTACCCCTCCGAGAGCGCCAGGTGGAAACCCTCACAGAACAGGCTGCAGAGGTTGAAGTTCAGTTCGAACTCGCCACCCAGCAGGCGGTCGACGGTCGGATCGAAGGTGGCGACGGCCTCTCGGTAACGCTCTTCGCCAGTGAGCTTGTACGCTATCCACAGGCTCGGGGTGTAGATCGTGATGCAGTGGGAGCGCGTGTCGGGGTTCACGAGCGTCCGCTCGCGATAGGGGTGCTGGAAGTTGCGGTTGAGGAAGTAGTCGGCGATGGCGACCAGGTAGCGATCGATGATGCGCTGCAGCGACGGCGGGCCGTATGGCTGGTAGGTCCGCAGCGCGATGTAGGCCTTGATATACTGGTCGGGGCTGATCTCATGCGAGTAGGCTGCCCGGCGCATGCCCCCGTGCGGCTTGGGCAGGAAGCCCGGTTCGTACAGCTCACCCTCATAGAGTACGCGCAGAAGCGCATAGACTTGGTGTGCGGCGGTCGCAAGCGCCGCCGAATCGCCGGTAACTTCATAGCGCCGCACCTGGCTGAAAGCGTACTCGCCCGTAGCCATGAGCGTGTCCTCGTACGCAAGCTGACTCGCTGGATCGCCCCGTTGCCTGTTATACACAGGCAGCGTGTCCCACTCCATCAGCTCCTCGTGCCTCCACGGCCTCAGGTGCTCTGCGCTCATGTGGGAGTAGACCAGCCCGCACTCATCGAGCATGTACTGCTCGATGAAGCCGCGGATTGCCTGCTCGTGGTCGTCGAGGGCCACGACGTCGCCGAGTTGCAGCGTCCTGGTATCCGACATCGGTTGCACCATCCGACAGGCATTGGTGTGTCCGGATGGGTGCCAATTCCCCACGCACGCCACGCGGCCTGCATGCTCCGCAGGCGCAACCACACAACCCGGCGAATACATGCGTGTCGCAGGCGATGCATGGGGTCGCACCGGGGAGGTCGATACGAGTGAGACAGACAGTCATCCGCACGGCGGCGATGGCCCTTCTCCTGGCGCTCGGGGGGATAGCCTGCCTACCCGCCGATGACATCACGCTGGTTGCTGACGGCGCAAGCGCATTCAGCATCTACCGTGCTCCCGACGCTCCCCCCTCGGTCGTTTTCGCCGCGGGGGAGATACAGCGGATCGTGAAGGCGTCAACCGGCGTCGAGCTGTCCATCGTACACGAGCCGGCGCAGCCAATGATCTGCCTGGGGGCCAACGCCGCGGCGACACAGGCGGGGTTGTCTGCAGAGGGGCTTGCCGACGACGGCTTCATCATCCAGACGACAGCGGGTAGCATCTACATCGTGGGCAAGGACTACCCCGGCGACAAGGCTCCGTGGTCCGGTTGGACGAGNNGAGCCGCGGGACGATGTTCGGCGCCTGTGAGTTTCTCGAGAACGTTGTCGGAGTGCGATGGCTCATGCCCGGCGAGTTCGGTGAGGACATACCGGCACACGCCACGATCACCGTGCCCCATCTATCGGTGCGGCAGGAGCCCGACTTCCAGTTCCGGCTGCTGAGCGACATCCAGGAGCAGCGCGCCAGGCAGCCAGACGGCTACACCGAGGCCCAACTGTGGCTCCTGCGACACAAAACACCATCCGTCTACGATGGACGGAAGCTGCCACACGGACACGCATGGGACCAGTACGTGACACAGGAGCAGGTCGCGGCGCATCCGGAGTGGCTCGCGGTGGATGAAGATGGCAACCGGAGGCAGTTCCCGCGCTTCGGGCTCGTGAAGTACTGCACATCCAACCCGGAGTTGCTCGATGCCTTCGCCGCCGGCGTCATCAAGTGGTTCGATGACCACCCGGACTTCAGGTCCGCCTCCATCTCCCCCAGCGACGGCGGCGACTTCTGCCATTGTGCCGCATGCGAGGCTCGGAGAGCGCAGGACCCGCACGGCCGGGTGTCGACCACGCCGCTGGTGCTGCGCTTCTACAACGAGATAGCCCGACGCGTAGCGGTGAAGTACCCGGACAAGCTTCTGGCAGGCTATGTCTACTACAACTACATGTACCCGCCCACCGAGCCCGTCGAGATGGCCCCCTCCCTCCACCTGGTATGGGCTCCCCTCAACTACTATGGCCGCGGCCTGCAGAAGCCGCTCTACAAAGCCGAGCACAGGCAAGTGTGTGAGGCCTGGGCGGCCGTGACGCCTAACTTCGTGCTCCACAACTACTCGACCTGGATGCGGGCATTCAACGGCACTCCCCTGCCGCCCGCGCTGGACATCCTCAAGATCGAGCTGCCCGCTGTCCACGCAGTCGGCGCCGTAGGTGCAAACATGGTCGGTCTGGCAGCCTGGGGCTACGGCGGCCCGAACAACTACATCCTCTGCGAGCAGATGTGGGACGCCGATGTCGACGTCGATATGCTCTTCGACGAGTGGCTGCAGCGCGCCTACGGCCCCGGCGCGGCCCCGATGCGTGAGATGCTGATGCTCATCGATGAGCGTTTCCGCGCCCGCAAACAGNNGGCCGAGAGCCCCGACTACCGTGGCGTCATGTATGAGGTCAACTACGACGTGGTGGCTGATGTCTATCAGCCGATCTTCGAGGACATGGAGCGCCTCTACCTCGAGGCCGTGCGGAAGGCGGAGACCGATGCCCAGCGCGGGCGCCTGGAGTTGTTCGGCGAGAACCTGATCCAGTTGCATTGGTCGATGCGCAAGGTCGAGCTACTCGATGATCCGACCAAATCGACCTTCTACCGCACCGACGAGCAGTACGAGCAGTTCCTGGCAGACACCGAGAACTCCCTCGGCATCTACTGGAACAACGGCAAGCGCCACGTCGCCCCTGTATGGAAAGGCGAGTGGTCTGGATAGTGGCAGCGGTGGCCGGCAATCTGCAGATCAGTATAGACTTCATGCCTGCGTTCTACACCAGGCATATCGGCCTGACTTTCGGTGACGCGTACTACTTCGACCCGGGGCACCGACTCGAGGTCGAGCGTCAGAAGGGGAGGTTCCTGCGCGAGATACTGGGGCGCTATGGCGTCGGCGACCCGAGCGGCGCATCGGCGTATGGCATCCACATCCAGTCCGTGGACCTGGTCATGGGTACCCAGAATGCCGAGTGGCGCTGCCCACCGGACGCCGCGCTGGAGAGCTGGGGCACGCCCTGGGCCAATCTGAGCCCTGCGGAGATCGCGCGCATAGACCCGCGCGATGCCGCCCACCACAGGATCATCGATGAACTCATCGCGCAGTACCGGGAGCTTCACCATATCGCCCCCGACCGCGCGGACATCCAGGGCGCCCGAGCCGGGAGCATGCTCACCCACACTCCGTACACAACCGCGCATCAACTGTGCGGGGAAGAGCTGTTCATGCTGATGATGACTGAGCCTGAAAGCGCACGGACCATCTTCGAGAAGATATGGGCGATCTACGAGGCGATCTACGCGCGCCTTTCCGAGGTCGTCGGCCGGCGCCCCAGTCATCTACACCTGGGAGATTGCTCGGCCTCGCTGCTATCACATGAGCTCTATGAGCGCTGCGTACTGCCGATCAACCGCGACATCACCGAGGGCTTTGCCGAAATGAGCTACCACTCGTGCGGGCCCTCAACCCATCTGCTACCGGCCTTCAAGCGCCTGGGCGCGATCAGGAACATCCAGCTCGGCCCCGGCACCGATATGGCCCAGGCCGCGGCCGGCATGCCGCGGACACAGATGCAGCCGCTCATCGACCCGGTCATCATGCGCGGGGCCGACCCCGAGAGCGTCAGGGAGATGATCTCTGGAACTCTCGATGACTGCGAGCATTCACCGGCAGTCACCCTGTGCGTGTGGTCGCTCGACAGCGCCACACCGATAGAGAATGTCGAGGCGGTGTACGAGGTCGCGCGACAACGATAGCCCGCACCTCGGCGGCGACAGACATGGGAGAGCTGCAGTCGGGCTCCCGGCCTGCTCTATGCACGTCCCCCGCCGCGCACATCAAGCACCGCCGCCTGTTGAGGGTCCTCGATGAGTGTCGCGTGCAGTGACCCCGCCTCGGCGTCATACTCCCAGTCGTCGATCTGCTGCCCGTTGAACTCAACACCCTCCGGCGCCGCCGGCAGGTGCATAGAGACCTCCCATGCGCGTCGCTCCGGCATGCCGTCATAGCAGCCCCGGCGTGGCTGGATCGTCAGTGTCACGCCCCCTTCATCCGCCGAGCACGTGATCTCCGTGATTGCCACATCCCCGTGCAGGTAGGCGTTGGTGATCCCATCATCCTCATAGAGGGTGAAGGCGCTGTTGCCGTGCGGGAACACCTCCAGCCCCAGCATCTCCGCCGATCTCTGGCCCACGTAGTGCATGTCCTTGCAGGTGGGGATGATAGCGCCGGCCTTCACGAACAGCGGTCCGCCACGGTCCGGCGGTGCCACGTACGCGATCTCCTCCGGCCCCTCGTGAGCATCCCCCGTCCAGTAGTCGATCCAGCGGCCTTCAGGCAGGTAGATGGTGTCGGTGAAGGCGCAGGTCAGGAAGGCATCGCCGAGCATATACTGGAGCATGCACTCGTCGCTCTTCGGATCATCCGGCGCCACGAGCGGCATCGGCCGCATCATCGGCAGCCCGCTGCGCGCCGCGGTATGGGCGGCCGAGTACAGGTACGGGATCAGCCGGTAGCGCAACCGGGCGTAGTCCTTGAAGATGGCGTAGATGTCCTCAGGCAGGAACCACGGCTGGTTGTACTGGTGCCAGCCGAGTATCTGCGACCACGGCTGGAGGAAGCCGAAGTGGATGCCGGCCTTGTCCCACACCTGCATGTCGCAACTGGTGTTCGAGTGGCCGGAGAGCGCATGGTTGAGCAGCGACACAAGCGGCTTGTCTCCTCCACCGGTGTCGCCGGCCCAGGTGGCCGCGTACTGCTGGATGCCCGCATAGCCGCCGGCGGTGTAGATCATCGCGCGCCGTCCCGTGTACTCGGAGAAGCCCAGGCTCATCTGCTTGGCCAGCAACACCGGATAGAGGTTGTGGACTTCCTCGTCATCCATGCCGTTACGCCACCTGCGATCCGGGTGGAAGCAGATATGGTTCGAGCCGTCCATCTTGAACGCGTCAGCGCCGTTGTCGACGAACTTCTTCAGGTGCTCAAACCACGGCTCCCCGAGCCTGGTCACGTTGTCGAAGTAGCGCGGGACGAAGTGCGGATCCTTGATGATGTCTTCATCGTAGCGGTCCTCGCCCGGTCTGCCCTCTGGGCTATCGTCCGGGTCTACCTCGACTCCGCGCAACAACTGCTCCTCGTACTCGGTCACATCGTAGTCGCAGCAGAGCCACAGACTGAGCTTGAAGCCCATGTTCTTCAGCCCCGCGGTGAACCCCCCGGGGTTCTGGTGCGGCTTCCAGACCGGCTGGTGGAAGCGCTCGGTGCTCCACTGCTTGTCCACGGAGAAGTCATAGCGTGTCTCCATCCAGTCGGGTTCGAGGCCGATCAGGTCACATGGGACGCCCTCCCGCCGGAATGTCAGCGCCTCGTAGAGCACGTCGCGCGCCCGCACTCCCCGCTCGTCGCACACCCATGTGAGCCCGTATGCCCACTGCGGCAGCACGGCGGGGCGACCCGTGATCTGCGTGTAGCGATCGAGCAGCAGTGGGAGGGTCTCTCCGGCGATGAGGTAATAGTCGATCTCGCCCTTGCGCCCGCTGTAGACCAACTGCTCAGGTTCCGTCACCCCGATGTCGACGGTGTGGAACCACGTGCTGTTGAAAAAGACCGCCCAGCCGCCGGTGCTCATCAGGAATGGGATCGGTGAGTAGCTGACCACATTACGCACCACCATCTGTGCCTTGTGGCCACGCTTCTGGAGCCGGTCGCGCGACTCATCAGCCAGCCCATACAGCCGCTCGTCGTCACGGAGGGCGAACGCGGCACGGAAGCCGCTCTGCGGAGCCGAAACAGGCGGGGCGCATTCCCGCACCAGCACGCCCCCCTCGGCATTGGCGAACGTGATCCGGCCATCCGCTCGGTCGACCGACAGCACAGTCTGGCCGGTGCTCAGACACAGTCCCTCGCCTTCGTCATTGACGGTCACCGGCGTGGGAGGAAGGTCGTTCCTGACGACGCCGTAGCGCACCAGGCCGGGCTCGGGAAACCTGTCGTCCGCGCGCACGCGCACGCGGAAAACGTATGGCGTCACCGCCTGGATGCGGATGTAGGACCCATTGGCAAGCGTGAACTCGGCCGGAGAGGTAACGGACTCAGGCATCTGGGGGACCTCCGGGGGCTGGATTGCAGGTCGGGTACTCGGGCTGCAGGCGCTCCCATGCAGCAATGTGGCCGGTCCAGATTCACCGTCGCCGGCCGCCCACCTCCCGGCAGCAGTCGACAACGAACTGAGTCTGCTCGATGGTGCGGTTTGGGTAGCCCGCGACGCTCAGCACGACGCCGCCCGATGACCCGGCCTCCAGTCCCATGCGATGGACACTCTCCCGAACGGCCTGCCGGTCATCCATCGGCCCGCTGAGCGCCTCCACTCCCGCGATAATCGCGATAGCGTCCCCCAGCAACGGGCGGCCCTCGGCGATGGTCACATTGCCGATCGGTGGGACCGTGAAGGCGTGCACGGCATCCATCCTCGTCTTGCCGTAGAGCCCCAGGAGGTCGCGTATGTGCCCACAGGAGTGGTGGAAGTAGAGCTTCCCGGCTGCATGCGCGGCATCGGCCCGGGCGTCGGTCAGGTCGACGTTGCACGCCTCGAACATGCCCGGCGAGATGGCCGTAGTCGAAGTGTCGTCGACGCTCACAACGGCGTCGATCGCCGACCCGACGCCGATCTGCAGGCGCCCGAGGTAGTTGGCCTCCATCACCGAGAAGCAGTCCATCAGGGCCGACCGCGCGTCAGCCCAGAGGTAGGCCAGCGTGGCGACACCGCAGTAGACGCGGTACATCATCCCGAGCGGCGTGCCCGCCATCGTGCCGAGGACGATGCCGTCGCTGCCGATCAGCTCGGCCCGTTCGCGGGTCCGCTCAACACCGGCCTGGTCCGCCTCGATGAGTTCATCCTCATGGATCGCCGCCAGCGCTTCGAGGTCGGCCGGGCCCTTGACCGGGTGCTCGATCCAGTTGCTGGACACGGCGCCCCCGGGCTCCCTCAGCACCCGGATGACCTCGCGCAGGTCGCCGGCCGGCGTGTGCCAGGTCCGGGTCGTGGTATCGCCGTCGACAACCTGCTCTACCTCGACAGTCCGCCGCGTGATGCGCAGAGCCGGCATCCCGAACCAGTCCATGATGTCGAGGCCCAGGTAGCGAGAGAAGGTCACCGTCGCAGTGCCGCCCCAGTGCACCTCCCCGAGTACCTCGGCCAGCTCCGGCGGCATTTCTTCGCGGCTCGGTTGGTTGTACGGATCGCAGTGCCCCGTGACCGGCAACCACTCGGGGGCATCGCCCCGGAGTGCCCGCAGCAGATTGTCCCGCGGTGTCAGCATCGTGAGCCTCCGTATGGTGTGTGCACTCGCGGAGGAGCTTCGCAGTCGGCGCGCGGCAGGCCGAGTACTGCCACGCAGCCTACGGCTCCAGCAAGAGCATCCGGTAGCCGAGGCCGGGCACGGTGAGCGTCAGCGAGCCATCGTCGAGTGCGATGGTCTCCTTCGACGGCCAGTCGAGTGACGTGTCTGCCCCGACGCCGAGGCCCTTGCAGTCAATCCTGAACGGCCCCTCGCGGTCTTCCCGCCCCACATTGGCCACGATCAGTAGCACTGCCCCATCAGCGCGCTTGTAGGCGCTGGCATACACGTCCTGGAGGTCCGTCGCGGCGGGGGGCTTCGGGTCGAAGTACGGGATGAAGTCAGCATCGACATACCCGAATTCGTCGAGCGCGGCGAAGGCCTCGTTGACGACGTCAGCATTGCACCAGATCGCCCACACATTCACATCATGGACCATCAACAGCCCCATCAGCCCGCGCGTCGGCTCAACCTGCGTATCGTACGGTGGCCGGAACTCGGGCAGGAAGTAGGGCATGATCCCCCACTGGCGGCCCATGAACTCCGCGCGGAACGTATCGAGCGGGAACAGGTCCATGTAGCTGTCCTTGATCAGCCCGCGGAAGTGCTCGCCATCCAGATACGAGTCGTCATAGGCCAGGATCGGGATGGTCACTTTTCCCGACATGTGGGCCATCGTGAATGTCTCTTCCGGCCGGCTCTTGATCACCGCATACATTCGCCGGTAGAGGTCCCTGAATGCCAGCAGCGGGAACGTCGGGTAGCGCTTTGCGTCGCGCTCATAGCCGACGCCGGCCTCCAGCCGTGCCGAGGTGTACGGGTGTGTCTGGTCATGGTAGAGACCGTCAATGCCGTAGCGCTCGATGAACTCCCGGGTCTTCCAGATGATGAAATCGGCGTAGTTCTCCCCGAGCGGTGATGCCTGGGCGAAGCCGGCGCCGTAGCGGGCGACATCCCCCGACCCCGCATCCACCGGCCCCATCGCCCAGCCATAGCGGAAGAACGTCCACTCGGGAGCGGCTTCGGAGACGTATGTCAGGCACAGGTATGGCACGACCCTGATGCCCTGCCCCTGCAGACCGTCGACCCGCGCCTGGAAGGTCTCCGGCTCAGTCGCCTCGGGGTAGCCGAAGTACTTGAGTGAATCGGCCTCCGGCGTCGGCCAGATGACGCTGACAGTGCTCTGGCGCCCGGGACTGAGTCTGTGACGCCGCCAGTCCTTCGGGATCGGCTTGACCGGGGTCGCCTGAAGCCCGAACGCCAGCTTCCACCCATCCGGCAACGTCTGCCCCTCCGCAAGCACGTTCAGCCTGAGTATTACCGTATCATCGCGGCGCTCGACTTCGACGGCATTCTCTGCGCCGCGGTTGGGCCACATCTCGTCGGATTCGGCGAACCAGAACAGCCCACGGTCGTTGTCGCCCAGCCAGTAGAAGGGAATGAACGGGCTCTTGTCCACAACTCCGGCGCCCTCCGGCAGATTTCCTGTCACTTCGGATGTGTTCCAGGCTGCGCCGTAGCGATGCCGGTAGATGGCGTGAGCCGCCGCAACGGGTATCTCTACGCTGACCCGCTGCACCTCGGCGGCACGGGGGGCAGTGATCTCAGTCCATAGCACCCCGTCGTACTCAAGCCACGAACTGACGCGGCACTCGATTGCGTCGCTGGTCAGACGCCCGGTCTGCTCGACGCGCGTCCGCGCCTCGGACAGGCTTGCGCGAGGGGCGGTGGTCGCCCAGACAACCCCTTCCCCGCCGGCGGTGACGCTCAGCGAAACGGGACCGGAGAGAAGCGGCTCGCCGGCCGAGTTGATGCCCGAAGGCAGCGGGCCCCGGGCGAAATCGTGCTCGCGACCCCAGCAGCGGACCGTACTACCGTCGAGTTCCATCGGCGTCCACGGCGGAAGGACCACGTCCTCCGTGCCCACGGAGGTGCCGATCCATGGCGTGTCCGGCACGATCACCTCGGCGCGCTTCTCCCCGATGGGGTTCCCGTCAAGCAGCAGCCCGGCGACGAGTTCGTACGCGCCAGGCAGGGTGGGCAGCGGGAGCCGAACTGTGGACTGTCCGCCGGTGACGGGCGTGGCCACGGTGCCGGCGGGCAGTGGCTGTCCGGTGCCCACGAGCGCCATCTCTACGGCCACACGCTCATCATCCACGTCGGCGCCATTGAGGTTGACGCGCACTTCGAGGACACCCTCGGTGGGGAGCGGCTCGCGGGCGAGCAGGACCGTCTCTGCATCAAGCGGCTTGGTGAAGCCATAGTCGCCCGCGAAATGCGCCGCTATGTGATCCGGCGACAGCGCCCGGTCGTAGATGCGGACTTCGTCAATCAGCGAGGATGTCGTGCGCTCAAACTGCCACGGGTGGTCGCCGATGCGGAACGTCTCGCCAAGGTCGGTAGGCAGCTCCGCCTGGACCGGGAGCTTCCGCATGGGGCGGCCGTCCACATAGACCATCACACCATCCGTGGACCATGTGCCGGCGATGTGGTGCCACTCGCCCGGTTGCCATTGCAGCGGCATCACCGCCGAGTAGTACGGACCCCTGGTGTCGGCGGCGGCGAGCATCAGCAGGTTCGACTGCTGGAAGTACTTGTAGAGGTACAGGCAGCCTCTGTTCTTGGCCTCGAAGAACACATGGAACTTGTCCTCGCTCGGGACCCAGTCCACCAGGCAGACCCACATCTCCACAGTGCCGGCAACCGGCTGCAGATGGCCTGCCACCGGGTAGTACACGTAGCCCGTCGTCGGCCCCGACCTGAGCGCCCGCCCGAACTGCCCATCGGCAAGCTCGGGAGCGCCCTCGACCGTCGCCGTACAGACACCGGCGCCACTACGTCCATCATACCCGTTCTCGAAATCGGCGTAGAAGACCGGCTCAACAGCAGCCAGCGCAGCCGCGCTCAGGGCGGCGGCGGCCAGCAGTGCGGACCATCGCATGGGAGTACCTCCCGGGACCTATGGGCGGCTGATCGACGCCGTGCACTCAGTATGAGTACAAGTAGAGTCCGTCGTTGCTGTAGACGTCGTAGTCGTAGGAGCCGTCGATGGCGCCGATCGCGGACATCGACGCATTGTGCAGGTTGTTCATCGCCCCGAGGACGGTGTTGAACTGGTCGTCGCTCATCTCCCCGCCACCATATCCGGCGCTGCCGGGCCAGTAACTGCCTCCCGCGGGCAGAGCGGCCCCCGCCGCCAACTGCTGCTGGTAGGCGGCCTGTAGTTGCTGCTGGTACGCCGCCTGCCACTGCGCCGCGAGCGCCTGTTGCTGCTGGGCCTGAGCCTGCTCCCAGGCCATCCGCACCATCATCCAGGTGCGGTCCATCTCGGAGAGTTGCTTCTTCTCCTGCTCACTCCCCGCGTTGAACTGCGCCACAGCCTGTTGGATGAACTGCTGCCTCTGCTCGGGGGTGAGTTGGAGCTGAATGCCCGAAGCCATCAGGTACTGGAAGAGGAAGTACTCGACCAGCGACTCCGCGTCCTGCCGTGTGAACAGGTACGGCGTGCCCGCGCCGGCCAGAACCTGCATGGCCCCGCTGGCCACCTGGATGATCACTTGCGCCATCGGGTTGTTCGGGTCGCCCTGCGCCAGACCGATGAAGACCTGCGCATACTGGGGCCGCATGGCTTCCTGCACCTGCAGCGGGAGGCTCCCCACCTGCGCCGGCGCCATCCGCACGCCCTGGGTGAAGCCCTGCACATCCTGTGGCGTGCCCTGCTGCCAGTAGCCGATCATGCTCTGCTTGACGGCCTCGCGCTGGGCCTGCGTCAGACGCGTCCGGAACGCCCACTCCATCAGCGACCCGAAGATATCACAATCCCGCTGGTAGAGCGGCTCACCGGTGGCAGTCGTGGCCAGCACGGCGTCCGGGTCATCCGGGACGAAGTTCGCGGGCGCGCTGCCGGGTACGTAATCCTCCAGCTTCTGCTGGTGGCCCTCCATCTGCCCCTGCGGAACCTCGCCGCCGATGGGCGTGCCGAGCACGCACTCGAGCCGCGCCCACTGCCCATCTTGCTTGCGGAGCAGTAACAGGCGCATCTCAGTGCTGGCCTGGGTCTTCCCGGCGAACTGGGCGAAGTCGGTGAAGCTCGGGGCGATCGGATAGTAGTCGGTTTCCGCCGGAAGGCGAACGGAGATCAGCACATCGCCGGCCCGCACGCAACTGATCGCAGCCAGCGAGCCCTCGGCCACCGCCTCCACCCCGACGCCACACGGCTCGCCGTAGGCCTGCCCAACCTCGTCGAGTAGCGCCTGCGCGAGCGGGACGCACGTCATGCCGCCGAATGTTGCACTATCAGCCGACAAGCACACACCTGTAAGTCCCAGACATGCCACCAGCACCACCACAAATCGCTTCCAGTCCATTCGTCTATCTCCTCCCCGCGCGGGCACTGCACTCGGCAGTACCGACTGTTGGTGCGCGCCCCGGGATGGCCTGCACGCGTTAGAGCCTGCCACTTCTTCGGTTGAGGGCGACCGATTTCCTGCCCGGTCTCGGACAATACCGCCACCGGTCTGAGGGCCTCCCGAGCGGGACCGCGCACCTACTCCCAAACAGCCACCAGGTGCACATCCGCCACGGCGCCCGCCTCCGTTGCCATCACGCATTCCCCCTCCGTCTCGCCAGACTTCAGCGGCGTACCGTAACGGTCCTGACTGTCGAGGCTCGCGAACCGTCGGCCGCCAATGCGGTGATGGTGCACAGGTACACCCCCGACGGCACACGCGTGCCGGATGAGCCGCACAGGTCCCACGTCAGCGTGTTGACACCCGCGGCCCGGCTCCCGCAGTCCAGGCGGCGGATGGGCACGCCGGAGATGCTGCGGACCTCCAGGCGCATCTGCGCGTCCTCCGCCAGCACGCAGGTGATCGCCGCGCCCTGCCCGAGCTGCATGGCGCTGACGCCGGTGATCAGGGCTGAGCCGGCACCACGGCGGGTGATGTCGAGCGCGAAGCGCCTCTGGCCGTCAGCAGTGTACTCGTAGGATGGCGCCGTACGAAGGGCGACCACCGCGCCTGTGGCGAGGTCGCGTAGCGTGGCAATGCGGTCGGCGGGCAGCCCGCTGAGATCGGGAAAGCTGATGCGCACAGTGCTGCCGGGGGCACAGGCGACGACGAACTCCCAGCGGGTGTCAACGCAGGGCAGCGGGCGGATATCGAAGGCCATCGGGCCGTCGTCACTCGGGAAGTAGAGGTCCACGCCGTTGACGCCAACCGGCGGGTTGGGGATACAGAGCCGCTCCGCGGCGGACTTCCCCGCAACGCCGAGGAAGTTGATTGCATCGCTTCGGCCCCCGGCCTCCGCGCAGAGCTGTATCTGCCAGCCACCATCGTCTCTGTCGGCTGAGCCGATGACGTCTGCCGGCGGCTCCTTGACGGACGCCTCGGCGACGTCGGCGGGACTCCAGCCAATCACGCCATCGCCATCGGAGAGCACCCAGTACCCCCACCACGGCTGCAACGTCTGGTGCAGCTGGTTGAGCCCATCCTGCAACTCGGCGACCAGCTCGTAGCCGGAGCCCTGGTCGGTCCAGGCGAACNNCCGGCAAGCTCATGCGCGGCCCCGAGCAGGCCCCAGTAGCCTTCCCCGACCGCGGGTGGTTCGCCGGGTGACAGGGCGACGTACCTCCTGGCCGCAGCGTCCCACGGCATGAACTCGCAGATCCCCGCGGCCCGGAGGCCGGCAGCCGGTGCCTGCTGTAGAGGTGCCCCCATCATGCGCAGGCCTGCCGGGAGCTCGTGGCTGAAACTCTCCAGCGGCGCACTGCGGGCGATGAACTCGTGCTCGAACGAGACCTCGTCACCGACACCCCACACAAGTGGGGCCTGGTCCCAGTTGATCCATGCTCCCACATTGTCGTCGTTCGGATCCGCCGTCGCCGCCAGGAAGCCCTGCGCTGTGCACTGTGGCAGCATTGCCGAGGACACGACGCTGACACCGACCGACGGCGTAGCGCCCTGCCAACTGCTGCGGCCGTAGTGGGCCATCTCGAGCCACGGCTCCAGAAGCGTCCGGGGGGCCGGGAAGAGCAGTCCGCCGCCCGTCGCGGTGCTCAGGTAACGCTGTTGGTGGCCGGTGACCTCGACGCAGTGCAGCGCGTCGCCATCGTGGAAAGTCCCGTCGATGTACATCGATGACAACTGCGCCAGCTTGAAGCCCTCATGGCCGCCCATCCGGCCCGCGTCCAGGCTCAGCCCCGTCAAGCACCGTGCCTGCGTAGCCACGCGGCAACGTACCTGGTGGGCAGTGGGCTCCGGCAGAGTGATGAGATACTCTACGCCGAACGTGCCGAGGGTGCCGCTGAGTGTCAGCGTGAGTTGCGCACCCGACTGCAGATCGCCCTGCAGCCGTATCTCCGACAGCGTGGGGTGGTGCTGGTACGTGCCTGCCTCCCAGTAGGCGGGCCCGAGGATGCCACTGGTCCCGAAGCTCGTCGGCGGGTCGGTCGGAGGGGCCAGGCGCACATAGCCGGAGGCGTACAGCGCCATGACCTCGGGCCAGCTTGCCACGCCGACAACCCGATGGCCGACGGTGAGCAGGTCACCGGTGCCGGCCGGCACTCCGTTGACATAGATGGGCACGTCCGGCACGCCGATGTTGTGGTCCTTGACCGCCCACGTCCAGGCGTCGCCCTGCGCGCAGGCAAGCGGGATCAGGACTACTTGCAGGACCAGACAACACACCGCGGCCAGTGCGTGGAACGTCTGTGCAGGCCGAAGCCGACGCATGTCACTCACCTGCGGGAGGTGGCCCGGCTCTGCAGACCCACCCCGGAATCGCGTTTGCCTGTCACCCTGCTTCGACGGAGTGAGCGGCTGTCCCTGCCGGTGGCACTGGCAGCGATGCGCCGGTCCGCCGGGGGGCGCAGTACAGCCGGCGCATGCCCGGTGACGCCGACCGCGCCTCACACACTCCGTTCCCACCTCGGCAGCGCAGTCATGGTGGCAGGGCGAATTCGGCAGCCCGGCCCTCCCTGCTATCGGTAGTAGACCGAATCGCTCCAGTTACTGCCGGTACGCGGCCGCGTGAGTGCCGAAACCCATCGACCCAGTGCTCGACCGATCCGAGCCGCGAGGCTTTCGCACCGATCCTCGATGGCTGCGTGCGGCGGCCGCTGCCCTCGCAGATCATCGAAATCAGCGCGATGCAGCCCGCATGCCTCGTAGGCGGGCAGACGGACGTCGTAGACCTCCGGGAACCTCGCGACGAAGCGTCGGGCGTTGGCGCGCAGAGAAGCGAGTCTATCTGGCCGGACAGGATGATCCAGGTGGACGGCGTACAGCATCTCTGCCGGTGGGAAGACGAATGCCGCACCGGCGCGGTGCAGGCGGTAGGCGAAATCCATGTCCTCCTCGCCCCAGCCCGTGTAGCCCTCGTCCCACCCGGAGGTCGCCTCCACCAGGCGCCGCTCGACGCTAATGGCATTGCTCGCCGCGTAGTACCACCTGTCGCTCTTACAGATCGGACCATTGGCGGCCGCTGCCCCACCCGTGCGGTCCGGGCCTTCGACGGCTTCGCACCAGCGCCACGCATCGGCAATCATCTGCAGGCATTCGCGCTTCCCCCGGCTCTGGTCGTCGCTAGAGAGCGCGAATCTCTCGGCTTTGACGACGATGCTCCGCTCTCTGGCGTGCAGCGCGCGAATGGCCGACAGCGAGTGCGGTCCGGGTACCATGTCACCATCCAGGAACATGATCAGTGCGGTATCACAGCGCTGCCAGCCCACATTGCGTGCCGCCGAGCGGTTCCCGGGGCCGCCGCGCCCCGTCACCTCCGCGACATCGACATCGACCCCATCACCGTATGCCCCGACCCGAATAGGCTTGGTACTGTGGTCGTCAACAGCAACGATCCGGTCGCCGGGGAGCACTTGTGGCGCGAGGGCTTCGAGTATCCAATCGAAGTTCCGCTGGAAGTTGTGGCCGGGGATTACTATCCCGATCGAGAGCGGGTCCGCCTCTGCAGTCATTGGATCAGCTCCCCGAAGTCCGCGTCCGCACGGTGCGAGTGGCCAAACCGCTCGATGAGCGCCGGGCGCGTGATCCGGTCCAGATGCGCGGCGCAGAACCGCGTCAGCGCGATGTTTGCGTCTCGGAACTGGTAGAACTGCTCTGCCGCCCGTTCCACTCTCTGGCGCCCGGCCTCCATCCGTCCCAGGCGGGCCTCTCCAATGCCAAGATACCGCCCCACCCACGCCGACAGGTCGGTATCACCCAGTGCGTCGGCAAGTCTCAGGCTCTCCTCGAGCTCTCCCAGTGACAGCGGAGGGCTCGCGTCGGCCTGCGGTGACAGACTGCAGCTGTGCTCGAGCAAGAGCAGGCCCATATCCTTCAGAGATATCGCCAGTTGCCTGTCATCGCCCAGCGCGCGGAACTCGGCAATCGAGCGCAGCAGGTACTCGCGTGCGGGCTCGAACTCATGTCCGTCACGGAACCAGCATCCGAGGTCACGCGCCGACCAGGCGATCTGGCGCTGATTGCCCGCGCGCTCGCCCAATTCCAGCGCCGTATGGAAGGCCGAACGGGCCTCAGCGGCGACCGCGAGGTCCTTCAGCATCCAGCCGACGGTGCGAGCCGCCTCGATCCCGACGACCGGGCAGGCACTCGCCTCCATGCCTGCGACCGCTGCCGTCAATCTGCGGGCGCCATCCAGGATCACGCTCTGGGCATCCGCGGGTGGCAGGTGGTCCTTTGCCAGCCAGCAAAGCTCGTTGAGCGCAAGTACCTCCATCACCGATGCCGTATCCTGCACGCCGCCTCGCAGCAGCCCGATCGCGTCTGTGAACCGTCCTTCCTCCACCAGACAGAGCGCCTGTGCCAGGGATGCCTCGAGTGGGTGCTGCTGTCGCACCAGGTGTTCCCCGCCGGCATCGACTGCCACCGTCCACGACCATCCCATCTCTCTGCGCAGTGCCTCCGCCGGCGCAACGGACAGAAACGCCGAGACGAAGCGTTCATCCGCGATCAGGTCGAAGACTTCGGCGAACTCCCCCGCGGCGCGCAGGTGACTGACCATGTGCCGCGTGACGTAGGCGTCGCCGGCCGGACCGATGCCTTTGTACCTCTCGCGGCAGTAGCCCGCAAGCATCCTGTGCCCTTCGCTGACGCTGACGTAGTAGGGGCCTGCGCGCTGCTCATCAGTCAACCACTCGAACAGGAAGCTGTGACACGGCCTGATCTCGCCATGCTCCCTATCCGTGCCGACCGAGAACAGGGGCTGAATTGTGCGAAGAATGCCCGCAAGCCGCTCGTCCTGCAGGCCCACCAGAGCCTGGAGCATTTCCCTCCGCAACGGCTCCCTCGCTGCCACCACGGCCCGCAGGAGCGGGCAAATGTCGGCGCCGAACTGCTCTGCGTCGGGGAACTGCCGCCGGACGAGCTTGTAGAAGGCAGACCCCAGGCTCTGTGGGAATTCACCGGGCCGGTCCNNGCGACAGGTGGCCCTGCAGCAGATCGTGACACACCCGCTCGGCATACAGAAAGACGCCTTCGCTCTGTGCCACAAGCAGCTCGACGAGCCGCTCGGCATCAGGGCGGCCCTCGAGCAGAGGCGCAAGCACGCCCCGAACGTAGTCACCTATGTCCCCCCGAACCGCATCCCCCTGCGCATCGATCTCAAGTGGCGTCAAGCCTTGCAGAGGGACCATGACCGCCTGCTGGCGTCTGCTGGTGATGATCAGGCGCAGCCATTTGGGGGTCCTGGAGAACTCCGTCGCGATAAACTCCGCCAGTTCGTTGCGTCCGTCAGTCGTCGCCTCATCCAGCCCATCTATCAGCAGAACCAGTTGCCTGCCAGGGGCGGCAATGCGTGTCAGCGGCTGCACGACGATGTTATCAAAGATCGTCGCGGCATCGTCTTCGACGAGACGCTCGAGATGCATGGTCGCCAGGTGTGCCTCATACTCAGGCAGTTGCGTGCTCAGTTGGTAGGCCAGCGAGGTGACCGCGCGCCGCGCATCTCCTTTCTGCGCGTGGCCAAGCCTGCACATGTGGAACCCTACGACTTGCGGGTACCGACTGCTCAGCACTGCCGCCAGGGCGCTCTTGCCGGTGCCGGCCCCCCCTGTGATCCAGAACACGCGCTCCGCGGAGGGAGTTGCGAGCCACCGGTCGATCTCATCGAAAACCCAACGCCGTCCGGTGAACCTCCCGACATGGTCGAGCGTGTCCGCATCGAACTCCAGCGGCCGAAGCAGAGCGATGAGGCGCTGCTGCGTCCCCTCAAAATCGAGCACCCCGTCCTCGACCGCCTCCAGCAGCCGCTCCAGGCGNNTCTCATGCTCGGAGATCGGGATGCACTCCTGCATATCCAGCCACTGAATCCGACAGATTGACAGCGGCGGCTCGCTCTTGACAACCATCACGGGGATGACGCGGAGTCCGCGGCCAAGCGCGCGGGCGATCTCGTTCAGGCAGTAGCCATCGGGGCGACGCACGGAATGCGGGGTCAGCAGCAGGATGACGGCGCTGTTGATGCTATCCAGGGCCAGTTCATCGAGACCCTTCTCGATGAACAGTTCCCAGTCGCAGCCGGGATGCAGGCGCTCCTCATCGAACCAGACCTCATGGCCGCGCGTTCTCAAGTCGTCGCGCAGTCTGGTTGCCACTGAGCCATACGTATCATGGCCATAGCTCAGGAAGAGGCGCTTGCGCACCGGTGGCGTCTGGGGCGGCAGCAGACCGTGCTCCCGGCAGACATGAAGACGGCCGATCTCAACGACAGGGGAAGCACAGTGCGGACACGTCGTGGAACCGGCCATACCCCACCTCGCATCGACAGTGGTAGGCATCTGCACCAGACGTTGCGAGCCTTTCGCGCCGCTCCGACGGATTCCTGCCGCCTGACGAGCAGGGGGGGAGCGCACCGCGGCACGCTCCCCCCGTTCTTCTACCATGGCCGACTGTGATCGCTACCCCCCGAGCTTCGCGCTCTCCGCGGGAATCCGCTCATCGAGTATCTGCCGAAGTCCGTCCAGCTTCTCCTCGATGAGTTCCGGGGTGATCATGTAGCCGTAGGCCTCGCCGTGCCATCCGAGGCGGCTGTCGGCCTCACACAGGGGAATCGCAGCGGCTGCGTCCTCCAGTTCAGCCCGGCAGAGACGCTCCATGGCGTCAAGCTCCCGCGCTTTGTCACCAGGATCGGTCGCATCAAGGTAGGCGTTGCGCGCGAGCAGGAACTCGATCAGGTTCGCGCTGCACAGAAGCTGCAGCCGACACATCTCCGCCAGCGCCGTCTCACGCTCCAGCCGCACACGGTCATCGCCCTCGGTCAACTCGATCGCCTGCCGCATGAGGGCCACGCCCTCGGCCCACTTTGCGACGACCGCGCGGAAGCACTCGGCGACCTTGGCCGGGCCGAACGGCGACGACCAGCGCTCCAGGCGGTCGCCGCGCGTCTGCTCATCGAGCAGCCATGAGCGCGGGAAGTCCTGGTCGATCCGGTCGAACTCGAAGTGGAACGCCGGTGCCCGCGAGATCGGCCCATAGTACATGACCGGGATGCTGCCCGGGTAGTCATCCTGCGCCTCGGATATCTTCGCCCAGCCCTGTGTGACGAGATCGGCCGCACGCGAACCGAAGTTGCGCGCCGCGACCCGCCACACGCCCTTGTCGGGGTCCTGCTCCTGAGGGTCCCAGGAGAACTCGTTCGCGGTTTCGGTGCCCAGTGAGAGCATGTTGCCGAAGTTCCAGCAGGTCATCATCCCGCTGACCCCGGCAACCGGCAGGCCGATGTACTTCTTCGCGATCTTCTGCAGCGTCGGCAGGTACGGGACATTGGGTATCTCGTGCGTGGTGCCGATCTGCAGTTTCGCGTACACGGGCATGTTGCGGGAGGCCTGGAAGTCGGCCACGCCCTGGAATCGTGGTGACGGCCCGATAACCTTGATGCTGTACTCGTCGTTGAGGTAGTCGAAATCCAGCGCCCTCGTCTGCGTGCCGCGCTCATAGTCGCCCATCACGATGACGTCCCCGGGGAGTCTCTCCAGGACGCCCGTCTGTGGGTCCTTCTCGAAGAAGTTCCAGCTCCAGTTCCAGGCGATGACCTCGGCGCTGGGGTTGGCAGCCTTCACGCCATCGCGGATACTGGTGATGACCTCGGCGATGACCTCCTGAGGCGTCCGCGGCTCGCATCGCGGGCACAGCTTGCCCTCGGCAATCGCCTTCTGCCGCTCCTCGGGGTCCACGGGTCGCTGCGCGTGGCAGTAGCAGTGGCTCGGGAACTCGGAGGCCGAGATCAGCAATATGCCGGCCAGCTCCGGGCAGTGCTCGAACATGTACTGGCTGCCCTCACGCATGTAGTCGAGCACTTCCTGGTTGGCGGTGCACATCGTGTAGATGGGCGCATGCGGCGTGAGAATGCCCTTGATGTGCGGGTGCTTCTGCCAGAACGGGTCGGTATCGAGAAAGCCGAGCGGTTCCTGCATGTACAAGAACACCCTCATGCCCTGGCGATTGGCGCGCCTGCACAGCTCACGCAGCTTCCCGAGTATCTCGTCGGAGTGCTCGCCGAACTCGGGGAAGGCGCTCTGCTTCGCGAAATGGCGCAGACACGCGCGGACCCAGATGCCGTTGAAGCCGTGCTCGGCAAAGCGCAGCAGGTAGTTGTCATGATAGAAGATATCAGGCCCGGCGTCCTCCTCGACGTACGCGGGATACGCCATCGGGTGCCAGCTTCGCACATCGAAAGGAGGGCCGTCGAGGCCGGTCAGTTCCTCCAGATAGAACGGTGAGAGGGCGGAGCGGTGGACGCGGTTACGGAACAGCGGCTTGCGCGTCTGCTCCGCGGCGGGGACAAACGGCCCTCCCCGCTCCTTCATGAGCGCCTCGAGCCGGAACACCCCCTGCAGAACGCCAAACACATCCACACCGGCGACCTCAATGGCGGAGTCGCTCACACGCAGTCGATGCGTCTCCGTGTCGCCGGGGAGGCTGTCATCAAGCACCAGCCTGATGGCCCTGTCGGTGCGGTCTCCTGAGAGATCGACACCCAGCGACAGCTTCAGAAACCCCGCAAGGTGGTCATAGGCCGTCACCACTATCTCGTGATCGCTCTCGCGGATCAGACACCAGGACCCGTCTATGGTCACTTCGCCCTCTGCTGCCGCGGCGTAGCTTCGACGGTATGACTCCTCGTGGTGCGGCCCGATCAGCATAGGCGCAAACGGCATTGTGTCGACGATTCTCATGGTCTCTACCCCTCCGGGTCCACCTGCGGAGTGCGCCCGTGGTGCGGGTGCACGGGGCCGGCCCAGGTCCGCGGGCCGGCCCCTCTATCCATGTGCGAGACGGTGTCTGCTCAGTCGCTGCAGTAGCCCATCGTCGTGTAGTAGGCCAGATTCGGCTGCCTCACGTCCGCGCGGCCCAGTTGCACCACGATCGGCACGGATGAACGTAGCCGCAGCGCATACTGCCCGAACGGCACCTGGAACTGCCTGTCTCCCAGCGGCTTGTCGACGCGGAAGCACTGCACCGTACGCGCGGGGACCGCAACTTTCAGCCCCATCTCGGGTTCGCGGTCGGAGAAGTACACGTCGATCTCGATGCGCGCGTCTTCATCACCGGTATTGAGCACGATCAGCGACTCATGGCCCTCCAGCGGCAGGTCCGGATCACCTGCCGGCGGCAGATCGCCGTCGGGGAAGATCCATACTCGTTTGCCGTCGCCAGTCGCCATTGCGCATTCCTCCGTCTCTCGCGTCTATGCCCATTCGGTGGCGAGTTGCTGTGCGGTCTGGAACTTCGCCCCTTGCTGCTGGAGACTGTCGATCAGTATCCCCAACTGCTCCAGGGCATAGTCGCCGCAGTTCTCGATCAGGAAGTAGTCAGGCTCGACGGCGCCTTCACCATAGTGCAGCTTCGCGGGCATCGGCATGAACTCCCACGGGTGGAAGTAGAAGCACAGCACCACGGGCAGGTTGCGCTCTCTCACATAGCCCGCGAAGTTGTTGATGTGTACCATCAGCGCCTCGGCGCTCTTGTTGCGAAACAGCGGCCACTGATCCCGGTCACGGTGATACTCATCCGTGGTGTCGACGGTCATGTCGCAGAAGTTGGGGATCTGGATGAGCTTCAGATCGCCCTCCTGCGTCCAGTCAGTGCGACTCGGATGGTACGGCA
This sequence comes from Armatimonadota bacterium, assembly GCA_003542955.1. Taxonomy (GTDB): domain Bacteria; phylum Armatimonadota; class Zipacnadia; order Zipacnadales; family UBA11051; genus UBA11051. The sequence goes on from DPJP01000244.1 coordinate 67,580, forward strand.
CGAGCCGCTCGCCGTAGAAGTACAGCGGGTATGAGGCATCGGCGACATAGCCCAACTCATCGAGGGCATTGCAGACCGCCGTGCTCCCCCACAGCCGCGGACATCGGAATGAAACCGGCTGCCGGCCGAGGCTCTCCTCCACCCATTCGGTCGCGACCCGCAGGCGGAACGGAACCTCCTCGGGCAACAGCGGCATAACGCCGGGGATGTCAAACAGCGGATCGCCGACGGTCTCATGATAGAGCGCGTGGCAGCCGACCTCATGGCCCGCTTCGTCCACGCTCCGCACCACCTGCGGGTGCTCGCGGGCGGCGTGTCCGGTGAAGAAGAAGGTTGCCGTCGCCCCGCTCGCCCCGAGCAGGTCCAGCAGTTTGGGGGTGCCGTGAAGTACACCCTCATAGTACGGAGACCAGCTCCCGATATCGGTCTCCATATCGAACCCTAGAACAACACTGATGTCACTCATCGCCCAACTCCTATAGCTCGATGACCTCCAGCCGGACCTTCGAGAGCATCTCGACACCCGACTTGGTGACCCTGACGCCATCCTCCCAGCGCAGCCCGAACTCCTTGGTGTACAGGAACGTGTCGACCTGGAAGGTCATGTTCTCCTCGAGCACGTAATCGGAGCTGCTCTCCATCCACGGCCGCTCGACCTCCATCAGCCCGATGGCGTGACACGGCCCGTACAGCAGGTACTCCCCGTAGCCGCGCTCCTTGACGAACTCCTCGAACTTGATGACGACCTCCGCGGCGGGCACTCCGGCCTTCATCAGGTCCATCGTCTTGTAGTGCGCCTCGAGGCCGAACTCGACCAGCTCACGCATCTGCTTGGGCATCTTCCCGAAGCAGACGGGCCGCCCGACACTCGAAGAGTAGCCGTTGACCAGCGCGCCGATGTTGAGCTGGATCATCTCCTTCTTGCCGACTTCCTTCGGGCTCGGTCGGCCTATCGCATGGGTGCTGGCCCGGCCGCTGAGCACATACGTCGGATGGCCCTCATACTCCGCGCCGTTGGCGTACATCGCCGCCTGCGCCAGCCCGACGATCTGCTGCTCGGTCATCCCCGGCTTCATCTTGCCCAGGACGTCCTCCGTGGCGATCTCGCTGATCTTGAAGGCCCGGCGCATGCACTTGAGTTCGTTGGGGCTCTTGATCTTGCGCATGTCCACCAGCAGGTCATCGGCCTTGACGACCTTTGCCTTGACGGCGCCGGCAGCCTTCTTGATAGCCTCATGGAGCGTCACGGGCAGGATCGAGAGGCCGGCGATGCCGATGCGCGCGAGCTTGCCGCGACCGACCAGTTCCTTGAATACACCCTCGAAGCTATCGAGCACAACGCCGGGGTACTCCGGCTCGGCCGACTCGCGGTACTGCAGGATGCGCCGGATCGTGGGGATCTTCGCCCGATCGGCGGCAAAGGTCTCGCTCTCGGGGCCGATCAGCAGGATCGGGTCGCCCTTCCTCGCAAGAGCCACGCCGCCGGTCTCGAACAGCGGCCAGTAGTCGGACAGGTAGCGGACGTTGGCCGGATCGGCCTCATGCCCGTGGGCGATGAGCACGTCGATATCAGCTTTCGCCATCGCCTTCTGCAGCCGTGCCCAGCGATCCTGGAATTCCTTCTTCGGGATGGTGTAACTCGCAGCCATCACAATGCCTCCCATTCGTGGCCGGCGCATCCATGCATCAGCACCCGGCCGCTATTGCAGTCGCTCTACCCGGACCGTGCCCGGAGGGGTTCGCCATCCTCAGCGCATCTCCCTTCTCTACCGCGGAGGAAAGCTCGGGGAGCGCGGGGAATGGTGGGCCTGGATGGCCGGCTCTGGCCAGCCAGTCCGGCCCGTGTCCCAGCACATCAGCGAGATCTGCCGGAGGGAGCATATCCCATGCACAACCCGAAATGGTGCATCTTCTTCGACTTCCACACCATGCCCGCGTGCCCCGATGTCGGCAAGGGCTTTGACTTCGACGCCATCGCCGGCCATCTGGCGGACTGCGGCGTCGACTACATGGTCTTCCCAGCCCGCTGCAACCTCGGCACCGCCTACTACAACACGAAGGTCGGCATCCGCCACCCTGCCCTTGAGTATGACCTTATCGAGAAGCTCGCCGAGGCTTGCCAGAAGCGCGACATCGCCCTCACGACCTATATCAACACAGGCCTGAGCCACGAGGAGGCGCTGCTCAACCGCGGCTGGTGCGTGCTCACCGAGGAGGGCTACACCTACCGCCCCGAGCGCCTGAGCCACTTCTTCCGCCAGATGTGCTACAACACCGAGTACACCGATCACATCGAGGAAATGGTCCGCGAGATCGTCTCCGGCTATCCCGTGGCGGGACTCTTCTTCGACTGCATGCACACCGCCCCGTGCGTGGGCGTCGAGTGCATCCGCGAGATGAAGGAGCTTGGCGTCGACTGGCAGGACCCTGAGCAGATCAATGACTACAACTACATGAAGATCGTCCGCTTCGGGAAGCGCATGTGTGATGCCGCCAAAGAGATCAACCCCGACCTGCTGCTCTACTGCAACGGCATCGACTACGAGGCCCAGCATGAGATG
>DPJP01000244.1:70149-71258 GCA_003542955.1 Armatimonadota bacterium
TGGGGCTATGAGACTCTGCCCGTCGGCGCGCGCTACCTGCGCACGCTCGGGAAGCCGGTGCTGAATATGACCGGGCGCTTCCACAAGTCATGGGGCGACTTCGGCGGCATCCGCACCGAGCCAAGTGTCGAGTATGACCTGCTCTACGGCATGGGCAACGCAATGCGCACAACCATTGGAGACCATTTCCATCCGCGGGGNNAGCGCATCTACGACAGGCTCCGCCGCTTTGAACCGTGGCTCGAGGACGCCACAGCCGAAGTCGATACTGCCGTTGTATGGCCGTATCCATATCCCGGCTACAACTACATGTCCCCGAGCCGCCGCCAGATGTACAACAGCTACTACACGGCCGTCGAGGGCGCCACACGCCTGCTCTCTGAGCTGAACTGGCAGTTCGACCTTGTCTCGGGCTTCGTGGATTGGGGTAAGTACCAGTTGCTCATCCTGCCCGACTACACCCCCTTGGATGATGACTTCAAAGCCCGCATCCGCAAGCACATAGACAACGGTGGCGTGGTGCTCTCCAGCGCCTGGGCGGGCCTGACACCCGCCGGCGACGAGTTCGCACTGCCCGACTGGGGCCTCGTGTTCGCAGGCGACAGCCCGCACGACCCTGCCTTCTTCCGCCCCGTGCCGGAATTCTCCGAGGGCATTCCGGACATGCCGGTGACGCTGTATCAGCGCGGCACGGCAATCAGCCCCCTCGAGGGCACCCAGATACTCGCCGAGATCATCGCGCCCTACTACAACAAGCACTGGGATGGCGAACACGGCTTCGCCTACATGCCCCCGGACAAGCCCACCGGCGAGGTCTGCGCGACACAGAGAGGGCCGGTCGGCCACTNNCCGGTTTTCAGCAGCTACTTCCTCGATGCCCAGGTGCCGCTCAAGCAGCTTGTGGCGAACATGCTCGGGCGCCTTATGCCCGAGCCGCTCGTACGTGCGCCGGGCTTCCCCTCCTTCGGCCGCGCGATGGTCACAAAGCAGCCGAACCGCCGTATGTTGCACCTGCTCTCCTACGTGCCCGAGCGTCGCGGCGCCACAGTGGACATGATCGAGGAGCCAATCGAGCTTCATGACGTGGATGTGGCACTCCGTGCAGATGG
>DPJP01000244.1:71284-71467 GCA_003542955.1 Armatimonadota bacterium
GCGCCGAATGAGGAGCCGTTGGACTTCGCCGTCCTGGACGGCTACATCCAGACTCGCGTCCCGCGGATGCTCGGGCACGCCATGGTGGTGTTCGAGGAGTAGGGCACGGGGACTGGGGACTGCCACCCGTCGCGCCACGCCCTTGTGCACAAGCCCGGCCCCCCGCAACGCGACGGGTCGCTG
>DPJP01000242.1:0-5120 GCA_003542955.1 Armatimonadota bacterium
GCCCCCTACCCCAGCCGCTTGCGGAACAGCCGCGAGCCCGCCCCCACCAGCGCAAGGCCGAAGCAGGTCAGCATCAGCAGCTCAAACCACAGCTCCGCGACACCGCTCCCCTTCAGCATCACATGTCGGATGATCGTCAGGAAGTAGCGCAGCGGAAAGCAGTATGTCACCGGCTGCATCCACTCGGGCATGTTCGCGATCGGGAAGATGAAGCCTGAGAGCAGAACCATCGGCATTGCGATGAAGAAGAAGCTCATCTGGGCCTGATGCTGCGTCGATGAGACGGTTGACACGAGCAGCCCGATGCCGACGCAAGTCAGCAGGTAGGCGAGGGCCGCGGAGAGCAACAGCCACAACTCGCCCCGCAGCGGTACCCCGAACCAGAAGACGATCGCCGCGAGAACAACCAACAGGTCCAGGCAGCCGATCAGTGTGTAGGGGATCAATTTGCTGACGATGATCTCCCACGGTCGCACCGGGGTGACCATCACCTGCTCGAGGGTGCCGATCTCGCGCTCCTTGACGATCGAGAGTGCCGTCGTCATACCCGTGACCACCAGCAGCACCACGCCCAGCACACCGGGCACCATGTAGTAGACGCTGCGCAGCGCGGGGTTGTAGAGCACGCGCGTGGCGGTGGCGATCGCGGGCAGACTGCCGCGCCCCACTCCGACCCGCTCGAGCTGCTCCGTTCGCGCCCGCACCCCGTGCTCGGCAAGCAGACCGACGAGGTAGGATGCGGCGATGCCGGCGGTGTTGGCGTCGCTGCCATCGACAATCACCTGCACCTGCGCGCCGCCGCGGCGCAGGTCGGTCCCGAAGCCCGGTGGGATGCGCAGGGTCAATCGCGCCAGGCCGCGGTCGAGCATCGGCATCAACTCACTCGCCCGCTGCGTACGCCCCGACACCCGGAAGAAGTGTGACTGGTCGACCTCCCCCACCAGCCTGATCGATTGCCTGCTCAGGTCCTCGTCACAGACTGCCACTCTGACGTCTCTGACATCCAGATTGGTCGCGTAGCCGAGGATCACCAGTTGGAGGATGGGAGCCAGGAAGGACACCACAAGCATGCGCTTGTCGCGGCGGTACTGGCGGAACTCCTTCTTGATCAGTGATAGCAAACGCATAGTGATTCCCGTTCGTGGGGCTCTTTGTCTCAGAGTCGCTTCCTGAAGCGCTTCACACCGGCGCCGATGATGAGCAGGGCGAACGCGGCAAGCATGAGCAGTTGCGGCCATAGCACCTCGAGGCCGACGCCCTTGAGGTAGATGCCCCGTGCCAGCACCAGGAAGTGCGTTGCCGGGATGAGCTTCGAGACAGCCTGCAGCGCCCACGGCATGTTCGCGACGGGGTAGATGAAGCCCGAAAGCAGCGTCGCCGGCAGGAAGGTCGTGATGAAGGTGGCCAGCATCGCCAATTGCTGAGTCGGGAAAACCGTGGAGAGGAAGAGCCCCAGCCCCAGTGCGCACCCCATGAACACGATCCCGCACGTGAGCAACAGGGCGACACTGCCGGCGACGTAGACATGAAACCCCAGCGCGCCGGTGATGACTGCAAGAGCGATATCGAGCATGCCGATAGCCGTGTATGGGATCGCCTTGCCGAGGATGATCTCACCCGCCTGCGCCGGGGAGGCCGCAAGCGCCTCGAAGCTGCCACGCTCCTTTTCCCCCACAATGGTGCCGGAGGTCAGCATGGCGCCGAGAATGATCAGAATCAGCACCATGAGCCCAGGCACGATGAAGTGCCTGCTCTGTAGCGATGGGTTGTACAGCACCCGCCTGAAGACCTGAAGCGGCGGCGCGGGCAGCACTCCACCACCCGCACGTCGCAGCGCTGCCTCGAGCTGAAGCCGGCCGGAGAAGGCCGTGACCGCTCCGTTGACATACCCGCGCGCGGCGGTGGCGGTATTCGAATCGGCGCCGTCGAGCAGCATCTGAATGCTGACCGTCCGCCCGCGCGCGATGTCCCGTGCCATGCCGGAGGGGATGACGATCATGAACAGGCAGCGGNNGTCCCTGACCATCGCCTCCCCCTCCGCCGGGGAGTAGACCTGGCCGAGCAGGCTGAACATCTCGATGTTGGCCAGTTCGTCTCTGAGCGCGCGACTGGACGAGGAGCCATCCAGGTCACACAGCACCATCGTCATCGTCTGGAGATCGAAGTTGACACCCACACCCATCAGCACAAGCAGGACGAGCGGCATCAGCACGGCGACACCGAGGCTGCGCGGGTCGCGCCTGACGTGCAACCATTCCTTGTGCGCAATTGCCAGCAGCCGCCGTCCGCTCATCGGGTCTCGTGCTCCCCTGCAGTCTCGGTCAAATGCAGGAATGCGTGTTCGAGCGTGGGGCGGGTCGAACGGAGCCGCTCCGGTGTAAGCCCCGCGCGGGCCAGAGTGTCACGGATGAGCTGCTCGGGAGAGGCTACCTCGGGCCCGACCGATACGTGGACGGCGGTCCCGAAAAGCGAGGCATCAATGACGCCCGACGCTCGCCCGAGGGCCTCCGCCGCTGCTGAGGGTTTGGCCGTGCGCACCTCGTACAGCGTCCCCGGGACCATGTCCCTGATCTCCCGAGGCGTCCCCATTGCCACCCGCCGTCCCTGGTAGATGAGCAGCAGCGTGTTGCAGTGCTCGGCCTCATCCATGACGTGCGTGGTGAGCAGGGTGGTGACGCCCTGCGCGGAGAGGTCGGCGATCACATCGAAGAAGTTGCGCCGCACCAGGGGATCGACGCCGCTGGTGGGCTCATCGAGAAACAGGATCGGCGGCTCGTGGATGAGCGCACAGGCCAGCGCCAGACGCTGCCGCACACCGGTCGAAAGTGTGGCCGCCAGACGCTCCCGCACCGCGCCGAGGCCCAATCGCTCGATGAGGGCCCCCGCGCGCCCGCGGAAAGCTCTCCCGTGGACGCCGTAGACACCGCCGTAGAACTCCATGTTCTCGTAAACGGTCAGATCGCCGTAGAGGGAGAAGAGCTGCGACATGTAGCCGATGCGCTCGCGTACGCGCTCCGGGTGGCGCACGACATCGATTCCATCGACCAGCGCGAGGCCCTCGCTGGGGGCCAGCAGTCCGCACAGCATGCGGATGGTAGTGGACTTGCCGGAGCCGTTGGGGCCGAGGAAGCCGAAGACCTCGCCGCGGGCGATGTCGAACGACAGGTGGTCGACGGCGGTGAACTCGCCGAACCTGCGAACAAGCTCCCGCACGGAGACGGCGGCCTCATCCACGGCTGCTCTCACCCCCGACCAGCTGGGTGAAGGCGTCCTCGAGGCCGGCCTCGATCTGCTCGGCATGCTCGACGCTCACTCCGGCAGCCTCGAGCGGTTCCAGAAGCGTCTGGAGCGCCGTCCCGGCGGTGGCGGTCACATGGAGGTGGTCACCGAACACCACCGCGGCGGAGACTGCGGGGTGCGCGGCCAGCCTCTCACGCGCAACCGCCTGCGGCCCGGCCGTGATGCTGAACAGGCTGCCTGTGAACAGCGAGCGTATCTCGTCAACGCTCCCCGCGGCCATCACGCGGCCGGAGTGCAACAGCGCCACGCTGTCGCAGCGCTCGGCCTCATCCATGTACGGCGTGCTCACGACCACCGTCACCCCCTGCGCGGGGAGCTGCTCGAGCAGACGCCAGAAGTCGCGACGGGAGGCGGGGTCGACGCCGGTGGTGGGCTCATCGAGCAGGAGCACCTCGGGCCGATGGATCAGGCAGCAGATGAGCGCGAGCTTCTGCTTCATCCCTCCACTGAGCTTGCCCGCGGGGCGGTCTGCAAACGGCGCGAGGCGGGTGATGGCGAGCAGCTCGGCCAGGCGCGGGCGATACTCATCGCGGCCGACTCCGAAGAGCCGGGCGGTGAAATCGACGTTCTCGCCGACGGTCAGGTCGCTGTAGAGGGCGAAGCGCTGCGAGAGGTAGCCGATGCGCGACTTGACTCGCTCAGGCCGGCGGAGAACGTCTTCCCCGGCGACCATGGCAGAGCCCGAGTCCGCAGGCATGATGCCGCAGAGAATTCGCATGAGTGTGGTCTTCCCCGCGCCGTCGGGCCCAAGCAGGCCGGAGATCTCGCCGGCGGCCACACGCAGCCCGACACCATCGAGCGCCTTCACATCCGCGAAGGTCCTGCTCAACCCATCGACAACAACCGCGTCACCGGCGCTCTTCATCCCGGCGCTCCGCCTGCTCAGTCGGTAGCCACAACGTCGGCGGGCATTCCGGGCTTGAGCAGCCCTTCGCCGTCGCCGAGCGCAATCTTGACCCAGTAGACCTGGTCCATACGCTGGTCGGGGGTCTGAACGTCCTTGGGCGTGAACTCGGCCTTGTCCGATATCCGCGTAACCTGCCCGCTGAAGGTGCGCCCCGGCACGGCCTGGGTGCTCACCTGCATGCTCTGCCCCTGCTTGATGGCGCCGAGTTGCTCGAAGCCCACGTACGCGCGGAGCGAGAGATGCGCAAGATCGGTCACAACCACCACGGGCGCGCCGGCGGCAAGCATCTCGCCGGCCAGGGCGACCACCTCGGTGACGGTGCCCGTACAGGGGGCTTTGATGTCACAGTAGGCGCGCTTGACCTGGGCGGCCTCGAGGGCGGCCTGAGCTTCGGCGAGACGGCCTTCGGCCTGCTGGATGACGGTCTCCCTGTTGCCGGCGATGAGCAAGTCCAGGTCGGCCTTCGCCGCTTCGGCCGTTGCGCGGGACGTGTTCACCGCCGTCTGTGCGGCCTGCAGACCGGAGCGGGCCTCGAGCCTGTCGCGGTGGCTGGCTTCGGCAGCGGCGAGGGTGTCGCGTGCCGCGCGCACCTGGCTTTCTGCGGCCGCCTCGGCTGCCCTGGCCTGTCGCACGCGCTCCTCCCGCGTCCCGGCCAGCATCAGGCCCAGATTCGCGCGTGCCGCATCTGCTGCCCGCTCGGCCTCCGCGAGCTGCTTCTGCGCGGCATCGGCGGCCTGCTTGGCCTGCGCGCGGCTGAGGGCGACCTGCTGCTCGGCGTCGCGCACACTCTTCTGGGCCCCTGCTGCCCGCGCGCGGGCGGTCGCGTCCTGAGCTTCGGCCCTGTCCAATGCCTGCGGAGTGGCTGCGTCCGCCTCTCGGAGGTCTCTCACGCGGGCGAGGTCGCTCTGTGCCA
>DPJP01000242.1:5161-7635 GCA_003542955.1 Armatimonadota bacterium
ATAGACCACCTGCGCGTTGGCAGCGGCGGTCTGGGCGGTCTCGACGCGGGCTTCCGCCTGTCGCACAGTTGCCCTGGCGGTCTCGATTTCCTCCCTGGTGGGCCCGCGCTCGGCCTCATCCACCCGCGCCTGTGCGGCGCTGAGGTTGGCCTCGGCGGCTTTGAGCCCGGCGCGGGCGCTGTCGGCCGCCTGCTTGAGGGGCGTCNNCGTCACCTTTGCGTGTGCCTCCTCCGCGGTCGTCAGTTGACGCTCGGCGCCCTCGAGGGCGGCAAGGGCCTGCTTGTGACGGGCGCGAGCGGCGCGGATCTGCTCCTCGCGCGAGCCGGTCTGCAGATCGGTCAGCGCCGCCGTGGCAGTCTGGACGGCGGCTGTGGCGCGGGCAAGCTCGGCGTCGATATCATCATGCTCGAGCACCGCCAACAACTGCCCCTGCTCGACGGCGTCGCCCTCCGCCACGAGAACCTCCGCAACCCGCCCGGGGAGCTTCGAGCTGATCTGGTACTCGTCGGCCTCGATGCTGCCGCTGCCGATCAGGTCGCTGCCGGCGTTGCGACGTGCGACGAAGTGCACGACAGTGAACACCACGCCGATCAACAGGGCTACGGGGATGATTGTGCGCAGTGCCTTCATGGCCTGGAAGCCTCCTCGGATGGAGCCAGAAACGTCTGCCGCAAGACGCCGAGCGCGCGCGCGTAGGTCACCGCTGCGATGCTGAGGCCGTAGAGCGCCTGCTGATGGCGTGCCTGCGCCTCGGCCAGTGCCGCCTCGGCGCCGGTCAGCTCCTGCCTGGTCAGTGTTCCCGCGGCATAGGCGGCCTGCGCGCGGCGGTGCACCTGTGTTGCGGCCAGGCTTGCCTGCTCCGATGCGGCAACGCTCGCGCGCGCGTCGTCAAGAGCCCGCCGCGCCTCCGCAACCTGCACCGCGATGGTCCGTTCAAGGTCATTGAGCGTATGACTGAGTTGCTCGACGGCAGCTCCGGCCTGCCGCTGGTTGGCGTCGGAGCGGGGGTGGCTGAAAACGGGCCAGGAGAACTGGACCCCGATGAACTCGGAATGGGAGGCCTGCACATCCGTCGGCGTCTGTATCTGGTACGCGCCCACGGCCGCGAGCGTCGGGTTGCGGTCAGCGCGGGCGAGTTCCACGGCCGCGCGAGCCGAGTCGATCCGGTATCCCAGGGCGATCAACTCCGGCCGGGTGCGGAGGGCTATCTCGACTGCTTCGTCGTCGCCGGCAGGTTGCTTGATGTCGACGGCATCGGAGATCGGGCTCACCGATTGCGCCGGGCCGAGGCCCATGTGCAACGCGAGGCGCGCGCGGGCATTGTCGAGGCTGTTGCGGGCGGCCACCGCCTCCTGCTCGGCGCGCTTGAGGCCCGCCTCGGCGTTGGCCACATCGGCGCCTGTCGCCGTGCCCGCGCTGCGGGCCCTGCTGACCGTCCGCAGCGTCTCGGCAGCGGCGGTGACACCCGCATCGGCGGCGGCAAGCCGCTGCTGCGCGCTGAGGACGCCGTAGTAGCTCGCGGCCACCAGGTAGAGCAACTGTTCGGTGGCCTGCTGGAGGTCGCCCTCGGCGGCGTCCGCCTGCGCACGCGACACTGCCGTGGCGGCGGAAACACGCCCGCCCGTCCACAGCGGCCAAGTCACGTTCAGGCTTGCGCGGGCCGACTCCGGTGTGGTGATCGCGACTGAGCGCTCGAAGCCGGGGAGCTGGATGTTGATCTGCTGGATCGGGCTCTGCGCCTGGGCGCCGCCCTGGAGTGTGAAGGTGGGCCTGCCCGAGGCGCTCGCGGCAGAGACGGCGGCCTCCGCCCCGGCGACTCCGGCAACTGCCGCGGCAAGCTGTGGGTTGTGGTTGATCGCGTGAGCCATCGCCTCGCCGAGTGTAATCGTCTCTGCCAGCACCGGGCTCGCTGCAGGTTGCTCCTCGCCCGGGCACCGGCCCGTAACGGCTGTCAGCGCGACCGCGATGCAGGCTGCGACCGTACCAGCTCTGAGCGACGCTTGCCTAATCATCCTGGCCCTGCGCATTGTCGCACCCCATCGAGGAAGTGTGACAGCCCGTGAGAATCTCGACCACACCGTCAATGAACCGCCGCCGGGAAATGCGTGTCAACGGCGGGCTCAGGCGGCGCGTGCGTAGCGTGTATGTGACCAGCGAGCCCATCATCATCTGGCTCGCAACCTCGGTGTCGATCCCCCTCAGTTCACCCGATGCAACCTTCGCTTCCAGGAAGCCGGCAATTCGCTGCAGCGCTTCATTGATGAAGCCCGCAAGGCTTTGGGCGACAGTGTCATTGGTCGCCAACTGCGACCACATGACCATGAAAGGCCCGCTGTTGTCATCCATGTGGTCAAGCGCGCGAGTGAGGATGCGGCGGATGCCCTCATCCGCGGGCAGCGCGAGGAGTGCATCCTCAGACTCCTCCAGCCACGGAAGGGCCGAGCGGGAGCGGACCGCCTCGCGCAGAAGCGCCT
>DPJP01000242.1:7717-7930 GCA_003542955.1 Armatimonadota bacterium
TCGATGATTGCGGTTCGTCGGTCGACTGGTGTGATCGTCTCAGCCATCGCCGCCTCCAGTGAGTGAGCGCTCACTCACTCTACAACTCGCGGCGCGGCTCGTCAAGGGATATCTGCCGGCCTGCGCACGCAGTTGCAACACCCGACCCATCTCTGCAGGAACACTCCGGCCCCATCGCGAACACTAGCGACAGTCAAGGGGCACACCACGCTC
>DPJP01000242.1:7937-16220 GCA_003542955.1 Armatimonadota bacterium
CCCGGGAGGGAATCGCGATGTTGGGAGTACTGGGAGTCTTCGCAGGGCTCGGAGTGCCGGAACTCATCATCATATTGATCATCGTTGTGTTGCTGTTCGGGGCCACGCGCATCCCCGCGCTCCTGCGCAGCTTTGGTGAGGGTGTTCGCGGATTCAGGGACGCAGTCAAGGAAGCCGACGAGGAGCCCGAGGCCGATTCCCCGGACGCCGAGAAGGGTCCCCACGCGGGCTAACCCGCACAACCGCCGCAGGTTCGCCGCCCGCTTTCTGTCTTCCGGTCCGTTCGCCGTGGTCAGGCATGTACAGGTGGCATACAGATTCTCAGCCATGCCCTGTCCGTAGACGCCGTGCACGACTGGAGGCCGTACGATGGAGCGCCCCCTGCTGAACCTTGCGGCATTGCGCGCCGGATTGGGACGTCGCCCCCGCGCGCGCCTTTCACTCGGTCAGATAGCCGATACCGACGCCCCCATCACCCTGAGCAGACGTCAGTTCCTGGGCGTGAACGTCGTGGGCGCGGCTGCGCTCTCAGGCCTGGCCAGGCCGGCACTCGACCAGGTCTGGCGTGGCCCCTACGAGATGGCTGCCGCCGCCGGCCGCGTGATCTTCTCAGTGGGTGGTACGCCGCGCTGGAGCATCGACCCGGCGGTGTTCGACGGCTCGGCGCGCGTGATAGCCGAGCAGCTCGAGAGCGGCACGCGTGTGAGCTTGAGCGGCGCGCGCTTCCCCGGCACGGCGATTCCGGCCGACTTCACCTGTGAAATCACCGAGGNNCGCGGATGAAGCTGAGCCTGGCGCTTGGTAGCGCCGAGTTCAGCGTGCCCTTCGAGAGCTGGCTCGCCGGCGGGGCCCAGGCTGAGACCATAGCCCGGATCGAGCCGGTCTTGTGCGCGATGGCGCCGCATGTCTCCCTGCGCCTCGGGGGCGCCGCGCGGCTTGTCTTCGCCCCGGACTGGAGCATCACGGCGGTGGGGGCCGACCTCGCCGGCTACACGTGCCCGGGTGTGGAGGCACGCGGTGATGCCGTGACCATCGCCCTGGCAGACCCCGCGAGCAGCATGCTCGCAGAGCCGCCGGCGAAAGCGACGCGAGTGTGGCTGACGCGTGGAGCCAAGCCGTGGCAGCTCGAGGCTGCACTACCCGCACCCGAGGGAGCACGCTACGAGGTCGCCGACGACGCGTTCTCCCACCTGCGAGTGGATATCGGCTCAACGGGCCAAGGTGTTGTGTCCGCCGCGGTGCTCGAGCCCGGTGACGCCGCCGGGCAACTGTCTCTCCAGCCCGCCGGCAGCCTGCTGGGTGACGGCGGTGAGCCGTTCTCGCTGTCGCTGACCGACCCGCGCCTCGCGATCGCCTCCGACGGGCTCCGCACGGAGACCACTCTGCTTGCGGGGATCGACGAGAGGCCGACATGGATGCACTCCGATGACGTCAGCCTGCAACTGGGTGGCGGGCGTCACACACCGGGGTTGGAGGCACACAGTGCCGACGGCGTGCTGAGGGAGTTCATCTGCGAGCCGGGACTGCATGCGGTGGCCGCCCCGATGGCGGGCGCGGTCGTGGAGGCCAGGCCGCTGGTGCCACAGGCCACAGTGCGGCTTGTCGCGGACGCCAGACTTGCGCAGGCGCCGACGCGTGTCCCGAGGAGCACTACCGGCCCGGCGACGCGGATCGAGGTCAAGCCCGAGGTCGGCACCGGCACCGCGCTGGAGACCGTGCCGGTGGGAACAATCCGCATTCCCGCCGAGGGCGGCATCGTGCTCGCGCCGCTGGCGGCGTTCGCGGTGGATGTGATCCGCAGGGATGACTTCCTGTTCCTGCGCTTCGGTTTCTCGAACCTGACCCTGCAGGCGGGTGGAGGCAAGCCCGCGAGACTCGTGAAGACCGAGGCCACCAAGCCCGCGTACATCACCGCCCAGTTCCCCTGCCAGCACATCGGCGAGCAGGCGTTTGTCGAGGGTACGGGCCAACCGGCTCCGGCCCTGCCGCCGATCGGGGCGCGGCTGTCGGGCCCCAGCAGGCTTGTCTTCAAGCTGCCTGACGCGGTCAATGAGATACCGTACACGCTGGAGGCGCTACTGAGTTGGTCTGACTACGAACTCGCCGTTGCGCCGACGGCACTCCCACCGCCCACGCTGCCACAGCTTGTCCAGGCTGCCGGGCGGGACGGAGTAGTCGCGGTCAGCCCCCGCGCCGTCGACGGCGTTGGCGGCAAGCTCGGGATGCGCCCGGAGGCGATCGCCAGGCCTGTCACGGCAATCGAGGCCAAGCGGCCCCAGACCGCAATCGTGGTCTCCGCCGACCCGAGGTTCACGGCCATCAAGTCAACCGTCGGCGCGACACTACCGGTGCAGGCGCTGGTTGTCGACCTGAAGCTGCGGCCAGAGATCGCCGAGCCGACGCCGCTGCAGACTGCCATCGAGGCCCCGTATCGGTTGATGCTCTCGCCCAACCGGTTGGCGGGGTGGGTGCACGCGTCGGCTCCGGTGGCCCACGACGGCCGCATCGAGCTGTGGCATACCCGACTTGGAGTGCGCTCCGCGAAGGGGAGCGTCTACGACTCCCGCTATGAGTACGCCGAAGGTCAAGACGGCGTGCTGCGCACCGTCGCCGTGCATCGCTCCAGCTACGCGCATGACTACTACCGGACGCTGCGCGCCATCTGGTCTCCGGACTACGCCACTCCGCTGCCGCCGGCCCATGACCCGCCCCGGCCCTTTTTGATGTCGCTGCACAACAACCATCGCGCACAACTCGTGAAGCTGACGGCGGACTACTCGCTCAAGGATGCCCTCGAGCGTACGATTCAGGCGAACCGACTGATGCTCACCCCGCTCGGGGCGTGGCTGGATGTGCGCTATGCCGAGGAGATACCGCCATCCTCGGGTGGCTGCTCGATCGAGGAATGGGTCCATGAGGCGACGATGGGGCGCGACCAGTACGTGCGGGTGGTCGAGAAGGGGTATCTGTTCCCCTTCGGGCATCGCGCGTCGTTCGTGACGGTGACGGAGCGCAAGTTCGAGCGCAGTTCCGTGGGCATCGTCGCCTACCTGCGCCAGCGCTACTTCATCGTTGTGCGCGAGCCGATCAAGGACTTCCCCGCGCTCCATCAGCCCAACGACGGCCGGGCAATGCCGTTTGAGCGCGTCCAGTGCACGACGCTGGTGACGCCTGATCTCAACCCGCCCGCGCAAAGCAAAATCGCGGAGCTGAACACAACACCCAGCGCCGGCTTCTGGCCGCGTGTGGGCAACGACGACTTCCAGTTCCACTTCATCGGCACGGACTGTGACGGGCAGCGCTGCGAGTTCGATGCGCCGATCGTCTTCGTGGGCGTGCAGAATATGGCCGGGACCACCGACCCCATCGCCTACAACACCGCGGCGATGCGAATTGTAGTCAACCACTACAATCAGACGGCCAATCGCGCGCGCCGCACAGCCGACTTCAGCGGCCAGAAGCTGGCAGTCGCCGAGAGTTCGCCCGATAAGCCGGGTGACACGACGCTGGAGATCAATGAGGTCGTCTTCGGCGCCGAACTGGCCGCGCCGGGCGTCGCTGATGCAAACCTCGAGACATCCAACCAGACACGCTCCTACCCGACTATGGCCTGGATGCAGGCACGGATACCCGCCGTCGCCGGCATCGGCGCGGGTGACGGCGGCGCCGTCGTGCTGCTTGACCCGACGTACGTGGCGAAGGGCTGGGACGGGGCGGCCAACAAGGGGCAGGTGTTTGTGCGGCTGGCATCGAGTATGGCCGCGGGTGTCGTCGACGAAGCCCTCAAGGCGGCGGACCAGGCATACTCCGCGGCCGTCGAGGAGGCCAAGCGGGCGGCGGGGGAGGCCGTCGCGAGCGTCGCAGCGGAGGCGCTCGAGTCGGCGGTCGACTTCGCGGCCGACAAGGCCGGTGGACTGGCCACCCCGAACATGAATATCACGGGGCTCTCGCGGGCGTTCGGACCCGTAGGCGGCGCGGTCAGCTCACTCGCCAAAGGTGAGTTCGACCCGAAGGACTTCTTTGCGGGGGCCGGGGCGCAGATTCTCGGCGGCCTCAACCTCTCAGACATCATCCCCAACAGCTTCGGCGACGGCAAGAACATCCCCAAGCTGACCGCCAAGCCCGTCTACCCGGGCAACGATACACTCGCTCTGCCCATTGCCGTGGACACCTCGCTCTACTGGTCGCCTGATGTGATCGAGTTCGCGATCTTCAAGCCTGCGTCAGGCTGCAAGTTCGAGCTGAACGCGAACCTGCACACGGAACTCGCGGGGGGCAAATCGACCTACACCATCAACGGCATCATCTCGAAGTTTGCCGTCGATTTCTTCGGTTTCATCATCGTCCACTTCGCCAGGTTCGAGTTCCGGGCCGCCAGCGGCCAGAAGACAAGCGTCTCACCTGATATCAGTGAGGTCGAGTTCGGCGGGCCATTGGAGTTCATCAATGAACTCAAGGACTTCCTCAGCTTCGGGGAGGAGGGCGGCCTGAGCATCGACCTGACCCCGACGAAGGTCGTGGCGAGCTTCACGCTGGCGATCCCGGAGGTGGCCGTCGGTGTCCTGACGATCCAGAACATGAGCTTCACCGCCGCGCTGACGATCCCGTTCTTTGGCGACCCGGTGCGGTTGCGGTTTGCGTTCTGTTCGCGCGAGAACCCCTTCATCCTCACCGTCTCGATGTTCGGCGGCGGCGGCTTCGCGGCGATGGAGATGGGCCTGGATGGGATGAAGCTGCTGGAGGCGTCGCTCGAGTTCGGCGGCAGCCTTGCCTTCGACATCGGCGTGGCAAGCGGCGGCATCTACGTGATGGCCGGCATCTACTTCAAGTGGGAAGAGACGGCCGAGGGCGGCGTAACCGAGCTGACCGGCTATGTGCGAATGGGCGGCTCACTGTCGGTGCTCGGTATCATCACCATCTCGTGCGAATTCTACCTCGGGCTCACCTACTCATCGGCAGGCAACAAGGTGTGGGGCGAGGCCAAGCTGACGGTGAAGATCAAGCTGCTGTTCTTCAGCACCTCGGTGTCGATGAGTGTTCGGCGGGAGTTCGCCGACCCGCCGCGGGTGACGTTCAAGTCGCTGATGCCGGCTAAGAGCATCTGGGACGAGTACTGTGATGCGTTTGCATGAACGGCAGGGATATGGGGCGAGGGACGTGGGGTGAGTGAACGGCGGGAGCAGGGACGTTCGGTGGCTCGGCCGATTTGCCGCTGTATGTGATCGAGGCTCGGGCTATGCAGGCGAACCAACCGTAGGGGAGCACCATCATGAAGCGTCAAGAGGTCGTCTGGACAACACTACCCAACGGCGCGAATGGACAGCGACTGCGCCTGTCGGTGTTCGTGACGCCGAAGCTGATGACTGACGAGAAGCTCGCGGGGCAGACGCACCCAGTGCTCTCTCAGTTCCCGGATTTCCAGTCATGGGCGCGGCGCCGACCGCAGTTCACGGTGCACTTCAGCGGCGGGCAGTCGGCCGCCGCGGTGCGCGTCAGCCCCGACCCCGATGTGGCGCTCTGGGAGCTGATGTTCAAGCCCACGGCCTACGTCAAGGCGTACGAGTTCCCCGGCCTGGACAAGCGCATCATCCGCTCATACCCGACCAAGCACGTGCTCGGCTTCCTGACACAGGAGTACCGACGCATCGCCCTGACATCGCCGGAGCGGGTGCCCGATGTGCGGCAACTCGATCTGAAGACACAGCCGCTCATGCACCTGGGAGTGCAGCAGCTCACGCCGCAGGAGCTTGACCCACAGCGAGTCATGCGCGCAGCGCCCGCCGTCCGTCCCCCCGCTACGGCGCCGGCCACAGGCGCTGCGGCTGGGAGGACAGGCGCGACCGCGAGCGTGAAGTCGGCGCGCGTCGGCGGCAAGGCGCTCCCGATTCTGGCCGTCAATCCCGCCATCAAGGCACTCGATGTCAAGAGCGAGGCAACGCTCGCCCAGCAGCTCCAGCAGAAGCTCCAGACTCAGAAGGCGCTCCCGTTCTCAGCCAAGGCCGACCCCCCCACCGACTTTCTGCAGGTCAAGCAGTTCCACGCCGCACTCAGCAAGCCCCACCCAACTATCAAGCACGAGCGCCTGCAGGTCCAGCTCAAGAAGCCTGAGATCGACTTCCACGAGGCCGTCTCGTCTCTGGGCGAATACCCCGGCTTGATGCGCAAGCTCGGGCTCGTCATCGACCTGGAGGTGGACCTGCCCGCCGGGGTCGCCCCGACGGGGCTCGTCTGGGTGGAGCCGAACTGGGGCACGCCGCCGGCGACGCCAACCAAGAGCATCTCTCCGCGGACACACTACACGCTCAAGGGAGGCTTCGCCGCGGTCTCACGCTCAGACCGACATGTCGGCGGAATGCTGAAGGTCCGGGAGCCCAAGCAGGGCGCCGACAACCAGCCGTACGAGGTCGTCCAGGTTGATGTTGATGGAGCCGCCATGAAGGCGCTCGACTACGCGAGGACCGCCGTCCGCAAGGTCCGTTTCGTGACCCAGGAGGGCAGGATCGCGGAGGACGAGAGCGACTCGGCGACCGAGGATGCCGGCCTCCCCACGATGCGCTCCGGTGGTCTGGCGCTGGTGGAAAACGGGCGGGCGGCCGAGATCGTCAAGATGTTCCAGGTCGCGCGCGAGCTGCACACTCTCGCCGGCGCGTCAGAGAAGCCCGAGATACTGCTCTACGCGGAGGACCTGATCGCCGGCTACCGCGTCGACATCCACGATGGCGGCAGCAACTCGTGGCGCAGCCTGTGCGCCCGAGTCGGCGCCTACTCGTTCCAGGGCAGCGACGTGAAGCTGAGCATCTCCGACGAGGGGTGGATATCTGACAGCGCCGTTGAGGCCGCTGATGATTCCTCCGACGACCTCTACCTGAGCGAGGCGATTGTGCGCTGGTCGGGCTGGAGCCTGGTCGCGCCGCGGCCGGGCAAGCACATCGGCACCGATGACACACCGGCAGACTACCAGAGCAAGCCGGAAACGGAATTCGGGCTGGCAGTGAGCTTCAGACCGGCGCCGAAATCGCTGCCGAGGCTGCGTTTCGGCTCGAGCTATCGCCTGCGGGCACGCGCCGTGGACATGGCCGGCAACGGGCTGTCGCTTGCGGAGTCCGATGCGCTGATGCCCACGCTGGGGGCCTTCGTGGCCACCGAGCCGGTGACCTACCTCCGGCATGATCCGGTGCCCTCACCCGTGGTCCTGTTGCGGCAATCGGTGGCGGCATCACAGGGCGAGTCTGTGGACGTGATAGTCATCCGTAGCTACAACGACACACCGCAAAAGGACAAGGTGGCCACCAAGGAGACAAGCGAGCGACACATATCCCCGCCACTGGGGCCGCAGATGCTCGCTGAGACACACGGGATGTTCGACACGCCCGGCGGCATGGACGCCGCCGCGTACAACCTCATCGTCTCCCACGAGGGCACCTACACCGTCGGCGATGGCAAACAGGAGCAGGTGCATCCGGAGAAGCAGCTCAAGGTGCCCTACCTGCCTGACCCTGCGGCCATCGGGGTGTGGTTTCACAATCTCCCCGGCATGAAGGCCGATGAGCCCAAGAAGGTCGACTTCACGTCCGCGTGGCCCGAGCGGATGCCGTTCCGCATCAAGCTGACGGAGGGGAGCTTCCGGCCCAGCTTCGACGCGGAGAACCGGGAACTGCCGGTGGGCATCCCCAAGGGCGAGACGATCCGCATCAAGCTCAGTTCGAACGTTCAGCCGACGCTCCGCCAGGTCTCGGGCGCGTGGGAGCTACTCGAGAAGAGCGGTTCGCCCCAGAGCCGCATCCAGGACATCGGCCGCCTGGCCGCCGTCGGTCGCTACTGGCTGCTCACACCCACACGCGATATGCTGCTGGTGCACGCGGTTCAGCAGCCGCTAATCGTGCCCGATTGCCGCATCAGGCAGTCCCGACGCGGATTCGGAGAGACATTCCTGGGAATAGGCGACAGCTTCCCCATCAGCGGCAAGAGCACCGCGAAGGTCGATATCGAGGCAACCTGGGAGGAGCCGGTGGACGCGCTGACGGAGCCCGAACCCGGCATCCGGTCGAGCAGCGCGCATGTGCTGGAGATTGCGGTGGCGTATGAAGACGAACAGGCCAAGTTCTCCAACCGTCGCCATGAGTTTGGCGACACCCGGCACCGATACGTGAACTACCACGCCGTCGCCACGACGCGGTACCGTGAGTACCTCCCCTTCACCGATGCGGAGATAGCGTCGGGCGCCAAAGTCATCACGCGCAGTTCTACACCGGTACAGATCAATGTTCTGAGTTCGGCTCGCCC
>DPJP01000242.1:16228-52144 GCA_003542955.1 Armatimonadota bacterium
CGGGTCTACCTCGAACGGCCCTGGTACTCCTCCGGCGAGGGTGAACTGCTCGGGGTCGTGGTCAACCAGGCCCCCGGGCCCGCCATACCCGCGATGGTGGCCGCGCCGGCGGCCACAGGCCGACTGGACAAGTACACCACGCGGTGGGGCGCCGACCCGCTCTGGATGGCCGATGCGCCGCAGGCGGCGCCGACGTTGGATGCGTTCCCGCGCGCCAGTGTCAAGGAGACCGACCTCAGCGTTCCGGGCCTGCCCGGAGCGAAGGTCGCCGTCGCCGGCCACCAGGTCCACTACGACCGCGACAGGCAGCTCTGGTGCTGTGACATCGAGATGGACCCGGGCACGGCCTACTTCCCGTTCGTTCAACTGGCGCTGGCACGCTTTCAGCCAAACTCGCTCAAGACCCGTGACCGCGACTGCAAGCTCTCGGGCGTGGTGCTGGCGGACTTTGCCCAGTTGCTGCCGGACCGCACCGCGACGGCCGTCTTCGACCAGGCCGACAAGCGCAAGGTCACCGTGTCGGTGGCCGGCGCCGCCTACCGTGGGTCGAAGGCCGGCAAGCGGCCGCCGCTGGTCGAAGTCACCGTGCAGTCGAAACGGCCGGGCGTCGAGGGAGAACTGGCATGGCTCCCGGTCAAGGATGCCACCGTCGAACTCGAACACCGTTGGCTCTCCGACGCAAACGTGCTCTGGACAGGCACTATCACTCTGCCACAGGACCGCGACGCCGCGGAGTTCCGCGCGCTGATCCGGGAGTATGAGCTATACCAGAGTGACAGGCCGTCGCCGACGGTCACAACCGCAGTCATCCCGCAGATAGACCGCCGGCTGGTCTATGCCGATGTGCTGAAACTGTGAGGGTGGCGACCTGCTTCACCCCCCGGAAGGGACCCCGCACCAGGACGAGGAAGTAGCCCACGAGGGCCGGACGGGCCATCTGAGCCCGGCGGCCATCGCTCGTGAAACGCGCAAGACACAAGAGGTGAAACCCACCATGCAGATGCGCACCTGCGGCAGATCAGGCATCGAGGTCTCCGTGCTCGGTATTGGCTGCTGGTCGTTCGGCGGCAGCGAACAGGATTACTGGGGCAAGCAGGAGCAGTACGACGCCAACGACGTAGTCGCCGCCGCGCTCGACTGCGGCATCAACTACTTCGATACCGCGGAGGCCTATAACGACGGTCGCAGCGAAGAAGCGCTGGGGATCGCGCTCAAGGGCCGTCGGGAGCACGCCGTCATCAGCACCAAGATCGGTCCAGACAATGCAGAGCCCGCCGTGCTCCGCGAACACTGCGAGGCGAGCCTGAAGCGGCTCGGCACCGACTATGTTGACATCTACTATGTCCACTGGCCGATCACAAAGCACCCCATCAAGGATGCGTTCGACACCTTGACGGCGCTGAAGGCAGAGGGCAAGATACGGTCGATCTGTGTGAGCAACTTCGGCGTAGAGCAGCTGACCGAGGCGCTGCAGACCGGCGCGCAGATCGACCTGAACCAGCTTGCCTACAGCATCATCACCCGCGCCATCGAGGTCGAACTGGTGCCGCTGTGCATGGACAATCAGATCGGCGTGGTGCCCTACATGGCGCTGATGCAGGGCCTGCTGACGGGCAAGTACCGCACAGTCGACCAGATTCCGCCGAACCGGCGCCGCACGCGCCACTTCCGGGGCGACGTGCCCCCCGCCAGGCACGGTGAGCCCGGTGCGGAGGAAGAGACCATGCACGTGGTCAACAGCCTGCGTGAGATTGCGCAGGAGATCGGCGTCCCCATGGAGCGTCTTTCGCTCTCCTGGGCGATGGCGAAGCCGGGCATCACGAGCGTGCTGGTAGGGGCCCGCAACCGCGAGCAGATACAGTCCAACGCGGAGGCCGCCGAGATGGAGATGACTCCAGAGCTGCTCGCGCGCATCGATGACCTCTCCCGGCCGCTGCTCGAGAAGCTGGGCGCAAATTGCGACTACTGGCAGGGCGGCGAAAGCAGCCGCACCCGCTGATTCACAGCCCGCTTGATGACATAACCGTGAGCCGTTCACTCAACCGAAGAAGGGTGATCCAGATGCCTCTATATGCCCCCGCAAGTGCCGCTGCCGCGGCGTCATTTCCGCCGATTATCCCCGAGCCGCAGTTCATCGAGCTGCAGGCCGGCGCCGTCCAGCGCCCCAACGGCATAGATGTCGCCCAGGTGATCGGGGACGTCGAGGACCTCGTCACCGAATTCGCCAACGCCATGGGCGAGGGNNGTATGCCCTCATCGTGGAAGTCGACCCCGAGTGGACCCACGCGCGGATACCGCAGAAGGGTCTTCCTCAGGCGTACGAGCTGGAAATCGAGTCCGAAGGCGCCAGTCTTGTGGCCGCTACGAAGGAGGGCATCCGCTGGGGACTGCGGACGCTGGCCGACGTATTGCAGGCCATCCCTGCCACCGGCGCCATCCCACAGGCGTACATCTGCGACTGGCCGGACATGAAGACGCGCGGGGTGTTCGTCGAGGATAAGTGGGGCCCCGACCTGATGGAGCTCGAGGACTGGAAGGGCATCATCGACTACCTGGCCGCGCGCAAGATGAACAACCTCGGCATCGGCCTCTACGGCTGCTGGTGCGTGCAGTACGACGGCGGAGTGACCGAATGGATCAACGTGCCGGTGCCCGGCCACCCGGAACTCAAGCGCGAATGGACGATCCGCTGGTACTCCCCCACAACCGGGCAGATCGAGCAGATATCCTACCTGCCCCCCATCTTCGAGCAGGACTTCTTCGGCGAACTCGTCGCCTACGGGCAGGAGCGCGGCGTCGAGGTCATCCCCTACGTCAACAGCCTCGGCCACAACACGCTCATCCCGCGCCTGATTCCCGAGTTCGCGGCGAAAAACGAGCAGGGCGAGCCGGAGCAGTGGGGCTACTGCTTGAGCAACCCCGACCTCGTCGAGTTCGTCAAGAGCTGGTATCAGCAGATCTACGAGAAGTACCTCAAGCCGAACGGTGTGCACACCTTCCACATCCAGCTCGATGAAGTCGGCACCGCATTCTGCCGCTGCGAGAAGTGCTCGCAGCAGTCGATGGAGGAGAACCTCAAGGACTGGGTCGTGACACTCGCGGGGCACCTGGTATCCGTCGGTGTTGAGAACGTGGCGATGTACAACGACCAGTTCACCCGCCACATGCAGGTGTGGGATGAAGGCTTCGCACAGCGTCTGCGGGATGAGGGCATCCACGATCACCTGATCATCGACTGGTGGGCGTATTCGAACGAGATGCCACACGACAAATCCGACCCGAAGGTCGGCGGCGGAGTGCGCAGTTGGGTCAAGCCGATGACGTGCTACTACAACTGGTCGCGCTGGGACCCGCGCCAGAAGAACGTCGCGATCATGTGCCTGCGCGGGGCAAACGACTGGGCGGAGGGCGCATCATCCTACTCCGTCTTCGATCCCGGCTGGGGCCTGGAGTTCGACGCGCTGGCGGAGTACTCGTGGAACCCGCGCGGCGTCGGCCCGATCCATGCCTTCGAGGAGAAGTGGGCACGTGTGCGCGCCGATGGTGATGTGCTCGAGGCGCGCCGGTGCCTGGACCGCGCCTTCGACACCAACCTCCTGAACCTGATCGCCTACTACGCCTACACCTACGAGCGGGCAGGCAAGCCGTGGCCCCGGCAGTACCCGCTCGAGGCTCTTGAGGAACTCTCCGGCAAGGTGGATGCATTGGAGTTCATAGCCGAAGCGGGAGCCAGGGCGCGGGCGCTGCTCGAGGGCCGCGTTGACGAGTTGTCCCTGAACATGGCGGCGGAGGCGGCGCGCGTCGAGGCTCACGGCGTGGCGTTCTCCGTCATGCTGGAGGTCTACGAGGCCGCAACCGGCGCGACAGACAACCCGATCAGCGCGCAGGCGGCGCTGCCGGAGGTCGAGACGGCACTCGAGATCTTCGAGGAAGCAATGGTGACTGTCGAGGAGAACAAGCCGCGCTATATGGTGCCCTCCTGCCTGCGCGACATGTCGGTGCTGTACGAGTTCCTGCGGCAGCTGGCAGGCGACCTGAAGGGCGTCATCAAGGGCAAGCGCGAGTGGTCGGCAGTACGCTGGTTCGTACACCGCAACATCGCCCAGCGCGACTGGGANNNNAGCAGAAGTAGCGGTGCGCGTGCCGTCGTGCCTCACCCCCCAAACCCCCTCTCCTTCCGCCCCGCTCCTGCGTCGCGGGGCTGTCTGGAGAGGGGGCAAACGGCTCAACGACCACGACAGCATACCGCTCCTTCACCGCACAGCGAGTGCCGACTGGGCCTTGTCGTTGCGGCCTTCTCGTCCTCCCCGGACAGAGCCGTTCCGCCCAAGGCACCGCGTAGCGGCGTCACGGGACGGCAACCGGAGGAGAGCGGGCGGGGGGTGAGGCAGCCGCCGCGAGCCCCCCGGGCCCTCCTCACATCAAATACCCATCACCAGACGGTGATCACAGTGAAATCGGCGATCCGGATCATCCACATTCTCATACTGAGCGTACTCGTCTGCGCGGTGCATGCCGACGATAGCCTCGCCGAGCAGTGGCGGTTGTTCCGCCAGATGCAGCCCACGCTCACCATCGAGATCACCGAGGCCAACATCAACGCATTCCTCCGCGAGCACCGCGACGAGATCGGCGTGCCGCCGGGCTACACCAATCCCCGCATCGCGTTCGACAAGGGCAGGGTGGAGGTCAGCGCCGCCCGGCGACTGGGCTTCTTCTCGACGCGCCTGCAGGTGGAGATGGACCCGAGCATCGAGGACGGGCGACTCGTTCTGCGGGAGCGCAAGACCGGCGTCGGGCCGATATCCTTGCCGTTCAGCTTCCATACCGGCGTTGCCGATACTATAATGGAGACGATCAACGGCGCGCTGGACCGCAACGACATGATCCTGCGCCGGGTCGAGATCAGCCGCGGGCGTGTAAGAGCGGTCGCGGACGTCCGGCCGAAACAGAAACACCCTGAGGGCACATGAGCCAGGAGAGGACCAGCCGCCGCAGATGTCGCTGCTACGTCAATTGAGGCCGAACGTTACGGTCGAAATCACACAGGCCAATGTCAATGAGTACGTTCGCGAGCATGCCGAGGAGTTGAGCCTGCCGCCGGACCTCTCGACGCCGGCCGTCACCTTCTGCCGCGGGCACCTGGAGGTCAGTGCACACAAGCAGGTGCTCTTCGCCAGCGCGCGTGTGCGGGCGGTGCTCATACCCGTGGTGAAGAACGGTCGGCTCACCCTCGAGATACAGCAGATGTGGGCCGGGCCGATACCCCTCCCCTCCTACTTCCACAACGGCTTTGCGGACTCGCTGGCAGCCGTGGTCAATCACGAACTCGATCTCGCCGGCGCCCGCCTCGTCCGCATCGAGGTCGAGACCGGCACCGCCCGCGCGGTGGCAGCCCTTCGGCCGCCGGACGAAACACCCCCCCAACAGAGCACCAACTGAGACCGCCGTCCATCCTGTCAGACCCGGATGCCGCATCGAAGGAGCAGACCCATGCGCGCGATCATGCTCATGTACGACTCGCTCAACCGCCGGATGCTCCCACCCTACGGCTGCGACTGGGTCCACGCGCCCAACTTTCAGCGCCTGGCCGAGCGTAGCGTCACCTTCACCAACTCGTTCGTCGGCTCGATGCCGTGCATGCCCGCGCGCCGGGAGATACACACCGGCCGCTACAACTTCCTCCATCGCGCGTGGGGGCCGCTGGAGCCCTTCGATGACTCGATGCCACGGATGCTCAAGCGTAACGGCATCCATAGCCACCTCGTCAGCGACCACTACCATTACTGGGAGGACGGCGGCTGCACCTACCACACCCAGTACAAGACCTGGGAGATATCCCGCGGGCAGGAGGGTGACGTCTGGAAGGGCGACCTGACCGTCAAAGACCTCCCACAGCTCTGGGAGGGCCACGCCTCGCGACGCGCGTCGAGCTACTTCACCCAGGACCAGGTCAACCGCAAGTACATGCAGCGTGAAGAGCACATGCCCCAGCGCAAGACCTTCGAGATGGGGCTTGAGTTCATGCGCACCAACCGGGACGAAGACAACTGGATGCTGCACATCGAGACCTTCGACCCGCACGAGCCCTTCTACACGCTGCAGCGCTACAAGGACCTCTACCCGCACGAGTACGACGGCCCACTGTTCGACTGGCCGGTCTACGGACCGGTCACCGAGCCCCGCAGTATGGTCGATCACTGCCGGCTTGAGTACGCCGCGCTCGTGACCATGTGCGACACCCACCTCGGCATGGTGCTGGATGCCATGGACCAGATGAACCTCTGGGATGACACGCTCTTGATCGTCAACACCGACCACGGCTTCCTGCTCGGGGAGCACGACTTCTGGGCGAAGTGCTCGATGCCGTTCTATAACGAGGTGGCGCACACGCCCTTCTTCATCTGGGACCCGCGCAGCAAGGTGGCCGGGCAGCGCCGCGATGCGCTGGTTCAGACCATCGACATCGCACCGACGATGCTCGAGTACTTTGGCATCGACCGCACGCCCGACATGCAGGGCGTGCCGCTCAAAGACACGGTGGTCGATGACACGCAGGTGCGACAGGCGGGGCTGTATGGCATCCACGGAGGGCACGTCAACTGCACCGACGGGCGCTATGTCTATATGCGCGCGTGCGCGACTGAGGACAACCAGCCGCTGTGCAACTACACGCTGATGCCGACACACATGCGCGGGTTCTTCAGTCACGAGGAACTCTCGGAGGTCGAGCTGGCGGAGCCGTTCTCCTTCACCGGGGGCCTCAGAACGATGCGCACCCCCGGCGGACGAGGCAAGAACATCCACGAGTTTGGGACGATGCTGTTCGACCTCCAGGAGGACCCGGGGCAGGAGCATCCGTTGGATGACCCGGATGTCGAGGACATGATGATCGATCACCTGATCCGGGAGATGCGGGCCAACGACGCTCCCGCGGAGCAGTACACACGCCTGGGGCTGGAGGATCGGGTGTAGGGCCGCACCAGGGAGCCTGGACGAACGGAGAGGGGCCGCACCCCGCGGCCGCGGGACCCGGACGTATCGGCGACGTCCCCTGGCGCCGCCCCGGGTGGTCACGTTCGACCGCGACGCTCCCGTCCGTTTCTACCGGACACTCACGCTCAGCGTCTGCCCGGCGCCGATGGTCACGGGCCTGGCGAATTGCAGCCGCAGACCCTTTTCGCCCGCGACTGCCTCGACGGTGACCGCCTTGCCATCCAGTCGCGCCGACACCTTCGCTCTGCCCTCCAGCGCCGTATCGAGCGCCTGCAGTGTCAGCGCCCCCTGTATAACCTCAACCGACAGCTTCGCCTGCTTCTTCGAGATCGACTGCGCGTAGCTGCCCCATCCATCCGCCACGCAGAAGAAGGTGCGGAAGTCGTCGGTACTCACGCGCGGGGCCATCCCCAGGCGCTGCTCGGGAGCCGAGTACGAGAAACCGCTCAGCGCCAGCAGCACGGAATAGCTCGCCAGCGAGCGCGCGTAGTGATGCCCGCACTCGAACTCGTTCCAGGGATTGCGCTGCTGGCCGGTATGCCGGTCGCGCACACCCTTGACTATGGCGAGCCCTTCCGCGACAAAGCCCTCGTAGATAAGATGCGAGGCGACCTGGTACTCGATCCCGCACCATACCTCATCGGCAAACCAGAAGGCGTAGCCCGGCCGCTCGCCTCTGGGCCAACTGGCGATCAGCAGGCCGGCCTCATCGTTGAGTGCGTATACGCGCAGTGAGCAGAAGTGCTCGCTGAGATCGGGCCGCCAGTTGTGCCTGAAGATCGACTGCAGCGTCTCCCGGATGTGTTCGGAGTCATAGAGCTTGCCCAGGCCCAGCATCTCGGCATACCACTGGCCCAGCAACTGATCGGAGAGGCACCCCTTGCCGAACTGCCAGCGCGGCCATGTGTCGAACTTGTCATCCACTCCGTGATCGATTGCGCGCTTGCGGAGGTCCTCCGGCCAGGGCTCGTGGGCGCTCGGATTCACGATCTGTTCGTAGTACTCGCCGTTGAAGAGCTTCTCGTCGGAGAACCTGCGCCCGCGCTCCGCCAGTTCGCGGTACTCCGCCGCCCGTTCACTCTCTCCAAGGTGTTCGGCCAGCCGCCCCGCCGCCGTCAGCGCCGCCAGGTAGAGGCTGCCCATCATGGTGTTGGCGCCATAGAACTCCATGTCGTACGTGTTGTGCTGCATACCCTCCATGACGCCGTCTCTGTCGGCATCCCAGTACTTCCAGGCGAACTCAAGCGCCTTTACGCACTGCGGCCAGATAGTCCGCAGCCAGTCGTCATCCCCGCTGACAAGCCATTCGCGATAGACCTGGATAACGGTGCCCATCTGCCCATCGGCGGCCGGGTGGAAGTCGGTACCGGCCTTCGTCCCCAATGGCAGCGGCATCCTGAAGCAGACGAAACCGTCATCCTGCATCGAGTTGGCCCAGTCGGCCTCGCGCATCGACCGCTGCAGGGCGGGAAACAGATACGGCAGGGCTTGCGCGTAGTTCCATACGTGTGTACAACTGCCCTCACAACACCCCGAGCCGTCGGTGCAGCCCTCGAAGCCGTAGAATGTCCCATCGGTCAGCCGCAGGCAGGTGTTGGTACACAGGATGGAAAGCTGGCTGCTGATGGCATCCAGCGCCACGGTCGGCAGCGTCGAGGCGAACAGCGCATCGTGGAACTGCATCGTCTCCGCCGTCAGGCGAGGCAGGTGTTTGCCCGCGTAGCGGGCGACCGCCCAGGCATCGCGCCACTTCGTCGCATACCAGTTCTTCCACGTGACGGGTTGGCCGTCATCACAGCAGGCCCGCCAGTGCGGATAGTTGGGGAAGTGCCACGCGAGGATGAAGGTGACCGTCGCCGCCTCGCCGGGCTCGAGTTCCATATCCACGCCCAGCGTCCCGGTGTGGCTCTGGCCCTTGCGCACAGGCGGCCACTTCTTCTCCCAGGCGACCGCCTCCCAGAACTTCAGAACGCGCCCGTCGTGCCATGACGGCCACACCCAGGCACTCCCAGTCGGCGTTGCCAGCACCATCGAGCCACATTGCGGGTCATCATCGCCTTCGCCGGGGTTGGATAGCTCCAGCCCCTGCAGGCCATCGGCGCGCCTGGCCTTGTTCGTGCGCCCCTCAGCCTTCCCGATGTCATTGGTCAAGTTGCCCATCACTGAGACCTTCAGGGCCTGCTTCGAGCGGTTCCTGATCTCGTAGGTCAGCACCGCGGCCGGTATGCTGCTGTCGGCGTCATTGAGCGGGATGAACGGGCTGACAGCCGTCAGATCGGCCTCGACGGGGAAGCTCCTGTCACGGAGCGCCACGTGAGCAATGGGGAACTCGCCCCGGAATGCGACCTCCCGGAAGTGCGGCAGGCCCTCGCCGGCATCATGGCCCGCCCCGCCCCCTCCCTTGTTGAGAGACCCGCACTTCGGGCCCTGTAACACGCGCACCTGCGGCTCTGAGCCGGGGGNNCACGCGCACTGAGAAGAAGGCCTGGGGCAGCGTACGCCCCTTGGCAGGCCGGTTCCGTATCTCCCAGTCGCGCAACTGCCCCCAGCCGCCGAGGCTGACAGAGCCTGTCCCGATCCCCCCGAGCGGAAACGCGATCTCGCTCAACTGCGCTCCGCGATACGTCCGCTGCGGCCCTTGCCCGAACAGCTCTCCCTCGTCATACGGCAGCCGGCTGCGCCTGGGCATCTGTGTTCCTCCCTGTCGGAAGCAGTCAACTGATTGACCCTTGATGGCAGAACGTACGCCATTATTCACGTACGTCATTTCTCACGTATTCGCCCAGGCCCTTCCGGCAGCGTCCCATGGGCCATTCGAAGGTGCGGCTGGAAGACGACCTTCCCCCGTGCGCGGCATCCGCCATGGCGAACGCCTGCACGCCAGCATCGAGGCTGAAGCGGTGCGTGACCGCGGGCTCGAGGCTCATCCCACCCGTCGCCGGGAAGCGGGCAAGGTCGTGAGCGCGCTGGAATGGGCGCGTCACCGCGTCTCCGGCCCTGTCGATACAGGCCGTTTTTCCGCCTCGATCCGTACGGTCAGTTCCTTCCCCTCGCGGACGACATGCAGCACAACCATGTGCCCCGGCCAGTGCCGCATGATGATCGCGTTGGCGTGCTCGGGGTCGCGGACAAGCAGTTCCCCAATGGCGATGATCATGTCGCCGACCTGCAGCCCCGCCCGAGCCGCCGGTCCCTCGGCTTCGAGCGCCGCCACCACCGCGCCTTCACCGTAGCAGGCCGGTGGAGCATCCAGCCGCCGGATGCCGATCCACGGCCACTCGTCGGGCCAGCGGACGCAAGGCCCGGCGGCCCACGGCCCGTGTTCCGGGCCCAGGGCCGGCCTCACGAGCTTCGAGCCCCGCGCGCCAAGCACGGCCAGGCCCAGGATCGCGCCGACGATCACCAACGGTGACACGCTCAGCAGCAGTGCCGCCACGAGTGTGTGCGTCCCGTTGATGAGTAATGACAGGCCCACAAGCAAGCCGGCCGTGCCCAGCAGAATGATGCCGGCCCCCACCCACACCTCCGATCCGTACGGGGTGGACTCGGCCTCTGCCTTGTACTGCGCACGGAGCGTCTCCAATGAAGGCGACTGCGGGTCCATGGACGACCTCCGTCTCACTCACACTGTGGTGAGCAGGCCTTGAAGTCGAGATTCAGGTACGCTTTGAACTCCAGTTCCTTGAGATAATCCATCTCCCGGTGGAACTCCTTGTGCGCGGTGCTCCGATCGCCCGCCGCGCTCAGCGGCACCTCGAACCACACCTCGTCGCCGGCGGTGTTCGTCGCACGGGTGAAGAACCACTCCGCGCCGGGCACGTTCACCTCCGGAAAGTCCGCCGTGGGCACCATCTGGAACATCGAGAACAGCACGATGCAGAAGCGGTACTTGACCTCCTTGAAGTCGATGGCGGCCGGGCGCACGAACTTGAGCTTCATCCTGTCCGGGTAGACTTCACCCTCGAGGTCGATGTTATAGCTCTTCGGGACCCATCTGGGGATGCAGAAGGCCACGTAGTCGGTGCCGGGCAGTCCCTCGATAACGTGCTTGAGGTCCATCGAGCCGATGAACTCGCCGCACCTCCCGCGCACCTTGCCCTCGACGTGGACGATGTCGCCCTGGCCCTGTCGCTTCTTGAAGAACAGCTCCGTTGTGCCGTTGACCTTGTAGCGGGTGCGCATATACGGCTGGCCCTTGAGATAGTAGTCGATGCGCAGATCGCCCGTGATTGGTCCGATGTACTTCTCGCAGTTCTGCGTGACGTCATCGGTAATCCAGTCGATGCTGCCGTTGATCGCTGCCTGCAGCGGTCCCTGCAGGTCCTGAAAGCCCCCGACGGCATTCTCGATGTGCCCGATCGCCGACAGGCAGTTGCCCTTGGCCTCCTTGATCGTCGCCTGCTGCTCGGGCGTATACTGGCCGAAGAGCTGTCCGTCGATGAACCCCTGCACATCGTCCTGCACCGCCGACTTGAGTTCATTGGCGGCCCAGACGAGGATGCCCTCACTCGCCGTGACAACCTTCAGGTAGAGGTCGAGCGTCTGCTTGAGCGCAAGGCCCTGGTAGTACCAGTGCTGACACCAGTCGGCCGCCTTGCGCGTCTCCTCGACGCGGTTGCGCAGGTCCTGCGTGGCCGGCGCGACCTGGGTTGTGACCTCGGTGATGCGCTCCGCCCCGGATTGCATGGCAGCCTGGACTGCCGGCAGCGGCGGCAACTCCTGCGTGGCCGCCGCCAGCGCGTTGAGGCCCTCCTGCAGTTGCTGAAGCTGTACGCCAGCCTGATCGAGGAGTTCGTCGGCCTGCTGCCCGTTGCCGACGGCGGCATCACGGCCGGGGGTCTCCGGGTACTTGGCCGCGGATTCGAGGAACGTCGCCACCGCCAGTTCCTCGGCGGGTGTCGTCTCGACGATGGCCGTGCCGACGGAGATGATCGTCGTCTGCACGGGCTCGACGGTGAAGTCCTCTTCGGCGACATCCTCCTTCGCGGGCCCCTTGAGCCATACATGCCACGTACCGGGCCTGTCGAGTGGCCCGTAGCTCCACGTGAACGCGCCGAGTTCATCGCAGGTGATGTCCTCGACGACCCGGACCTTGTTCCCCTCGGCATCGACGGGGCTGTCTATGCGCACTTTGACAGTCCGGTCGGTGGCGTGCGGGTAGACCCAGCCCTCGATGGTGATTCCGGCCCCGACGACGGCCGGCTGCGGCGTGATCCCGAACTCGATGAACTGGCTCTGGTAGGCGGAGACGACCGGCGCGAGTGACAGTGTAACAAGCACCAGCGCGGCATACAGCATGTATCTGGACACAGTTCTTCACTCCTTCGGTGCTTGCCTGGCCTCCACAGCAGCGGAACGGCGTGGCCGTTCTCCCCCTCTCCCGCCGGCCTGCTCCGTCTCGTCGTCTGAGACGGAGCAGGCCGGAAACAGGGAGAGGGGGCCGGGGGGTGAGGCCGGACGGCGGGCCCTTGCGCTTCTCTCACCCTTCCCCCTCCACCCACACCGCCCGCTCAATCTCGATAGACTGCTCGCCCGATATCACGTAATGCGGGAAGAAGAGCATCTTCATCCCGCCATCGACCATCGCAAAGCCCGGCTCATCATGGATGATGATACGCGTCCCGCCCTCCGCCTGCTCGGTACGCTCGATGCGATACCCGTGCGCACTGCCGTCGCCGTGGATGACACGCAGCCACGTCCCCGACAGACCCTCGGCGTCGAGGGCCTGACTGACGACCAGCGCGTTGTCTCCGCCGTCGGCCGCGCGCTCGACCGCTCCCAGGGCCGCCCGCACCGGAGCCGCGCCTGTGACAGAAAGCGCCCCCGCCCTGATGAGGCCCGGCCCGTAGACATACCCCCACTCGACGCGATTGCCGACGCGCGAGAGCACCGCCACGTGCCCCTGCATGGTGATGCCGTCGACGGTGCGCGGTTGGTCATCCACACTCGAGTAGATGATCTGCTCCCGGTCACCGATGCGGACCCTCACCGCGGCGCAGAACTCATCGGCGGGGATGGGCTGCAGCCACTGCACCGAGTCGATGACCGGCGCGCCGCCGTTGGCCCAGGCGTCATAGATCGCGCCAAAGCAGCTTGTCAGGTCCTCGTCGCCTTCATGCCGACGCATCAGGTATGGGGCGTGGTACTTGTCACGCTCCGCGGGCTTGTTCGCCGTCGGGCGGATGATCGGGGCACGCCCGAGCAGCAGTTCACTTCCGGGATCGCCCTTCAGGTATCCTCGCACAGAGCGCTTCACGCTTTGAGTTCGCCAGGTAACCGCACAGTCCTGCGCGCCGTCACCGACCTCCAGGTCATGGATGAGGTTGCGGTAGCCCTGGCCGGGCGCGCTCTGCCCGTACTCGATCTGTTCGCCCGCCAGTGTGCCGGGGCGCGGTGTGAGCGGGATCGAGCATTCCTGATCGCTGTCCTCATCCGCCGATGGACGCAGAATCCACTCATGGTAATCGCCACCCCGCAGGCGGAACAGATCCACGACATACGAGCGCTTCTCGTCGGCCGCGACCATCACCAGCAGTCGCCGCGCCGTATCCACTGCCATCCACTCGGGCCCCGGCGATTCGGCCTCGACGAGCTGCACGCGCTTGCCGCACTGCTCGCCCGGATCGTATGCCAGCAGCGACGACCGCGCCCAGATGTTGGTGTCGAGCTCACCCTGTGCGAACTCGCGTTCCGGCTGCTTGGGCGGCTCGGCGAAGCCCACATACGCCATGTTGTGGGAGAGCGAGCCCGTGGCGAAGTAGCGGTAGCAGGCGCTGTCTGTGGCATAGCCGAGGTCGGGGAGCGCTTCTCCGCCGGCGGCCCAGAGGATCATCGACAGCCGATCCTGGTGGAAGTGCCCGTGACTGGTGAGCGGGCAGAAGTGCAGGTGCGCCTGCACCATGTCGAGGCCTTCGCCGCGGGTGAGCGAGAAGTGCCCGTAGGCATTCAGCTCGATGTTGGGGATCTGCTTGATCTCGCCACTCTCCGGCCGCCAGTGGGTATCATGGATCGTCACGCGCCGTCCATCCGGGTAGACGGCGCCGGAGAGCACCCTATCGGCCTTGGCGAGCATCGCGTACTCCGCCATCAGGTCGGCGTCCTGCAGCACTATGCCGTGGGTGGTATCGACATAGCCCTCCGGGTCCGTGTAGCCTTTCGCCGCGTTGAGGGCTCTGCCGAGGTTCCAGATAGTCTGCCCGTGGTAGTCCGGCGTCCCCTCGCGCCACATGCCGTCGAAGTAGAAGTGGTCCTGCGCGAGCTTCGTTGCCCAGGGGATGACGGCGTGGATCATATCCGGATCGCCCAGCACGAGGCCGGCGGCAATCATCTTCCGCATGCCGTAGGGATGCAGGTTGCCGACGCCCCCGCCTGCGTCTTCATGGTTCTCGACCATGATCCTGTATGCCCACCGGAACCAGTCCTCGACGCTCTTGCGTGCATCCGTGCCGCGCTCGGCGGCAAGCTCGTCCCAGACCTTCGAGTTGTAGGTGAAGTCGTATGCCATCAGGCACGCGAACGGCATCTCCCCGTGCCAGTGGCCGCCGGCGAAGACCCCACCCTTCCAGGGCCGCTCGCTGACGATGTAGCGCCCGTACCAGGCGTGGTCGTACCTGGCGCACCAGTGCGGGTAGGCCTCGGCGAGCAGCACGCTGATCAACGCCCCGCGCCTTGCGTATCTCTCATCACCGGTCATGTTGTACAGCCGGCCGAGATCGCCCGCCTTCGCCTCCAGGTACGTGTGGCGTGCGTTGCGCAGCACGGCGGTGAAGAAGTACTCGTAGCCCTTGCCGTCTTTGGCGTAGTAGTGCCACTCGACAGGCTCGCCGGAGATGTTTCTGCCGGTGTGGGGATAGGTCTCGGGGTACTTGTTCGGGTCGGGGAATGCGGCCTCACACTGCGTGCAGTAGACATGGTCGGGGTCTGAGAGGTCGAACCTGCTCACGTAGCCGTTGCACACCGGGCAGCGTACCGACGCGAAGCCGTTGTCCCTGGACACAAGTGCCGCAACACCGGCTTCGTCCAGTGCCATAACACCAGCCACCGAGGCGATCAGTTCCTCCTGCGTACGGTTTCTGTCGCCGGAGTTGTCCAGCAGCACATGGAGTGCGGCGGGGTGTCGCACCTTCGAGCTGTCGGGCACGTAGTCGGCGTGGCAGACAGCTACCAGCGACAGCATGAGTGCTATGGCGGTGCGGCGGTGCGTCACTCGCATGGAGGTGATCTCCTTTATGGTGCGCGCGAATGCCGGGATGACGCGATCCAGCGCCATGCAGGCGAACACTCACACCGACGGTCCCCGCGGTCATGCGCGCTCTACCACAGGAACCTCTCTCCCGGCGGGATGGTACTGAAGTCGTTGGTGACCATGATCTTGTCCAGCACCAGCGACATGGGGCTCGCACCCGCCTTCGCCAGGCACAGGACGTGGGGTCCCGGCGTCAGATGCCAGACGGTTCCGGCTTCCTGCCGGTGATCCATGAGGCGGTCCCACTGCACGCGTTCGGCCACCTGCTGCCCGGCCACGATCTCCTTGCCGGGGAGGGTCCGTACGCGCCACGGCGTGTCGTCAACGCGATAGCTGAAGGAGGTCATGTCGCTCTGATCCGGCGCGCCATGCAGCCAGATCACGTAATCGCCCTCGATGCCGAGCTCGAATGGTATCTCGAGCACCTGCTCTTGCGCATCGGTGAAGCGATAGAGCCCGGGCGCTTCGGTGCCGTCGAGCGGCGTCGCCGCGACCTCCGGCAGATCGCTCAGAGCGACAAGGGTCTCCACACACTTCGCAAGGGGCTCCGTCCGCGCAAGCAGGAGCGGCGAGGCCGGCGACTCGTGGCCCCAGTCATCCACCGCAGTGACGAGGTAGCTGTACTCCTCGCCCGGGCGCAGGTTGTAGTCAAGGAGTTCAGGCGCCGAGGGCGACCCCACCAGGCAGGTCTGAGTCGGCTCCACACCCGTCCCGCGCGTGCGGTAGACCTGATAGTGCGTCACTGTGGAGACGGCAACAGGCTGCCAACGGATGCGCAGGTCGAAGTGGGTGGCCTCGACGAGCGTGGGGGCGCCGGGCGCCGGAGGTGGCACGATGTCCACATCGCTGCCCCGCCCCTGCGGAGTATAGGCCGGATCATCGGTCAACAGCAGGCGGTCCACGCTGAGGCCCTTGCCTGCCGCCTCCAGTGTGACTGTCAGCTCGCCGGCGGGCAGGCGCGTCGATCCCAGCATCACCCAGCGCCAGTCGGCCCCGGTCACGGGTACCGTATCCGCTCTGGCCGCACCGATGGTGGCTGTCAGCCTCCCCTCGGTGACACCCCCGCGATCCTGCCTTACACGCGCCCAGAGCGCGTACTCGCCGCCGGGCTGGACATCCACGGCATACGCCAGCTTCCCGACATCATCGTCTCCCTCGCCCCGCGCCTGGCGCACCCACATGCACTTCTCATTGGCGGCGTCGCGGTCGATGGTGATGCGGAAGGGCGTCTGCTGGGTATCAGGATTCTCGGCCTCGAAGAAGATGCGGCGGGGGGNNCCCCCGTCGGCTGCCAGGCGGCCTCACACGAGAACATCCGACTGACCAGCTTAGAGCGCTCCACCGAGCGGAGCACGTAGAAGGCAGGCTGCGCGGGATCGGCAGTGGTATCCGCGAACTCCGTGCCCTCGATCGGCTCGGGGGTAAGAAGCCGGTAGTCCCGCCCGCTGTGGCCGCTGCGGTAGACGAGGTAGCCTGTGATCTCGGCGCTCCACTTCGGCCTCTCCCAGCGCACGAGCAGCCCGTTCGGCGCCCGCGCCACCCGCACGTCGACGGGCGTCTGGGGGTAGTTGGTAATCGCCCAGTACAGGTCGCGGTAGCCGAGCATATCCGAGCTGTAGACCATCTTGGTGACATCCGGGCTCATGCTGACGAAGACGATGCTGCCGTAGTAGCCGGTGAACCTGTTCTGCGCATAGGCCACCGGAACCACGGTTCGGGTGTCGGGATAGATCATGGTGACCAGCGACTCGTCGCTGACATCGCCGCTGACTGCGATCTCGTCCTGGTAGAGGAACGCCATGTGGCCGTCGCCCCCCAGCCCGCCGATGAGTACCTTCGGCGCGTCGCGGCTCGGGCGGTAGGCCAGACCCTCCCTGAAGTAGCCGACCTGTTTGCCGCCGGGCGAGGTCGCGCCATGGCTCGGCGCATCGGCAGGGTCGCCGGTGGGGGTGTACTCACCTGTGTCGAGGTCGTAGTACCAGCCCTGGGGGACGTTGTGCTCGGAGAGGTTGGGCAGATGGTTCATGCCGTAATACAGAGTGTGCTCGTCCTTGAAACCGGCCGAGTAGAGCCAGTCCTTGTCCTTGTAGGCTTCCTCGCTCTGGGTCTTCGTCGGGATGTCACGGTAGGTCCCGGTGTTCAGGTCCCACACGCGCAACACGGCGTCCTTCCCGAACTGCCAGGCGTACTGGAGCACCTTCCGCGCTTGCGGCGAGAAGCTGATCCAGTTGCGGCCCGGGAACTTCTTGTCCTCCGGCAACTCGAAGAGCGTCGTCTTCTCGCCGGTGGCCGGGTCATACTCGTAGACGCCTGTGTACGGCAGCGAGTAGACATTGTGCCCTGTCGGAGCGAAATCCATCGGCGCGGAGACGCTCCTCTGCGAGATCACACGCGTCGCGTCCGCATTCAGGAAAGCCGTGGCGTTCGTCCACGGCCGGAAGTATGAGGTGAAGGCGAAGAACATCCCATCCGCGGTCCACGACTTGTGCCCCGTCCCCAGCAGGCGATCAAGGTGGATGAAGTGGGTGACCTTCCAGATCTCGGCGCCCGTGCCCTGGTCGCGATAGATGACGCGCGAGGAGTCATAGGAGTCATCCTCCCCGCGGTTGAGCCGCGCCAGCGGCTTCACACCGAAGTTCGACTCGGCCAGCGACTTGAGCCCATGGTAACGCGGGATCGGGGTGTAGGAGAGCGGCGCGCCCGTCACGACCTCGGCCAGCCGCGCCTCGGCAATCAGGTACTCGCCCAGCGTTCCGCCTGGCAGCCAGAGATAGAAGAAGGCGAGGTTCTCGTTGCCGTTCGAGTCCTTGCCGACCGTGAACTCGTGCGAGACCTCCGTGAACTCCACCCACCCACCTGCCGGCGGCGTGAAACACGGCGTGTTGTGCTGCAGCCACGGCCTGCTGTTGCATGTGACATTGAGCGGGTGCTCCCCCCGGACCTTGAGCGAGAGGCGGTAGGTATGGTCGGGACGCAACGGGACTCTGCAGAACAGCCTCGGGTTCTGCCCGGCAGCAGCCTGCAGGCGCGTCACTCTGATTGCAGCCGGGACGCCCGGCTCCGGGTCGGTGACTACCTCGAAGGCGCCGGCAATGGCGCCGTCCGGCCCGGCGGGGTTCTCGAGCGTCCATGTGCCACGAGGACGATCGCGACCGACCCACGCTGCGAGGTCGGCGTCGGCGATGAGGTTCTCCTGCCCGATCAGCGCGGCGCGCCATCCGGAGTCGTCGGTGAAGCCGCGGCCCGGCAGCTCATTCCATGAGGTGAACTGGTTCGCGGTTGCGGCGCCGTCGTGTGTGATCACGCGCCGGCAAATCTTCAAGAACACGTGCTCCCCCTGCTGAGGCAGCAGCTTCCAGGCCCAGACCTCGGCCAATGGAATGGACAGCTCCGCGGTCCACTGCGCGTCACCTGTCTCCGCGGCCGACACACACCCCGGCGCGTTCCACTCGAGCGGCTGAGTGCCCTCGGGCGCGGGATATGCCAGGTCGGCCAGGGCGCCATTGGGGTTCACCAGGAACTGGAAAAAGCGTCCCGCGCCGGGGTTGATGAATACCTCGACTGCGTCGTCTTCCCAGACCGCCGAGTCTCGTTCCGTCTGCGCGGCCTTGAGCCCAGCCATGTCGGGGTCGAGACATGTGACCCCGAAGATGAGGTGATCGCCACACACAACGGCCTGCACTTGCGTCTGCACGGGTGCGACGGACTTCGTCCCTGCGAGCAGGAAGGGGCTGAACGGTGTCGCTTGCTGCCAGGCTGCATCCGCAAGGCTGCCGTCGACCGTCGGCGCCTCGGCCACCACCGGTATGGTCTGCGTTGGGGCGTCAGCCGCCCAACCGGAGCCCACAAGGACTGCAGCGAAGGCGACGGCCAATAGCCCGTGAGGCAATCTCATCGGCATTGCTCCTCGCATTGACTCGCCGTAGCCGCGAGTATCAGTCGAAAGCTATGGGGTCAAGCCCGATCGGCCTGCCCGCCTCGGAGCGTGCGAACGGACCCGCGGGGGCGGGCAGGAAGTCCGTCAGAGTCCACGGCGCGTATGCCTGCCCATCCCACCCCAACTCCACCTTCCGCCACTCGCTCTCCGTGCCGCCGACGGGCACAAGCGCCCTGGTGACCCGCAGGCCGGGATTCCCGAACAGCGACCCCGTCTCCTGTGACGTCAGCTGCTGCACCTCATCCAGGGTGAGTATCCTGGTCCCCGCCGTGCCCTGGACGGCCGCGGCCTCGACGATCCGCCGCTCGTCGCGCCCGACCCTCGTGAAGTAACCGTTGTGGTCCGAGCGCAGGTTCGCCAGGTCACTGAGGCGGAGGATGGCGACGGAGGTCTTGCCCGGGCCCGAGTCGCAGAACAGGGTGTGGGAGAAGGTTGTGATACCGCCCGCGTCCTCGAGGAAGCATGACGCGGCCCGTATCTGGTTGTTGTAGAACACGCAGTGGCGGACCGCCAGGCCTGGACACTCATTGGTCGTCAGACCCTCGCCCATCGAGAGCGTGAACACCGAGTTCTCGAGCAGCAGGTCGGCGCAGTTGTGGGCGCGGAGCAGCGGACCCGAGTACCCGCGCGTGACCCGACCGTCGTGCAGGCAGCGCCGGATGGTGTGGTTGGAGCCCTCGGTGATGAGGATGCACCCGTCGCTGTGGCTCTGGTGGTTGAACTCGCGAAAGTGCAGCCCGTCGAGGACGATGTGGTGCTTGCCGGCGAGCCGGATGGCGATCACCCGTCGGCGGCCGGAGCCGCTCAGCCACACCCTCTCCCCCGGCGCCGCGCGGAACGTGATGGGCGCATCGCGGTCCCCGGTGGCCTGGACGACAACCTGCTCCTCGTAGGTGCCACCATGGATCAGGACGGTGTCGCCGGCATGGACCTCGCTCCCCGCATGACCGATCGTCCGCCATGTGTCATCGGCCGAGAGCCCCGTGTTGGCATCGCTCCCGTCCACGGCAACATGGAATGTCTTCGGCGCCGGAGAGGCGGGAAGCGTCCTGAATGTGCCGGTCACTTCGGGAGCGGCCGGGGGCGTCGCTTCATCCAGGGCGAAGGGGACGAAGACGGTCTCATCGGTTGATGCGGTCGAGCTGACCCGGTAGTGGTACTCCCGCCCCGGCTCCAGGCCCACCAGCCCGACGGAGTGCCTCGTCTGCCACTCGGAGGGCAGCAGCAGCCGGCTTCCGTACTCCGTCGCAGGCCCCCACTCGACGCTCACCCCGTTCGCCCGTTTGCCCGGCGCCTCCCAGAACGACGGGCCAGGCTGCTGGTAAGCCGGCGTGGCGTAGGTGATCGTCGCGGTGGTGTCGGTGACAGGCCGGATGTCGACGTCTTCGACGATGAGAGGGACCGTGCGAGTGTAGCGTAGGCAGGGGCCGATGGCTTGCGCCTGTGGTCCCCGCCCGATCAGGGGCGAGCCTGGCAGGAGTGAGTAGTCGCCGTTGTCTGCATCGCACAAGCCCGGGTCTTCGACGATCGAGTGCAGGTCGCGCCCTGTCCCGGCCTGCCACGCCGCGAGGTCATCGAAGGCCCGGCCATCGAGGGTGACCGGATGCGCCTGCACGGGGTCGTACGCGTTGTAATCAATCCAGAGCGCCCCGGCTGAGACGCCCTCGTAGCTGATGCCACCCAGGGCATTGCCGGTGACGACATTGGCCATGACGGAGCCGGAGGCTACCTCCCGGAGCCGGATGCCGTAGCCGCCGTTCCCACGCACCAGGCTGTGCCGAATCTGCAGG
Source organism: Armatimonadota bacterium (assembly GCA_003542955.1). Classification (GTDB taxonomy): domain Bacteria; phylum Armatimonadota; class Zipacnadia; order Zipacnadales; family UBA11051; genus UBA11051. Next base: position 37,197 of record DPJP01000242.1, read on the forward strand.
TCGCGTGTGCGTTCACCGATGATGCCGTCGCCGGCGCAGTCGAGGACGCACAGCCTCTCGAGCAGCAGGTCAGCGCCGTCGGCGGCAATCACGCCGGCCCCCGTGCACGAGCGGATGGTGAACCCGCTGCAGGCAATATGCGAGCGGCCGGAGAGATCGATGCCCGTCGACACCCCCTGCCCGCCGTCGATGATGACGCGGTCGCGGCCGCGGCGCAGGAATCGGATCGGCTGTTCGGCGGTGCCGGAGCGGGTCGGCGCCAGGGCTTCGCGGTACTCGCCGGCCAGCACGTACACGGTGTGGCCGGGCTGTGCCGCCTGCGCCGCGTGGGTCAGGGTGCGCCAGGCGGTGCGGACGGATGTCCCCGCCGCCCCGTCATCGCCCTCCGGCGAGACGAAGAAGACCTGATCGCGGTACGGGAGTGGCCCCGGGTCGCTGCCGTCCGGTCCGGTTCCCCGCAGACGTGAATCCGACTGCAGACGGAAGTCGCGGTTGGCCGGGTCGGCATAGTCCTGCGCAAGGAGTTCCTCGGGCCTGCCCCCCAGTAGCACATCCCGCTCGCCGCCCTTGCGGTAGAAGTACGACCCGTGGCCGAAGGCCACATTGCCACTCTGCTCCGAATCCGCCGTGAATGCGCCCTTGATCATGATCCCGGCATTAACGGCTATGTTGCCGACCATGGCAACTTTGCCGTCCCTGCGGGCGAACGGGCCCACGAGAGCCTGGCCGCCGTAGAAGGCGATGTCGTCCTCACTCGTCAGAGCGTCCCGCATGAAGCCCTCGACGATGTTGTCGCGGAAGGTGACATTGTCAACCGCCCAGGCGAGAATGTTCTTGCCCAGCGGGTAGTGGTAGGAGCGGTTGGCGAAGCTGTAGCACTGCTCGACTACCGCGTCGCGGCACAGTTGCAGCCAGATGCCGCCGCTGTTGAGGAATGCCGAGCAGCGCCGCACGCTGATGCGCTCGGCATACTCTATACACAGCCCGAGCCAGATGTTCGAGCCCGGCCCGCCCGGGGGGTAGTCGCGGACCTGGTAGCCGGTGAAGGACAGCCCGTCGATGACCACATCGGAGGCCCACTTGTCTTTCGTCCCGTGCAGGAGCAGGCCGTGCTTGCTGGTGACTGAGACGGAGAGCGCGTGGCCGGCGGGGTCGCGGGAATCGGTGGTGTGAACGTAGAGGCGCCCGGCCTGCTCGTCCTGGTAGAAGCTCCCGTTGTTGCTCTCGACCTCGGCGATCGAGGGCTGGTACTGGTAGACCTTGAGCGTGCTCCGCTCGGCGACTCCCTCGGCCCGCTCGGGGAATGCCGCAGACCACGTGTAGCGCATCCCCGGCTCAGGTCGGAAGTCCGGGCCGTCGACGTCTCCCCGGAGCACGACCGACCCGGGATAGCGCGCCCGGATGGTGATCGGCGCATCGGGGCGGCCGGACACACGTGTGCCGATCGCCTCGTTGTACTCGCCGGGGAGGATGGTGAGCACATCGCCCGGCTGCAGGTCGCGGACGCCGCGGCCCACGGTGGCGAAGGGCGTCGTCTCGGTGAGCCCGTCGGCCGCGTCATCACCGGTGGGCGCCACGAAGTACTCGGTCGCCATCGCGGCGCCGGCCCCGAGAGCAATACAGGCTGACAGCAGTCCCATCACGCGGAACACCGTTGTCATCCACGGCCCCCTCTCGGGCTCCTACTCTCCCCGCGCCACCTCCGCGCCCGGCACGGTGACCTGACACTCGGTCAGTGTATGCACGAAGTACAACTGCGGCGTCCTCCGCTCGACGAACACGCGATTGGGTATGCGACAGGTGTCGCCGGGGCCGATGTCGCTGATCCAGAACTGCCGCCGACCGTCACCATCGAGATCGGTGAATACGCCGTCCAGGTCGACGTCTCCGGCCTCCAGCGTTGCGATGCCACCGCCGATCCTGGCGATCCTGAACCCCTGCGACTTGTCCTCGTTATACAGCCACCGCCCCGCGTGCATTTGCCCGTCGACGCGCTCCAGGTGCAGCAGCTTGACCGTCTTCGCGGCATTGTCGACGCTCTCCACCGCGCCCATCTGCACGACGAACAGCGTATCGCCGAAGTCCAGCGTGGTGCGCCCGCCCGCGGACGTGGCATCGACGATGGTGTAGCTCGTGCTCTGCAGCTCATTGCCCAGGATCGCCACACTGCCGACGTATGCCCGCGGGATGTCCAGTTCGCCTTCGATGGTGATCGAGTTGCTCGCGAAGTCGATGCCCGCGACCGTTCCAATCGGCGAAGGCGGACACTCTATCGCCACATCGCCGTACTGGAGCCTCGTCCCGTTGATCAGNNCACCATCCCGAACTCGCCGGTAACCGCGAGGTCGCCGCCCTCGGTCTTCCACACGCACTGCTCCTCCGGCACGATGGAGCTATGGATCAGGTCTCGCGCGCCCTCTCGTCTGACGGCAATTCCGGCCGCCTGGTGCGAGGCGTCCACCGCCTCGAGCCTGCCGGCTGATTGCGTCAGCGCCGGGCCCCTGTGCGGCTCCGAGAGTGTGATGTAGGTCGAGGACAGGTCATCCTCCGTTGCGCCCTCCGGCAGCGCGTTGCGTGCCAGCACGTATTGCAGCGTCTTCGGGTGGCCGGGCTTGAGTTCGGGCTCGGCATCGGCCAGGATTGCTTCCTGCGTGCACCCGCCGGGCATGAACATCGTCAGCGCGAGGCCCTCGAGGGGGTCACGCCAGGTGGCGGACCACTCGCCCTGTGGCCGCATGCGCCGGATGTTGAACAGGTACTGGAAACCGCTGGAGCGGATGTCGGCGATACGCGGCGAGGCGCCACCGAGTTCGTCGGTAATTGCAGCTCCGAGCACCAGTGCGTAGGTCTGCCCTGCGATCTGCTTCGCCATCATCGTGAGCGTCTTCGCCGCCTGTGGGAGGTCGAAGACCTCCGATACCCACATCGGCCCGACCTGCCCGGAGGGCTCCCAGGTGATGTCCTTGCTGATGCCGCCGATATCGACGCTCACGGTCACCGAGCCGGTGTTGTAGTCGTGGACCTGCAAGAAGAGTTTCCACGTCCCGGTGGGGACCTCGGGGAACTCGACTGTCATCGGCACATCGAGCTTCCGTGTCAGCACGTATGAGCCGCTGTACCTGGCCCAGCCATCCAGCGATTGCTCGCCGTAGGTGCGATCATCTTTGACCAGGTCCGGGCTATTGCTGAGTGCGAGCACGCGCGCCTGCCCCTTGCCGCCAACCGTCGTCGTCGATGGCACGCCGCCGAACTCGCAGTCCTCGCCGGCGAGTGTCCCCTTCTCCTGCAGCGGGCCCGGCTCGGCGCCTGCGACGGTGAACTCCGGGAACGGCGGCCCGTGGAAGCTGTAGTCATGCTGATACCCGCCGTCGACTCGGAAGATGTCGAGCAGGTAGGAGGTCTCAGGCGAGATGTCGATCAGCACACAGGTGCGCCGGTAGAGGCTGACGTCGTGCGGATATGTGACACGGTCGGCGCTCGCATCCATCAACTGCACCTGCGGCGTACTCACCAGCGTGTTGAGGAAGCCGCGGTACATGCTCTCCTGCCGCTTCTGGTTGACCAGCACGGCATAGTGGCTGACGGTGTTGGAGGTCCAGTAGGTGTTCTTCTCCAGCCAGTGGGCCGGGTAGCCCATGTCGGTCAGCATCGGCTTGCCGTGCGACATCAACTGGATCGTCAGCCGATCAGAGTGTCCGTGTCCGCCGCCGGCGTGCCCGTAGTACATGCACGCGCCGCGCCGATTGCCCGGCCCGCCGCTCTCGAGCACCGCCAGCCCGTAGCCGCCGAGGTTGCGGGTACTGTAGTCCATCTGCGTGCCGACTTGAGCCACTGCCGCATCGACTTCATCCTGGTCGAAGTAGGTCTCGAAGAGGTCCTCCCCGCCGGCCTTCATCGTTGCCAGCGCCTGCGCGTGCCTGGGGTCCTTGTAGTGGTCGAAGGCCCTCCCCTGCAGGGTGCGACTCCAGCCCACACGGCCCGCGCCGAAGATCGTGCCCGCGTCACCAATCGAGGGGCAGGTCGTTTCCGCGACATACAAGTCCAGGCCGATGTCGGCCATCTTCTTCAGCTTCGGGTTCGCCCAGATGTCCACTCCCAACTTGGGCAGCAGCGCGGCAACCTGGTAGAAGCCTTCGCACCAACCGGCGGAGTAGCCCGGGGAGCTTTCCCCCCCGTGCCCATCCCGGTAGAAGCCGTTCCAGAGCAGGTACTCGCTATCACCTCCGCCGGTCATCACCCAATCGGCCATCTCTTTGGTCGTCGGGCCCTTCGCCGGGTCATCGTTGTCGATTGCGATGGCGACGGTACACATCGCCTGCTGGTGCATGCCCTCGTTGCCGACGATGAAGCGGCGCTTGAGGTCATCGACCATCACATGCAGCATCTGTGTCTCGATGTGGTGTGGCAGGTCGTCAATCCCCCTGGCACTGAGGTAGGTGGCCAGCTCGGTATCCTCCACCAATGCCGGGAAGATGGCGTCGTATGCCATCGAGAGCGTACTGATTGTGCCGTTGGACCAGATGTAGTCGACGATGCGGCCGTTGATGCGCGCGGGCCATAGTCCGTTGTGGTAGGCCTGCTTTGGGTAGTCATACCGCGCCCAATCACCGGCGATTTTCGCGAGCATCAGGGCGCACTTGTGTGCATAGATGGGCTCATCGGTCAGCAGATAGGCATTCGCAAGCGCCCGCACACCGGGGATGACATCCGCCTGCCAGCGCCGCCAGAACACGTAGTAGCCGACGAAGAAGTAGCGCTTGCCGTCCTCGGACATCCAGCCGGCTCCGTGGTCGATGTAGTCGGAGCCCTTCTGCGGCTCTTCGGTGATGCTGTTGGGATTCCACGGCGCGAAGTCATTCGAGGGATAGACGGTGTGGCAGACGGGGCACTCGACCTTGAAAGGCCTGTCGCGGCTCGTGATCCATGGATAGTGCCCGGCGGCACGGAATATCTCCTTGCCGCACTTGGGGCAGCCGTTGCCGAAGCTGACATTGAGCGCCCGGAGCTGCTCAGGTGGCGGGATGAAGTCCCACAACTCGTCATCGGACATGTCCACAAGCCACTGCGCGGAGCTTCGTGCCGCCGCGACCTGGTTTCTGGCCCACTCGTGCTGCTCGATCAGCTTGTGCACGCGGGCCATCATCTCATCATCATAGTAGCTGCGGCCGTCCTTGCCGAGGGCTGCTGGAGCAGAGACAACCAGAAGTGCCATCAGACAGGCAACCAGCAATGCATGGGAAGAGCGCGACACGGCCTTCACCCCGTTTTCCCCGTGCGCATGGCCGCGCACGGCGATGAGTACGACACGGGGCAGTATTCGCCGTGGAGGGCCAAACTCCCTTGGCCGTGCCACGGGCCGGGGCCGCCGATGTGACCGCCCTGAGCCTACTTCGCCTCCGCCTCGCCATCCTCCGGCACCGCGCACAACTCCGCGTAGTGGTCCTCGATGATGATGTGAGCCTCACGCGGTGGACGGACGTAATACTCATCGCGCGGCGGGCGCGGAGTCAGGTCGATTGGTTCGGGGATCGCGTCGGTGTAGGGAATCGTGCTGAGGATATGGCGGATGCAGTTGAGGCGCGCGCGGCGCTTGTCATCGCCCTCGACCTGGTGCCATCGCGCCTGCGGCAGATCGGTGTGCTGGAACATGATATCCTTGGCCTTGGAGAACTCGACCCACTTCTCCCGCGCCTCGATATCGACATCGCTGAGCTTCCAGCGCTTGAGCGGATCGCTCGCGCGCTCCTGGAAGCGCCGCTCCTGCTCGCTGTCACTCACCGAGAGCCAGTACTTGAGCAGTGTGATGCCCGAGCGCACGAGCATGCGCTCGAACTCGGGGCAGGAGGCCAGGAATTCCCAGTACTCCTCATCGGTACAGAAGCCCATGACGCGCTCGACGACGGCCCGGTTGTACCAACTGCGGTCGAACATGACGATCTCGCCCGCTGAAGGCAAGTGGGCAACATAGCGCTGGAAGTACCACTGCGTGCGCTCGACATCGGATGGCTTGTTCAGTGCGACCAACCGCAGGCCGCGGGGGTTCAGTGGCTCCGTGATGCGCTTGATGACCCCGCCCTTGCCGGCGGCATCGCGGCCCTCGAAGAGAATCACGACCCGCGCGCCCTCCTGCTTGACCGAGTACTGCATCTTCACAAGCTCGGTCTGCAGCCGCGCGAGTTCGCTCTCGTAGGCCTTCTTCTTCAACCAGCCCGTCTTCGGTCCGGCTTCCTTCAGCTTTGCCATGGCTCTCCCGCCTCCGCACGGCTGACGTCCCTGTCGCCCGGCCGACGCTGTGCCCGACGCCTGACTGACGCCGACAGCCGCCGATTGCGCTCCCTCAGCAGCCTTATCGGCACACACGGCCCATCTCTCAACGGATCCCGGCCCGGCCCGTCGCGAACTCGTCAGTAGTCCGTATTCGCCACAGCCCGGCAGATTCCGCCTGCGGAAGCCGGGTTTGGTCGGCAGTTGGTGCGGATGTAGGCGGTACACAGGGGCATCGCATACCCGGGACCATCGGTCGACAGCGGGAGGCACCAACTCCCCGAAACACGACTGCTCGGGCTACGCGAAGGTGTCGGCGGCGGCACGCCAGGGGGCTGTCCGGGGTGTGCGGAGCTGGGCAGCCCCCTTGGCCGCGTTGTCGGAGGGAGGCCCTACTTCGGCTCTAGGCCCACGAACAGCCTCGCGTCCACATCATCGAGCGGATCGCATGCCCTGTCACGGGCGGCCTCCGCGAACACCCGCTCCGGCCGGGAGCTGCACATCGCCCGGGCCAGGATGCCGTCACCCTTCGGCGCCAGCAGGTTCCTCAGGCGTGTCCCCTCACCAATCCGCCACGCCATCGCCTGCAGCGACTCGACTCCCTCGAAGCCCGCGCTGATGCACTCCTCTGCATCCAGCCCGTCGCGGAAGCCTCCGGGGAGCGCGCGTTCGCCCATCGCGTCGGCCGGCACGCCACGCGGCCCGATGATCTGTCGCAGTTGCGGGATACTACCCCGCGCTCCGCAGCGGGCGGCAAGCACCTGCGGCCACACACTGCACTCCGGGGCGCTTCCCTGGTCGAGGAGGGCGGCGTCCACCGCTGAGCAGTAGGCGCGCCAGAGCCACGGGTGGAGGCTGCTCGGCGACTGTGGCACTCGGATGTCCTCGCCGATGAACGGGGATATCGAGGCGCCCGAGCGCGTCATCGCAGTCGTCCCGAGGACCTTGAGGGCATCAAGCACACGCACCGCTGTGTTCGGTCCGCTGCGCGACAGGAGGTCGCCCAGAGCGTCGATGAACCAGGCGCGCGTGAGTGTCTGCGGCGGCTGGGGCAACTCAGTGGGCCATGAGGCCAGCAGTTCAGGCCGGTGCGCACCATCACCCGCCCAGTAGGCCAGTCCCCACAACACCCCCTGATCCGGCGCGGTGTGCACCATGAGTGAGCCCGGATCGGCCACCATGTGCCCGGTCACGCTGAGCTTCTGCTTCGCCTCCGCCTGCCCGGCCTCCGTGATCGGCAGGAACACGGCGACCTGGTCGCCGTCGTAGTCGGCATTGAACAACCGGCAGCAGAACGGGTGCATGCGGATGACAGGCCCGTCGGTCAGCACCGGAGTGAATGCGGTGATGTTGGTCGGCTCGATGCTCGGCGCGCGGTTGATGAGCACGACATTCCGTGCCATGATGCGTTCGAGAGCGCCCAGCGCCTCCGCGGTCTGTTCTGATGCCGCCTCCGCCCCCGCCTCGCGCGCCACCAGCGGCCTGAAGAGCCCCCATGCCAACTCGTGCGGGAGACCGACCTGTCCGAGCTGCAGGCTCGCGCCCGGCGCCAGTACCGCGCGTGCGCTGAAGCTGACCTGGTTCCCCCCGCGAAGCGTCTCGCCGATGCCGGGACCGCGCACGTAGGACGCAACCGCGCCGCCGAGCACCTGCGTTGCACCCTCCGAATCGTCCTCCGCAACCAGCCGCTCCGCCCGCCGGTTTGCCTGGATGACCATCTCGAACCTGTCATCGCGTCTGTCGGGAGGAGGCAGATGTGTCAGGCTGATGTCGCTGAACCAGGGGTGCGGGATCGGCGTCGCCAGCGACAGGTCGTCAGGCCCCGGGGCCACGAGGGAGAACGCCACACCGGCCCGATCGAGGTCCATGCTGATGCCGGCTTTCCGCAGTTGCTCGGCGAGCCGGGCAAATGCCGGGGAAGGCGGCGGCAACTGCTCCACGGGGCCCGCGGCAAGCCGCTCGGCGAGCGACTCCGCACCCGGCGCGTCGACGTTACGCAGGCCGTAGGTCTCGAGCATCGTCTCGTGCGCGTCTCGGGCCCGAAGCGCATACCACTCGAGTTCGCCCTGCCTGCAGCCCCGGCCGGGTGTGCCGTCGGCCGTCCATCGCGCAAGCTTGGGCCGGGCGGTGTGGACCGTCTTCCCCCAGTACACGTAGCCGACGGTCGAGGGCCGCTCCAGCGGCTCGCCGTCGCGCCCGTCCCAAAGGCGTGTCTGCCCGCAGGCAGGCAGCCCGGCTGCCGTGAGCATCTCCCGGATCGCCTCGGTCGAGGGCCCATCCAGCGGCGGCGCAATCACGGGCTTCCCGGTCGCATGCGCGACGTTGCCCAGCATCGCCTCCAGTACCTGACCGAAGTTGCAGCGCGTGTGCATCCCGATGAAGTCGAAGATGATGTCGACCGCACGACCATCCTCGGTGTGGGGCATCTCCGCATCGGGCAGTATGGCGCCGACCACGCCCTTGGTCCCATGGCGGTTCGCGAGCTTGTCGCCGGGCTCCAGTGCGTCGGGCGATGCCAGCCTCGCAGCGCACGACTCACTGACCACGATGCCATCCTCGTAGTTGAGACCCTTCCAGTGGATGAACGCGGTCAGGAGATTCCTCCCGCACCAGAACTCGGCATCATCGGGCTCGTTGCCGGTCCGCACCAGTGCGGGCTCCGGCTCGGGCAGTGGCAACCACTGCCGGGTCATGTTCACACCCATCAGTGCCCGGACCGGGCTGTTGTGGTTGACCAGTGGCACCATGCCGGCGCTCAGCCCGAGCGCCCCTGCCGGTGTCTCATCGACGACGGCAATGTGGCCATCCCGCACCTCCGCCCCAGTCGCCAGGTGGAGCACGCGCCCCGAGTTCGGGCCCTCCGGCGTCTCCAGACAGCAGACGCGCCCGCGATGCGACGGGTGCATTGCGCAGTCGCCTTCAGGCAGCACGATGCGCCGCAGCGCGGTCCGCCTGTCCAGCCAGTTGGTGGCGTCCAGCACCTGACTGGTGGGCGAGTGAGTGAGGAAGTCCCGGATCCACTTGCCCAGCGGCAGCCATGCCTGCAGCAGCTCTTCGGTCAGGGCCACACCATCGGGCAGGCGCTGGATGCGCCCGGCAATCTCATCGACCAGCTGCTCGCCGACGCACTTGATCGCCCCGGTCTGCAGATCGGTGCCCTCCGCGGCCATGATCACGACGCGCTCGCGCCCGTTGACCAGCAGTGTGCCATCCTCACGCATCATCGGGATGTCGGGGTAGGTTGTACTGATGCTGCCGCCGCAGGAGCAGACGGTGACAGATACCTCGCCGGCGTCGTTCTGGGTACGGCTGACTTCATACTCGAGCAGGTCGAAGGCCGCACCGATAGCGGCGGGCAGGGCTTCATCCAGGAAGTGTCCGTAGCTCGCAGCGTGCGGGTTCGGGGTCATCAGTCATCGTCCCATCTCGCGGCCAGCCATCGCGTGGTCGAGTGCAGCCGCGACTTGATTGTCCCCACCGGCACACCGGCCTGCGCCGCGATATCCTGCAGCCGCCTCTGCTCGAGGCGTGCCATGCGCAGCAGGGCCTGCCGGTCCTCCGGCATCTGCGCAATCAGCTCGAGCAGCCGCTCGGCCCGGTCGCGCAGATGGGCCTGCTCCGGCACACCGAGCCCTGAGGCCTCCAACTGCCTGGTGGGCTCGTCGGCATACTCATCGATCTCGTCGTCGATGTTGCCGTGGGCTCGCAGGCGGGAGTCGCGGATGTGGTTCAGCGCGAGGTTGGTCGCGATCCGCAACAGCCACGCCAGGGGCGCCCCTGACCCGTCCCATTGCTCGCAACGCTCCCACGCTCTGACCCACGTCTCCTGCAGCAGGTCCTGGACATCGCCGGAGTCGACGTAGCGCAGCAGGTGGAGGCGTAGCGTGCCCTCGTGTCGGCGCTTGAGTGCGCCGAGGGCCTCGCCTTCACGTGACTGCACCAGCAGCATCAGGTCATGATCGGTGTGTGCCATGGGGGTACATGGTAGATGACACGCGAGGGGCCCGCCGGTTCACCCGGTTCTCCAAAGCGGCCCATCCCCCCGCTACGGGGCGCTTACCTCGTGGCATCGATGGCGGCCTCGAGCCGCTCCATCAGCAGCGGCACGGCGTTCGGGTTGATCGACATCCGCTGCTCGTAGGCGTATCTCTCATTGTCGACCGCTTCGGCGTGCAGCAGGTAGCCCAGCTCATCGTCGGCCAGCCCGAAGAAGAAGCGGAACTGCGCATCCATCAAGCCCTTTACCGCCAGGCCGACCTTCGGCAACGGCTCTCCCGGCATGGTGGCGAACTGCGCCGGACCGATCCGCCCCGCAGTCACGGTAGTCGTGATAGTCCCATCAGCGTTGGGGGCTCGCTTGATCACCCCCAACTGCGCAGCCAGGGCGAGCAGCGGATTGGCCATGGGGAGAGAGAACCTGGCGCGGGCGAGTCTGATGTCGGCTTCCGCGACCTCGACCGCGTGCTCAATCGCCGCCGCTGCCGCCCGGCCGAGTGCACGGCCGACGCGCTCGGTCTCCGCAAACGAGTTCTCACTCACCTCCGGGGTGACCATTCCGCCGAGCGCGCCGTTGACGAACAGCACGTCACCCGTGCCCGCAGTCTCCATCTGCTCGCGGAGGGAGTGGACGAAGTCGGAGGTGATCAGCTTGCTCTGGGTGGTCAGCACTTCGGGGTGGCATGCGTAGTTGACCAGCGTGCAGATCGGCACACCATCGAGCGTGACCGCCTGCATGATGCTGATCTCGGGGTCGATGAGATCGCGTTCGCGGGAGTTGTGGCCGGTCCTCTCCGGCGCGACCGCTCTGGCGAACCGGAGCCTGCACGGGGTGAGGGCGGAAACTGCCTCGGCAATGGCTCCCGCCGCCCGCTCCTTGACCATGCTCATGTATGCCGGGTCGACGCCCGACACCGTCGGGGCGGGACCCCACAGCCCGAGCGTGTCGGGGCCCGAGTGGACGTGCGTACAGGTGATGATGATGCTCTCGCGGGGAACACCCGTAACCCGTCCGGCGATCTCGTCGGTGTCGGGCAGGAACAAGCCGATGAGGTCGCACGCGACGATCACGAGCGTCGTCTCACCGTCATCGAGCGCGATCGCGCGCACCCACAGGTCGTCGTGGACACCCTCGGCGATGCGATTGGCGCCGTACCCGGCGATGAACTGCCCCGGCTGCTCGGGGGTGATGGTGGCCCTCGCATAGCCGGCGCGTAACGGACCGGCTATCGCGGGCAGAGCCATGCACAGCGTCAGCAGCAGGCTTGCGAGGGCGAGTGCCTTCAGTGGCATGTCGGTGAGCCTCCTCCAATCGAGTGCGAGGACACTTCGCGGCCGCGGGCGTCTCTTCCTGCCGGGCAGGGCGCCGCCCGGGGCGACAGCGGCCGGATTGCCTAAGGCCGCACCGCACACACGTGATAGCTCCCGCTCTGGTTCTGCTCGCCACACTCGACCTCGGCCCACCCCGCCTGGCACAACAGCGCCGCGGCGCGCTCCGGCTCGAATAGCAGCAGGTCGAACCACTGCTCCACATTGCCCTCGTACTCGTACCTGATCCGCACCTGCCCCGGCGGCCGTCGGGCATCGCGATTGGCCTGGTGGTAGGCCAGGTGCACAGGCTTATCAGTCGCCAGCGGATCGCGCACGGCGGCCAGCAGCTTCCCGCCGGGGGCGGTGACATCCAGGAGGGCTGACAGCATCCGGCGCGTCCCCTCCTCGGTCCCACCGATGCCCATGTTGTTGAACATCATGATGACGCCGTTGAAGGTGCGTGGCTTGAAATCGAGGTCAAACACGCTCATCACGCGCACATCGGGACACCCGCGCTCGCGCGCCACCTCGACGNNGACCGCCTCCGTCCCCTGCTCCTGCAGCCAGAGCAGGTGGCGACCGGGTCCGCAGCCGACATCCAGCACGGGGCCGCTGAGTTGCCCGAGCAGTCGCTGCTCGGTCTCTGGGGGCGGCTGGAAGTAGAGCATCATGAAATCGGGCGGCATCGTCTCGAGATAGTCATCATCGCGCCGGATGGCGACGTGTCCACGGCTTCCACCGTAGTAGTCGGCGATGATACATCCCCAGAGGTCGTCTGCTGTCTGCTCCTGCATGGTGGTTGCCTCCCGTGCTGAGCGCGGAGCTGTCTACGCTTGCGGGCAGTGTCGCCTGAGACACTGCCTTCGGCAAGGCCGGCGGTCAACGAAGCGGGCAGCCCATGTGGGCTGCCCGCGTTGAGCGCCTGCAATTGCGGCCTTGCTTCAGTTATCCTCAAGAAACGAGTAGAGCAGGTCTCTGAGACGATCCGCGACTGAGCCGCGGCTCTCCTCGACGTCCTCATGTATCGGTTCGCCGCCCGGTTGAGCCGCGAAGTCGCTGAGCAGGGCCATCCCGGGTACCATGTCACCGACAACCTTCTCAACGTGCGTGCGCAACTCCTTGTGCACCTGCATGATCGAGGGGGTGGCATCGATGCGGGTGAAGCCGTACTTGTCGGCCATCCGGTTGAACTCGGTCAGCAGCGCATTCTGGTACTTGATGAATGAGTTGTACATGGTCTCTTCGTTGAAGAAGTCCATGCCCGATTCCCAGTAATCGAAGCCGCCGCTGGCAAGCACGCGCGGGAGCAATTCCTCGATCGAGATAGTCAGGTAGAGCACCAGGTCCGGCTTCAGGGCGAATCCGTACATCTTCTCGAGCCAGTCGCGATCCAGTCCGCGAACAATCGCGCGCGCCATCAGGGAGTAGATATAGCGGTCGGTGAGCACGATATAGCCTGCGCGCAGCGAGGGGACGATCTCGTTGACCAGCCGGTCGGCGAAGTCGCTGGCGTAGAAGAGGCACTGCGTGCGGCGGCCCATCGTGTGGCCTTCCTTGGCCCGCAGGATGTCTCTGCCGGCCAGGCTGCCCCGCCGCAGGCCCGTGTCGTACACGGCCAGGCCGGAGCTCTCGAGCCAGTTGCGCAGCATCCGCGTCTGGGTACTGCGGCCCACGCAGTCGGTGCCCTCGACGACGATCAGCTTGCCCGGCAGCGGCTCTTCGGGGTCGATGCCGGGAACGGGTATCCAGTAGTAGCGGTCCTTCACCTGACGCTCACCTGCCTGCGCCCCACCGGGGCGCTACTCAGCCTCCGGCCGCCAGCCGTCGCGCGGCCGCTTGAGAATACCCTCGAGGTGCGGCTCGACGATCTCGCGCACCTGCTTCTGCTGCTCGGCAATCGGCAGCGTGCCGTCGATCACCGTCAGCCCGTAGCGCTCAACCATACCCTCATACTGCTCGAAGATTCGCGACTGAAACAGCTTGAAGCTCTCGTAGGGGTCATCGGACAGCCCCATATCCATCCCGGCCTCGTACCACTTCAACTCGGGCCGACCACTCAGGATGCGATCCAGCGCCACCTCGAGCGGCACGCGGAAGTAGAATGCCACTGTGGGCTGCACGGCGAAGGAGTAGAGCTGTGCGACCCAGTCGGGGTCGCAGCCGCGGGCACAGTCGCGCGCCAGCGCGGTGAACACATAGCGGTCTGCCATCACTGCCGCGCCCGCCTGCAACGGCGGCACGATGTTGCGCTCCGTGCGATCCGCGAAGTCGGTCGCATGGACGAGACTGAAAGTCAGCGGCGTCAGGACATGGCGTCGCTTCCCGCGACTGGTCGTCCGTTTGACCAAGGGAGAGGAGTTCCATTCGGAGAAGAAGGCGCTATAGCCCTTCGACAACAGCCACTTGTGCAGCAGGTGCACCTGTGTGCTCTTGCCCGAACCGTCAACGCCCTCGACGATGAAAAGCTTGCCGCGGTACTCGCTGCTCGATCGTAGCATCTGGGACTCGCTCCCGGAAGACGCGCTCTCGCCGCCGATCAGCCGACTGCGGCGGCGGCCATCTGGCACACGAACGATTATACAGGCAGGGTGGGGGCATTTCAAGCCGGACGGCGCAGGCGCTCTGATAGGGGCCCACGCCTGCAGGGGAGTCGGGCCATCCGGCCCACGGCCTCCCCAACCGCTCCGCACGCCGCGGGTGGCGGGCAATCGCTGGTCGCGCGGAAGGGCCGGATGCCCCACATTGGACAGGCGGCACGGCAACCGGCCTGATCCCGGACTGTCGAATACAATACCGGCGCATACCATGGCGTCGCAGACGGCCGGGGGTGCTCTCACTCCGCGGCCGGATACCCGGGAGGACTCTGATGGAGAAGCACATGCTCGTCAGGCCGGGCAGCAAGGTCAATCTCGACGATCACGACCCGGACTTCCATGGGGGGCTGGACAAGGATGACGCCGATGTCGAGCGGCGCCGCGACCAGGCGCTCGAGCGCACATGCGAGCTGCAGGAGGCGCTCTTTGCCGAGGCCCGGCAGTCATTGCTCGTCGTGCTCCAGGCGATGGATACGGGCGGCAAGGACGGCGTCATCAACCATGTCATGCGTGGGCTGAACCCTCAGGGCGTGCATGTGCGCAGCTTCAAGGTCCCCACCCCCGAGGAGTTGGCCCACGACTTCTTGTGGCGGGTGCATCAGCGCGTACCGGCCAGGGGCAACATCACCGTCTTCAACCGGTCTCACTACGAGGATGTGCTCGTTGTGAGGGTGCATGAGCTGGTGCCGGAGAATATGTGGAGGAAGCGCTACGAGCAGATCAACGAGTTTGAGCAACTGCTCGCCGAGAACGGCACACGCATCCTCAAGCTCTTCCTGTATA
>DPJP01000301.1 GCA_003542955.1 Armatimonadota bacterium
CCATCATCTCGCGGGTGCCGAGTGGCTTCCGCCACTTGCGGTTGGCTTCCTTCTGCTTGTACATGCGCTCGTCGGCAACTCTGAGCACGTCATCGAGCGTCTCGCCACTGCCGGCGCTGTAGGAGGCCGCGCCTCCGCTGATCCACACATACTTGTCGATATCCGGCGGGAGCATCTCCTGCTCGGCCTGCTTCTGGAGTTCTCTCACAAGCGTCTGCGCCAGGCGTGGGGCAACCAGCTCGGCTCCGGCGGCATCGGTGCTGGGCATGACGACGAGGAACTCGTCACCGCCGAAGCGGATCGGGATGTCGGCGCCGCGGACGCTGTTGCGCAGCACATCCGAGAAGGTCTGCAGCACCTGGTCGCCGACATTGTGGCCGAAGGTATCGTTGACGCCCTTGAAGCCGTCGATATCGAGGGTGAGCAGCGTCAGCTCTCCGCCATAGCGATCTGACTGGCTGGCCTCATGGGCGATGACCTCGTTGAAGTAGCGCCTGTTGTAGAGGCCGGTGAGGCTGTCGCGCAACCGCTCGGCGTCGAGCTGCTCCATGAGCAGCTTGATCTCGGTGATGTCCTGGCTGGCGGCGAGCACTGCCGCACGCCCCTCGTACTCGATCCGCGCAAACTGCGCGTCATGCCAACGCACCTGTCCGGGCGCGGGGCTGAAGCGGATGACCATGCGGGCGGCTTCGACCTCCCCCAGCAGCAGCGCATTGAGCTTGCCCTCGAGTTCGGCCCTGTCATCGGCGGCGACGATGTCACGGATTCTGGCGTTGTGGGCCTGGGCGGTGTCGGCGACGCCGATATAGACGGCCAGCGCGGCATTGCAGTAGACGATGCGGCCATCCTGGACCACCCAGATCGGCGTGAGTGACTGCTCGGTGAAGGCGCGGAACTTGCGCTCGNNTTCCTTGCGCTCGGTGATGTCGCGGGCGACGCTGATGACCGCCGGGGCGCCCGAGTACTCGATTGTCCGGGCACTGACTTCGGTCGCGATGAGCCTGCCGTCACGGGTGACATGCGCGGTCTCGTATGTCGTCTCACCCGTCTGTTGCAGTTCGGCGGCCCGCTCGGCCCGCGCGTCGGCGTACTCGGGGGCGTCGAGGTCGTTGGGGCCGAGCTTCAGAAGCTCCCTGCGGTTGTAGCCGAGGCGCTCACAGGCCACGCTGTTGCAGTCCAGCATGCGACCATCTGTATCATGGACGAAGATGGCGTCGGTGGCGCTGTCGAACAGCGTCCGGTAGCGGGCTTCTGACTCGCGTATGGCCTCCTCGGCCCGGACGCGCTCGGTGATGTCCTCGAAGGTCTCGACTGCCGCGATGACACTGCCATCCGCATCCAGGACGGGCGAGGAAACCCTGCGCAGGATCACGCCCTGACCATCCAGCGTGAGACGCTCTGTTCCCTCGTGAACCTGTCCATCCTTGAGCGTCAACCGCGTCGGACAATCATGGCACGCCTTCGCACGAGGCGTGTTGGTGAGCACCTTATAGCAGGGGTTCTTCGAGCCGACTTTCACGTCGTCGAACCACTCGCGCATCTGTCGGTTGACGGCCATGATCCGCAGGCCGGGATCGAGCATCACTACGCCGACGCAGATGCTGTCAACAACGGAGCGGTACTTCTGCTCGGACTCGGCAAGCGCGCGCTGCGACTGGACGCGCTCCGAGATGTCCTGCAGCGTGCCGGCGGCGCGGACGGGGTGGCCGTTGACGTCCCACTCGACGACCATTCCGGTGTCGAGCAGCCACTTGTACTCGCCCTGCTTGCCGCGGACTCGGTACTCGGCCACGTAGGAGTCGGTGCGGCCCTCGATGTGCTCATCGAATGCGGCCTGGACAACATCCACGTCATCGGGATGCGTCAGCGCCTGCCATGTCTCCATGTCGGAGTTGAGCTCATCGGGCCCATACCCCAGGATGCGCCAGACGCGGCGGTGAACGGTGCGCTCGCCGGTCAGCATGTCCCAGTCCCACATACCCGTACCGGCGCCCTTGAGTGCGAGTTCGAGCCGCTCCTCGGACTTCCGCAGGGCCTCCTCGGCGCGCCGGCGCTCCGTGATGTCACGCACGAAGAGCACGAAGAGCGACTCATCGTGCAACTCGACGTAGCTTGCGCTCACCTCGAGATTGACTACCGATTCGTCTTTGGCCCTGTAGGCGGTCTCGAAGCGCGCGTCGCCCCGCCTCACGGTGCTCTGCAGGTTGCGCATCGGGTCGTCGACGGCCCGTGTGGCCAGAAGGTCGGACGTGTGCATGCCGATGATCTCGTCGTGCGTGTATCCGAGCATCTCGCAGAAGGCGCTGTTGCACTCGGTGATGCGGCCGTCGGCCTGAACGGTGAGGAAGCCGTCCATGGAGGTCGAGAGGATTGTCTCTACGCGCTCGTATGCCTGCTGGAGCGCCTGCTCGACACGCTTGCGGGCGCTGATGTCACGCGCGTTCCAGATGATGGCGGCCTTGCCGTTGGGGCGCTCCGACATCAGCGCGGTACGACCCTCGAACCAGCGTCCGCCGTCATGGAGGTGGAGCTGGTACTCAATTGTGTGACGCTGCCCTGTCTCAATGGTCTTGCGGACGGTGTCAAGGAAGCGATCCGCAAGCTCGGCCGGCAGAAGCTCATGCAGGAGCTTGCCGCGGAGAGCCTCGAGCGGCTGCCCCAGCGCAATCGGTGTCTGCGAGAATATCTCGAGGTAGCGTCCGTCCTCGTCGATGACGATGATCATATCGGGAGAGCTGGTGGTGATGCCGCGCAGCACCGCCTCACTGTCGCGCCGTGCCGTCTCGGCACGCTTGCGGTCCCAGTGGCTGCTGATGATCTCCGCCACGAGCCGGAGCGCCTGCGCGTCCTGGTCAGTCCAGTCGGCGCGCGCATCGGTGTCGACAACGGCAATGAAGCCGACGGGCTGTGCCCCGGCAGTCACGATGGGGACGATCATCGCGGCCCGGATGGCGTACTCCTGCAGCAGGGAGGCCTGTGCGCCGGGGACCTCCTCAGCACTCGCGTCGGGGATCACTATGTTGTAGCCGAGGCCGAGGCGGTCGAGCCAGGGGTTGATCTCAACGTGTTCACGGTCACTATGCTCCGGCAGCACGATGCGACTGCGTGGAGCCTGCCAGGTGTGCGTGGCTGCCGCGAGTTCTGGCCCCGCCTCGAAGGTAACAACGGCGGCGGCGGCCGCATCGAGCGCCTTCCCGATGACTGCGAGGCCCTCGACGATGTCAACATCGGTCGCGGTGACAAAGAGCCTCGATACGGTGGCGACGGCCTCCTCGACAGCGAGGCGCCGGCGCATCTGTTCGTCGGCCTTTCGGCGCTCGGTGAGGTCGACGAACATGCCCAACACGACATCGCGGCCGGAGAATGTGGTCATGGTGGCGCTAATCTGGACTGGTATGCGTGCCCCGTCGGCGCGGAGGATCTCCCCCTCCGACTCCATGTGGCCGGTATCGGCCCCGCTCTCGGCGGAGTGAACGACCTGATCGGCGGGGTGCAGTTGGGCGCGCCGCATGCCCAGCAGTTCTTCCCGCCTGTAGCCGGTGAGCGCGGTCGCCGCGCTGTTGGCGCCGACGATCTGGCCTGTGTCCGGGTCGGTGAGCACAATCGCGTGCATGTTGCTCTCGAACAGGGAGCGATAGCGCTTTTCACTGTCGCCGAGGGCCGTCTGGGCCAGCTTGCTCTCGGTGATATCAAGCACGTTCACCATGATTCCGCCGGAGAGGGTATCCTCGAGCCGACGGCTCCACACATCACCCCAGCGTTCCTGCCCGTCGGCGGTGATGAATCGTGTCTCATAGCGTTCGGGGGCTTCGGCGTTACTCTCGCGCAGCCTGACAATCTCGGAGATTGCGTCGCGTTCATCAGGGTGGACCAGTTCAAGCAATGGCCGCCCAACGAGGTCATCAGGCTCGTAGCCCAGCATCTCGGCGAAGCGCCGGTTGACCAGGTGCAGGGTCCCCGCGCGGTAGACGAACATCCCCACCAGGGCGTGCTCGCTCAGCATGCGATAGCGCTGCTCGGAAGCCGCGAGGTAGCGATGATTGCGAACGACCAGCCAGGTGCACAGCCCCAGCATGAAGGCGACGGCGCCGATGGCGACCGCGGAGCTGACGAGAACGCTGCGACCGGCGCTGCTTGAGGCCGCAGCCATGCGCCTGGCGGTCTCGCTGCGCATGGCGACGAGCGCGCCGTTGATGCCTGCGGCCCGTTCTGTGAGGGCGCCGGCGGGAACCGCGCACGCGATCACTATGTGTCGCCCGTCGGCGGTGGACGTTGGTACGGGGGCGGTGGCGATGTACCACTGCTCGCCGCGTGATCCCAGCTGAATGGTCCGGTAGTAACCGTGGGCGCGGTCGGTGACCCACACTCCGGACACGACACTCTCGATCGACTCGGGGCTGAGGACCACGCGCCCGGGGGAGGGAGCATCGGCGACGGGTTCGGGCGGCACGACAACGGGCCCTCCACCGAGTTCAAATGCGAACGTGCAGCCGACCCGTGCGACGTCCTGGGTGGCCAGACGCATGAATGCTTCGTCCGCCCGGAGGTCGTTGAGCGTCCTCCGGGGATGCCGCTGCAGGTGCCCGGCGACATCGGCCGCGATGCGGCCGGTCTTCTCGTCGAGCGCCTGCTCTTCGGCAGCGACGATATCGGCCCTGGCGGCAACGGCGAGGTCGGCCGCGAAACCGCCGATGTCGTGCTCCGCCGCCCGGTGCGCCTCGGTGATCCGTGTTGAGATAGTCCTGCCCATCAGGCACAGTGACAGCACGGTGACAACGCTGAATGTCACCGTGTAGACCGTGATGAATGACGCTCGTGGGAACGGGCGTCCGAACATGCTGCCCAACTCCAGTTCTCAGATACTCACTCAGGTGCTCAGGAGTGCTGTCCAGCCGACGCCATCGCGGCACCGCCCCCGGGCTTGCCCCGGGCGGGCGCCGACGGTGTGCGCCGGTACACGGGCATGTGTTCTCAGGCGGCCATCCTCAATTGCTGTGTCACGCACAGCAGCGTCTCGGCAGCCTGGGGCTCGAACTCTGTCCCTATCCCTTCACGGATTATCTGGGCGGCTTCGTCATGTGCGTATCCCTGCCTGTATGGGCGGTCTGTGACCAGTGCGTCGTAGACGTCGCAGACACGCAGTATGCGCGCTTCCGGGAGGATGTTGTCCTCGGCTGCGCCATGCGGATAGCCGCTGCCGTCCCACGACTCGTGATGCTGCTCGATGACGACCGCCGCTCTCTGCACGATGAGAAAACTCTCTATCAGCTCCCTGCCGACGGTGGGGTGTCTCTGCATGGCCTCGCGTTCCGCGGGGCTCAGGCGCCCGGGCTTGTTCAGGACGCAGTTACAGATGCCGAGCTTGCCGATGTCGTGATAGTAGGCCGCGAGCATGGTCGTGCGAACCATGAGCGGCTGCCAGTCCATCTTCACGGCAACCAGTTGCGCCAGCTCGCGGACGCGCCTGCAGTGCAGCGCTGTGTAGCCATCCTTGGCATCGAGTATCTGCATAAGCGCGTCGAGCGCCGGGACGTAGGTGCCCGGCGCGGAGAACTGGCTGTCCCACCGCTCGCGACTCTGGCGGGCAGCCGTGCTCGGATCAAGTCTGGACTTCATCGGTTCTCCCTCTAACTGGTACCTCGGAAGCCGCCCTGGAATTGGTGTCAGATGCTTCATCGGCGGGGCTCAGGCGCGACTTGAGCCATTGGTCTTTCGCGGAGAGCGCCGAGGATTCGGTGGCCTCCGCCCCCCGTGCGGCGCGATGTCGGGCGCACCACGCCGGCTGATCGCCCAGAGCGGGATGCTCGGGCGCGCCCACGGGACCGCAGGGCGGCGCTCGAAGCGTTGAGCCCCGCAGCGCGTGGGCCTGACGGCCGCGGGCGGAAGACACTCGGGCACGACTTGCCGTGCCTGCGGTCAGTGCCGGGGCCTCGCGTCGGCGCCACGCCGCGCAAGCGCGTGCCGGGCGCACCGGCGGGTGCACTGCAGCAGACCGGTGCGAGCCTTTTGGCCCCATTGTTACACGAAGTTGCCCCGGGCGTTACGCCGTCGGGGTTTGGCTCGGGTGGCAGCCATTCAGGTGCGGGGGACGGCAACGCCTCGACGCCTCAAGACGGGGCTCACCACACCCGATATCTCCGGTAGCGGAGACGGGCTGCGACTGCGCCGCGCGCGCGGTCGCCTTCCCCGAGGAAGAACCGAGGACCATGGACCCGAGGCGGACGGAAAAAACTCAGAGCGACCGGCCCTGGTGTGAGGACTACTGGGCGATCAGCGGCCTCAATCGCGAGACCTGCGCCGGTTGCGTGGCAGCCGAGCAGGGCCGCAGATGCTGGGAGGTCAGCGTCTCGCCGTGCTGCAAGCGCCCACGCGACTACTGCGGAGGGTGCGATGTCTACATCGCTTACATCCGCAGTTGCGGCCGTCCGCAGACGGTCGAGGTCCACACCTTCGATGGGATGATCATGGTCGGCGACATCTATGTGCCGGCCGGGAGCCGCCTCAGCGCCGTGATCAATGACCCCGAGCGCGATTTCGTCACCATCACCAATGTCAGCATCGACCGGCAATACTCGGCAACCGGCAGCTTCAGGCCGGTAATGATGGTCAATCGCCGCAGCATCAGCACGGTTGAGCCGCGCGACACCACGGTAGCCGAGGATGACGTACAGAACTGCCATCCGCGCCTCCCGGATGCCGGTGGCCCGGCAGTGCGTCATGCGGACGATCCCATGCCCCATCAGCGCAGAAGGGCTTCGTAAGCGGCCTGCTCCATCTGACGCTTCGCGCTGTCCCGCGATCCACGTCGCCCTCAGCGGGGGCTGTTTGCGTGATCTCCCAACCGCGGCCACGATGCCCGGTATGGAACGGCACGCCCCTGGTCGTGTATAATGGCTGCGGAGGTTGAGCCCGCACATCCAGCATCGCGGGCGCCCAGCGACCACCTGCCAGACCCACGCCACAGGAGCTGATCCATGCTTCAGACCTTCGCCGACATCTTCCATAGCGCGCCACGCGCGACGCAGCTGCTCGTCGCTATCGGCTTCGTCCTGCTCGTGAGCGCGGTGGCAGGCAGATTGGCGAAGGTAATGCGCCTGCCGACGGTGACCGGCTACATCGCCATCGGCATGCTGATCGGCCCCTACGGGCTAAACCTGCTCACCCACGAGATGGTGACTGAGAACATGCGCGTGTTCGCGGACATCGCGCTGGTCATCATCGCATTCACTATCGGGAAGCTGCTCGATTTCCGGTTCGCCCACATCGACTACCGTCGGCCTATCATCATCCCCTCCTTCGAGGCGTTCGGCGCCTTCTTGCTCGTGACGGGCTGCATGCTGGTGTTGGGACACATTGTCTTCGGCAGTTTGATGCCGGAGGGATCAACCTACTTGAGCTTCGTGCTGCCAATCGCACTTCTGATGGGCAGCATCTCGATGGACACGGCACCTGCCTCGAGCCTGGCAGTGGTCAAGGAATATGGCGGGCAGACGCTGATGACGCGCTGCCTGATGATGTCTGTCGCCATTGACAATGCTCTCGCAATCAGCGTTTTCGGGGTCGTCACCGTTCTGGTCCGCGACGTTCTCATGGCCGCGGAGCCGAGTGGGCTTCTGGTGGGCGTCGGCATGGCGCTGTTGCGCATCGTCGGCGCGCTTCTTTGGGGGGCGTTGGTCGCGGTGCTGATCCACCCGTTTATCGAGAAGCAGACGGAGCATGGGCCGACGCTCCTGCTGACGCTGGGGGGCCTGATCTTCTGCGCGGGCTTCGCGGAGCTTCTCTCACTGCCATCCATCCTGGCCGGGATGAGCATGGGATTAGTGATGTCGAACAGCTACCGGTGCGAGAGGGGCGCCTTTGAGGCGATCGAGCGGTTCGAGCCGCCAATGTTCGCAATCTTCTTTGTCATCGCGGGGACCCATTTCGACTTCGGAGCCTTCCTTGCCAGCGCGCCCGTGATAGTCATCTACATGCTTGCGCGCTTCGGCGGCAAGTATCTGGGCTCGCGCACTGGGACGAGAATTGTGAAGGCAGAAAGCTGTCTGCATCATTTCCTGGGGCTGGCGATGGTACCGCAGGGCGGCATCGCTATCGGCCTCGTCTTTATCGTGCAATCGATACCCGAGTTCGCACCATTCTGGTCGCCGATAACCACCGTGATACTGACCGCCGTGGCGCTTAGCGAACTCATCGGCCCTCCGCTGACACACTGGACACTGCACCGCTCGGGCGAGCGAGAGATCGCCGACGCTCACGAGGAGGCGCTGGCGGAACACGGCCAGCGCAGAGGCAGAACGGCCGATGAGCAGGAATGCGACGTGTGAAGGGCTGCCCCCGCATGTGCGGAATGATGGCGGCTGACGGCACTCGAAGACGCGCAGGGAACAACGAGCCATGGCCCGGCAGCGCCCCGCGTCCTGCTCTTCACCACCGATCAGCAATGCGGCGACTACATCAGCATCTCCGGCCACCCCGTGGTCCACACCCCAAACGTGGATGCCTTCATCAATGAGGGCGCCTACTGCCCTGATTCCTGCAGCGAGATCCCCGACGGCGGGAAGCTGCTGCGCAAGCCCGACGGCTGGGGCGCGATCGTGGACGAGGCGTGAAGCGGCTACATCTGACACTGGAGGCACACAGGTGAGCATCGAGTACCATCGCAGAAGGCAGCAGAACCTGCAAGACGTGAACGCGGCGGTCGGATCATGCATGGCCGAACACCGCATCGGGGAGTACATTGCCGGGCAGGTGACCTACAACCTCGGCGAGTACCCGGAGCCGACCGCGATTGCGCCGACGGAGTATGATCGCGAACTGCTGCAGAGCTTCGCAGACCACGGCGTCGGGCTGATCCAACTCCACGAGGAGTGGAACGACTCCCAGCGGGTACTGGGCGGGCACAAGTTCAAGTCGCACGATGAGGCGGGGCTGCGCGCGTTCATCGACCTGGTGCATGAGTTGGGCATGAAGATCATGCTCTACGCCTCGACGGGTTTCTTCGAGGCCACCGACGCCGACTTCGATCCGGGCTGGTCGCAGCCAGATCACCTCGTCGAACTGTACTTCGACTACGCGCACTGCTCGCCCGCCCACCCCGGCTGGCGCGCCTACTGCATGCCGTGGTTCGAGCGGCTACTCGATGAGCTTGGCGTCGACGGGCTCTACGATGATGCGGGCTACTCCCCTCTCTATCTGCACCCGGAGCCGCTCCCCGGGGACATTCGCGTCGGGCCCGAGACGGAGCAGGTCCACTCATCCTTCTGGGACCTGCTGGGGCTGGTCGGAGACATGGTTCATGCGCGCGGCGGAGTGTTCAAGGTCCATGTCGGCGGAACGGAAGCGCGGGGCCTCACCAGTGACCTCTACGACTACTTGTGGGTCGGTGAATCGATCGAAGACGTCGCCCAGTTGAGGGGGAAGACGA
>DPJP01000292.1 GCA_003542955.1 Armatimonadota bacterium
TGACCGGCGTCCCAATTCCCCATCTCGGCTCCCTGCAAGCCACCCTCCGCTTTCCTCATGCCCTTGTGCAAAGCCGTGTTGGCCCGATTCTCCGGGGATGATGGATGGGGAGCCCATGGATAGATTCGGTGGGGCATACAATCATCGCCCTTCATCACTGGTGCTTACCTACATCCGGATAGAGTCTCCTCAGTTCTCGGCGCGGGGCCTGAACGCGGGCCCCGCGGCCGGTGCAAGTGCCCAGCCAGCAGCATGGAAGTGGCTGTGGCGAATCTGGCCTGCTCTGACGTGGTAGGGAAGCGGTTGCGCGACTCGTGCCACAACTGCGAGCAGATGCTGGCCATGCGCAGAGAGATCAGAGAGGCGCTCGGGAAGAACCTGGCCGATGTGCTTTTCGATGCTGACGCTACGCTGAAATCCACTCGTGAAGTGGTCCCAGAGGACAATGAAGCTATCCGCGCCCTCGATGACCTCTGCAATAGCCTCCCGAAGCAGCAGTCCATGTAGATCGTACCCCTGTCTGAGCCATGGCCGCAACTCGTAGCCACGGCACGGACACGGGAGATGGGCTTGGCGTCCTACGGCGCGTCTTCGCTGAATTGTCGACCCCCAGAGCGGCGCTCGATAACGAAGAACCAGGAGGTACGCGACATGTGGCTCTGGCCGGGGGCTGCCGTGCCTATCATCAGGGGTAGCAAGGCGGAGAAAGGTCATCGTGCCGGCGAAGGGAACTCGATTCCCACGAGGCCTGCGTTGCGCGCAAGACAATCGTGGCAATAGGACAGCAACTTGGGACACAGCACAGGAGACGGATGTGATCGCATGAGTTGGGGATCGATGGCCGTGGCCAACGAGGTGAGCCACAAGCTGGCCGCGTCAGAGAACAGGGATCACTTCTGCAGGTTCCTCGAGGCTGTACGGGGCTACGAGGAGGGGCTGGCAGCGTTTCGTGGCGGCAACGCTGCTGATGCCATCAGCAAACACGAGGAGGCGATGGAGAGGTTGGCACCAGTTCCTGAGGCCAAGCCCATCCTCGCGGTAATCCAGGGCGCCATGGTCAGCGAGTACGCTACGGCCGGTGACCTGCGGCGAGCTTTGAGGTCTGGGCAGGAGGCCGAAGGCGCGTTAGGCAGCGACGCACGACTGCGCTCGGCATATGCAGGATGCCTGCACGACCTTGGCAATGTGTTGCTCCTCACCGGTAGCGTACGCGAAGGCGTGANNGAAAAGGAGATGGCTGCGCTCTGCATGGCGAACCTCAGGCGTGGCCGCGACATGCTCCCGCCTCGCGAGGCGGGAGAAGGCGGAGGGTGGCTACACCGGCTGTTCCGTCGAGGCAGATGATCAGGTGGGCAGGGGGCAGCCTGTGAAAGCGGGCCGGACTCTGGTGGGGCCACGGGACTGGTCAGCATGAATGGATGGATGGCTGCTCAAGGGGGCGACGGCAGAAGGTCGTTGGGCGGAGGTCGGCGGCGTTGTGAAAGCAGGCCATGCCGATCACGAAGGATACTCCGGCTGATCTCGCGCCGGCGAGCACAGGCAGCGCTCTCCGTGACGCGAAGGCACGCAGACGCAAGCAGTTCGTCGGGGGCAAGTTTCGGCAAGGGCCCTCCATCTAGACCCTCCATGGCGATCGAACGCCGATCCACCGTCCGCGGACCACTGGCTCTCAGGGAGCATCAGCACCTCAGAGTGATAGGGTGCCTCCGCAACCTGCCCCGCCGTGTCTGCGGGCTAGTGATCCTCGGATGTGACGTCCCGCCGTGCTATCGCAGCCGCGAGACCGACAAGCACTTCGAGGTACAGGTGGGTTGGCTAAAGGTGGAAGCCTTCGCGGCAGATGCTCCGGAACTTGGCCCTCTGGTGTACGTGTGGGTGACGTTGAGAAGCAGGGACATCGCCAACTGCTCGCCCGACACGATCGCGGAACCTGACGACCAGCTACTGCCCTCCATGCGCCGGGTGCGCCACCGACAGAGGGGGCCTGGCTTCATCGAGGAAGTAGGGCTCATCCCCAGAGCTGAGTACCTGCAATTGTGCAAAGATCAGTGGCTATCGAGGTGAGAACAGGGATGTCATCGATACACAAGGCGGCATCGAAGGGCGACGCCCGCCGCGTTTCGCGGCTGTTGCGCGGCTTCCTGGGTTTCGGCCGAGTGGGTGTTGACGTACCGGACGCCGATGGCTACACCGCCCTCCATATGGCGGCGATGCATGGTCACAGCGAAGTCGTGAAACTCCTGATGGAGAACGGGGCGAACCCGAAGGCATCAGTTCGCGGGATAACCCCGCTGAAGCTCGCACGCCGTGCAGGCCACCAGGCAGTTATTGCTCTTCTGCAACCGGACGAACCCCCGCGGCGGAAGAAGAAACGCGACGCACCGGGCACGGAGGGAAAGCGAGGTAGCGCCCAAGGGGCAGCCCGAGCCCCAGCCGCCACGAGATCCGCAGACCCGCCGAAGCAGACAGGAGACGTCTCGGGAGCGAATGCACACGGCGTAGCGGATCATCTATCGCCGGCCACAGGTCCCATGAACGACGCGCAGGCCAGGGAGGTGGCCACGGTCAAGCTGGCAGTGCAACAGGGCCAGGTGGCCTATGAGATGGGCCATTTCAGCGGCTCCCTCGACTGGAACCTGCGTGCAATCGAGGGCGCGGCGAGCCTCCCCCCACCTACCGGCGCCGCCATGGTCGCAATTGCCAAGGGAGGCGCCGCAGCGGCACTCCTGGGTCTGGGTAGGTCCCGCGAGGCTTTGGCGTCCGCGGAGGAGGCAATCCCGGTACTCACTTCGCTGGATCACACCTGCACCCCCTATGAGCGCAAGTTCTATCTCTTCGGCGCCATGGTCAACAAAGGGGCGGCCCTGATAGACCTCGGACGATGTGACGAGGCAATCTCCAGCTTCAAGCGGGCGCGAGCTCTTCTGAGCGACGATCCCGAAGACGCCCACTTTCGCGCGGTAGTCGCCAACAACATCCGCGCGGCCGAGGAGCGCCGTCGCTGACTGGAAGGGCGTGAAGACTGGGCACTTCCTGCGCTCAGGCAGTTGAGACACGCCTCGACCACTGAGACCGGCTTTGTTGCCGTCTCACGCCGGGGCGGATTCCGCCTGTTGATGCGCGCCATCGCGTGCTCTGGCTCCTGGAGAAGCGGCCTCGGCACTCCAATGAGTACCTTACCCAGGCACGACGAACGGTCACAGACGGTGGCTGCCCGGCATCTCCGCAGTCTCGAGAGCGTCAGGTATGCGATGATGTCCCGAGACGCCACCCCCACCGGGGACAGACAAAAACCACCCCATCGCGGGCGCGACCGGCCGCCGCGCTCACGAGTAGCGTGGTTCAGGGGCCGGGCGGGTCGTCTGCGCCGTGCCCTGCCAACGAGATGATGTGCAGCGCCTGGCCGTAGTCCTCGTGAGCGGCCCAGATGTCATGCGTGCGACTCCGAGTCAACCGGTCCAACGGCGTGGGGTAGTAGGCGACAGACACCCCGTTACGATCGGCAAATGCGGTATCGGACCCGCGCGCAAAGGGCAGCGGCTGAGCGCCGCCATCTGTCTCCGCCAGACGGGCGGCGTTCGTCCGTCCGATGTATCGAGCGCACGGTACCGGCGTGTCCTCATCACAGGGAATGCCGGAGCGCCGCTTCCTCAGATCCGCCCTTGACTGCCGGTCGTGGCACAAAGCTGCGATGTCCCAGGTGAGTGACGTGCCGTCGCGGGACACAGAGACCAGGCGCCGGCCATCCCGGTCGAAGGCCAGGTCGACGATGGCGCCATGGTGCGCGGGCCAGACCCGGTGGTCGAATGGTCCTGCCGGCGTGAACAGGCCTCGGACCAGACTCATGATACAGCCCTGGGGCTCAACTGATTCGCGAGAGAGAATCCACAGCACTAGGGTCCCGCTGGCGTCGCCAGTGGCCACGAGCGGCGCAGTGGCGCAAACCGCCACAGCAATCACAGGCGCAGCGTGAACCTGCTCCACCGCGCCGTGCCCAGTCCCAGCCACTCGAGCGAACACCACCGAGCCATCGCGCCGGCCCGCGACCAACCAATCGTCGCCGGGAGTCGCTGCCACGCACCGAACCTCCGTGGAGAACACGACGAGTTGGCTTGTCTCGTCCCAGCCGCACGGCACCCCGGCTGGCAGACCTGTCTCGAACACCGGCTTGGGGCTCTCCTGGGGCCAGAGCGCCACATTCCCGTCGCGCAGACCGACCGCCAGCGAGCAACCGTTGGTGTTCCTGGCCACGCAGGTAGATGGTCCTCTGAGGAGGGCCCCAGGCAGCCCCCTGTAGGGCGGGAGTTCTGGATCGAAGACGTGTAGCCATGCGCCCTCCCGCTGGACTACCTGCCCGTTGCTCCCATCGGCAGCCTCCACTGCCGACAGCTCGATGCCAAAGCGCTGTGCGGCGACTTGCCGGCCGGTGACAGGGTCCCACAGGGCCGCGATACCTGTCCAGTCGGTCACCAGCCACCCCCTCCGGTCCGCACACAGAGATGTCACCTCGCCGCGATGGTCCCGCCGAGTAAGGTTCTGGGGCCGCCGAGACGGGTCCCAGAATCGCACGGTTCCGTCTGGTGCGCCGGAGGCGAGCACCTGCCCATCTGGGCTGAACCGCACGCAGATGACCTCCTTCTCGTGCCCGCTGTACTGCGCCACCGACGCTTGCGACGGCACGTCCCACAGACCGACGGTGCGATCTATAGAGGCTGTGCCGATGGACGCGCCATCGGCCGATACGTCTATGCTCCAGATAGCGCTGGCATGCCGACCCAACTCGTCAACGCGTTCGCCGTCGCGGAACCACCAGAGGCGCAGGACACCATCGGTCGACCCGTAGGCGATGAAGCGTCCCTCGATCGGCTCAAACGCCAACTCCATGACGCCCCAGGGCAGGTCAGCTCTCTCCTGCAAGCAGTCGCCCGTGGCCACATCCCACAAGCCCAGACGGTAAGTGACGCCCGGGCCGTGCATGTTGCCGCTTGTGGCGACGGCGAGCAGAGCGTTGTCTGGCGAGAAGGACAGGGTCATCGCCGCCCCGGGCATCTCGGTTGACATGGCCGGCGCAAACGTCATGGCGTGATAAACCCGCGCGCCGCCGCGTGTCGCCGCGGCAACGTACTCACCGTTGGGTGACCAGGCCACGGCTGTGATTATGTCCTCGGACACCTGGACCCCGCCGTCGCGAACCCCCGACTCCACGTCGACAATCGACAACCCGCCGTGCACATCCCCGACCAGGAGGCGCCGGCTGTCCGGCCCGAAAGCGATTGCCGTGGGCTTGGCTCCCGACCAGGCTGCGGGGCGAAGACGGCCGCTGGTGCGATCATATAGACTGAGTCCGGAGCGTTCTGAGCGCCGGGCTCGCCGCATATCTGCCTCAAGCGCGAGCCCCCCCCCGTCAGTCGGAACTTCGAACTGGGCCAGGCCATCGCTCGTGGGGTAGAGTAGCGTCTGCGCGTGTGCGGCCAGGGCGGCTGTACTACTCGGCGTCGTCTCGTGATCGAACGCGACGATGGCGAGGTAATGACCGTCGGGAGAGAACGCCAGCGAGTCCACGGTCGCCGGGAGACCCTCCAAGCGGCCGGTCTCCCCGGAGCCTAGCGGGCTGGCTGGTGGTCGGTGGGATCGGACCCAGGCGGTGCTCGGTTCGCGGGCCTCCTTCTCCGCCCGCCAGCGCGCCAGCAATGTGCACAGTTTTGGTTCGGGCCGATGCCACGGTGGCGAGCTGGCCTGCGAGGAGCATTCAGGGGTGACGTAGTGCAACTCGGCCTCAGGTGCGTCGTACCACCAGGCTTCGTTCCAGAGGCACTGGAACAACGCCACCGGGTAGTCGACTCGGTGCAGATCGATGAACTCGAGATGTCGCCGTAGCGCTTCGTCGAGCAGCCGCAGGTTCTCACACCAGGGATGCTCCGGGCACATGGCCTGCCAGGCCTGTCGGAGATCCGTGGCCAGATCGAACACCTGACGCGCCTTGACCTTGGTCTCCAATGCCCTCAGTTCGGTCAGGGCCGCCGTCAGCCTGTCCCATTCGCCCGCGGCGGTCAGGTGGTGAGCTCGCTCCGAGACGCCGCGGGGCGAGTCACAGCCCAACCCCACAAAGAAGTCTGCCAGACGCCCATGGGCCTCGATGCACTGGTGGTCGTCACCCAGGTAGGCTGTGCCCACCACCTCGCGCAGCTGCGTGTGAGCGAAGTCGTACATCTCTCCCCGCAGCATCAGGTAGGGGCGCAGCCAGCGCAGCACCGCCGCCACATTGCCCCGTGGGTCGTGCGGATCGCACAGCGCTACCAGTTCGGCCTGCGACAGACCATGCCGGCTGACGCCCAGGCAGGACATGCATCGCCGCACCAGCGCCGCGCCGCAGGGCTGTCCGTCGCCGTCCACGAGGTCCGGGTCACGGGCCAAGCGCTCCTGCAGGACCCACAGGAACAGCTCCCGAGTCGTCTCTGGCAGCGCCTCGATCTGCTCCGTCAGGGTCTCAAACTGGCCGAGTGTTCGCAGTTCATCTAGCGCAACACTCAGGTACAGGGGGAGGTCGCTCTCAGCCTTACTTAGGAGTAGCGTTTGTTGCGCAGTATCCAGCTGCTTGTGGTAGCGCCGATGGTACTGCTCAAACAGGGCTTGGGCGTCGGCTGAACTGAACGGGCCCAACTCGTCGAGCGCGTCCAGCCGGCGCTCCAGGGCGGCTGCCACTGCGTGGCCCGACACTGACGATATCAGGATGCGCACTTGGCCGGACGGCGGTGACGGCACCCAGGCCAATGCCCATGCAGCGTCCGCTGGGTCCATCTCATTGACCGCATCCAGCACGATGATGACCCGCCGGGGCGCCGCACTCAGCAGTTCGGCAAAACACGACTTCAGCTCCTCGAGCGTGCTCGGCGGCTGCTCGTGACCCAGTGCATGGCACAGTCGCCGCAGACTCAGGCGGAGATCGCCGGAACCTCGACTGGCTCCCACGAAGTGCGCGACGACCTGCGCGCCGGCCTCGCTGAGGCGTTGACACAGTCGCGCCAACAACGCCGATTTGCCGCTTCCCGACGCGCCCACCAACCCTCGCAGTGGCGCTCCTTCACCCAGTGCCCAGGCCTCCAGATCATCAAGCACCGCTTTGCGGCTGCCTTCGACGAAGCCCGTCTGGCGGTCGGCGACGTATTGCTCTTGTGCCGCGTTCTCAGCAACGAACTCCGGCAAGTCGAGCGCGTCTGCCGCCCCGAACTCATCATCGAGACTGGCGAGCATGTCACGGTAGACCCGCTCGCCAAAGGCTTCGAGATGCACGAATCGCCGGCGTTGGGCGTCCCATTGCGCCGGGTAGGTGAATGCGTTGAAACCTGCCCCGCGGATGGCCGACTTCAGCGCCTGCAGTTCATCTCCGCCTCTGCTACCGCCTGGCTCACGGTAGTCCCCGGCCAACTCATCTGGGACTTGGGCTGTGGCCTCGTCGGCTCGGAAGTAGAAGAATGCCTCGACCTTCCCCGGGTAGTCGAGGACGCCGTAGTGTATTTCATCTGCGGTGACGGAGCGCGATTGGCCGGGCAGCACCGTGCCGTAGCGCTCACCAAGTAGGCCAATGAACCGTGGCCGACAATCGTCAATGACTTGACGGCAGACAGCGCCCGCGTCCTCCTCACTCGTAACGCCCCAGCGCAGATCCACATCCACCAGCCGGACTCGCCGCCCAACCAGCACCTCACGCAGCCGCGGGAAGACGAACCGCACCAAGTGGTCCCGCTCGGCATGCATATCACGGAAGGTGGAGGAGATGAAGACACGCACGGTTCGCCACGACGCAGTCATCTGGTACCGACCTTTCTCCTATTGTGGCTACGTCGCGTTCCACGTTGAAGGTACAGGTGGCTCCCCGAGTTCATTCCGCGCGCTGCCGTTACCTTCTCCCCCCCATGGCCGATTCTCACCAAACGCCTCCCTCAGCGTCGACATGTCGCGGCAGCTGCCGATGCGGTGCACGCCGGCCGCCTGGCATAACACGTTATGCCGTCCCTTCTCAATGTGCTCGTTGAACTCACGAAGCTCGACGCGCCGGCGGCTGCTCTGCACGCATCATTGGGCTCTTCCTCCTGCCACGATGGGCCACACGAGAGCGCCGAGACACTGGAGCCCCGCATTGTCTCGCCCGGGTGCGATCGGCGTCCCGTGAGACGCCAGTCGGGGCTTCGCCCCTCTCTCCGTCTGACCGCGAACACCCTGATTGCTCACCACCCGGTCTCACGTGCACACAGCCAACGGAACCCACCTCGCGCCTCTCTGCAGTCTCTGGAGCGGCCTCCGCGTACTCTACGGCGTGTTGACATGGCCTGCCCGGCATTCCCATAATGAAGCGCCCGCGGAGGGGTGACCGAGTGGTCGATGGTGGCGGTCTTGAAAACCGTTGAGCGAAAGCTCCGGGGGTTCGAATCCCTCCCCCTCCGCCATATAGATGACGACTGGCCCCAGGCCACAT